>CAZUBB010000173.1:0-318 GCA_964618485.1 uncultured Pirellulales bacterium
ACCGCCTGGACCACCTTCGGCCCGCCGGGCGCGAGTTGTGTATAAAGGACAGGGTTTGCACCCCTGGCTATTGTCTACCGCCCCGTTGGGGCTATTCAGAATTCGCGCTACGACCCCAGCGCACATCATGCATCGTCTGCCTCCCAACTCCTGACTCCTGCCTCCTGAAGCCTCCAGCCTACCGCCTCCAGCCTGCCGCCTGCGCTTGACACTTCCCCCCGCCTCGGCTAGCGTAGCACTCCACGTGCGTTGGTGGTCGGTCGTGAGGCTTTCTCTTCGGCCGACAAACAGGGAACTCCGGTGCAAATCCGGGACGGC
>CAZUBB010000173.1:328-10177 GCA_964618485.1 uncultured Pirellulales bacterium
GAATTTTTGAAGTTCCTGCCTCGCGGCGAGAAGGTCGGGCGCACCGGCTCGCGAGTCAGAAGACCTACCAACGCGTTACGGCGGATTGTTTCGCGAGGGCGAAACCCGCGACGACGCGAATCCTTTTTCAGCCTCGGCGGTAGGTCATGCATTCCCGCGGCATGCGCCGCGCGCACCAGCGCGCGCGACGCGTTGACGCTGCGCGCCCGCGCGGCGCGTTCAGCCTGGTGGAGCTGTTGGTCATAACGGCCATCGTCGCCGCGCTCGTGGCGCTGCTGCTGCCCGCGCTGCAGCAAGCCCGGGAAGGCGGCCGCCGCGCGCAATGCCTGTCGCAACTACGGCAAGTCGGGATCGGTTTACACGCGTACCACGGCGCGTTTCAAGCGTTTCCGCCCGGCTGCACGGAGCCGAAGACGCGCCGGCTGGCGTGGTCGGCCTTTCTGCTTCCCTACTTGGAACAGCACGCCATTTGGCGCCAGTTAGATGCTTCCAAAGCGTATAGTCACGCGGCGAATCATATCGCGGGGAGCGCCGTCGTACCGGTTTATCTTTGCCCAAGCACATCGCGCTATACCGCCGATCGTTTTGCCAGCACTTCCGGCGACCGCAATCGCAACGGCGCGTACGATCCCGGCGACGACCTGGCTTGGACCGACTACGGCGGCATCTTCGGCGCTTCGCTTCCGGAGGCGAGCGACGTCATGAATGGCGTACTCGTTTGGGATCGAGCGATTCGCCTATCGCAGGTCCGCGACGGCGCCTCGAACACACTGATCGTCGGCGAGGACACTGGCCGCGGCTGGAAGCTCGATAGCGAATGGCTGAACGGCGCGAACATCTTCGACGTGGCGGAGCGCGTCAACGTCACGCAGCACAACGAACTTTGGAGCGATCATCCAGGCGGAGTGAACGTGCTCCTCTGCGACGGCGGCGCGCGGCGGATCGCCGACATCACCGACGCCGCCACGCTGACGGCGCTCTGCACGCGGGATGGCAAAGAATCATTTTCGATGGAGTGATGTCTCTACAACTTGAGGAACAACGATGAAAAAGTTAGCAGTGATCAGTTGGCTGGCATTCGGTACAAGTGTGGCGATGGGCGACAACGCAGGCGCTGCGACGCACGCGGCGAAGGTCGTCGACTTTCAATCCGGCGACGGCGCCGCGCCTGGATTCAACGATCCTGCCACGGCGCTGGGCGTGCCCACGCGCTTCACCGGCGTGGGCGCATTCCCCGGTGTGGTGAGCGCATTTAATCCCCCGTTCATGCCAAGTGAATTGGTGTCGATCGGCGAAGGGGGCTTCGTCACGTTGCAGCTCTCGAATTACTTGCTTCCCGGTTCGGCGACGCTCGACCTCGGAGTCTTCACCAATGTCGGACTCATCGATAACGACTTCCCCAATGGGCTGGCCGCCAATCCGCTCAGCGCCGACGCAGGCACGTTCGGCGCGGACTCCGCCACGCTCGAAGTGAGCGCCGATGGCGCAACCTGGGTACCGGTCGGCGAACACGTATTCGACCTGCCGACCGTCGGCTTCAGTGACGTGACCAACCCGTTCGCAAGTGAGCCCGGAAGCGCACCGAGCGACTTCGGAAAACCGTTCGCCGGGACGCTCGCCGACCTGGCCGGTTTGAATTACGACAACCCTTCCGGCGCCGACATCCTGCAATTGCTCGACGGTTCCGGCGGAGGCACGTGGTTGAATCTCTCCGACGCCGGGCTCGACCAAATCGGCTGGCTGCGCTTCAGCGTCCCCGACGACGGCGACGCGGAAACGCACAACAAATTTGAACTCGACGGCGTGTCGCTCAACAACGCCTCGGTCGGCCCCGCGGTCCCCGAGCCGAGCACTCTTGCGCTCGCATCATTACTCGCGCTGCTCACGTGGAGCCGAAAGCGTCAGCGCCCGGAGTAACACGTTCTACACACAACCGCTCGTTCCTGCCTTAACGCTTCCGCACGGCGCACGCCCATGAATCGACAGCTCCACATTCTGTTCGTGCTCGCATACCTAACTGCCTGCGCGCAGGGCGGAACGCTGTTGCAGGAACAGTTTGCGAACGACCCCATCGCCGCTGGCCGCGCCAGCGTCACCAGCGGCGATGCGGGACGATTCTCCTCCACTGCGGATGCATTGACCGCCTCGTACGACACTTTGCTCCCCACCGCGAAACTCGCCTGGCCGCTCGGCACCACGCTTAATAGCACCACGAGCTTTCATTTGCGCGTCCAGGCGACGCTTGTCGGCGACGGCTTCTCCGCCGATCCCAATCGCTTCGCCCAGATCGCCTTTGGTCTGGTCAACAGCGGCACGACGGGCGACGATCGCGCCGGCGGCCACGGTGGCGATGCCTTCGATGCCGTGACCGTCGATTACTTTCCCAACATCTCACCTATCTTCGGCGGCCCTTCATTGGGACCGACCGTCATCGCAACCGACACCGGCGCAAGTTTCTTTTCGTCGATTCAGTTTCCTTTCAATCAGGAAGGCGCGCTCGACGATGAATTGCCACTGCCGCTCGATACGAAGCTCGAGTATCAACTCGATTACGACGCGGACCCCGGCCTGCTGACCTTGCGCGTATGGGCCGACGGCGCCGCGCTGCCAATCAATGCCAACCAACCGGACTTCGACCCGGGCGGGTTCGATGGCGACGCGACCACGATTCAACTGCCGCTAGACCCCGGTACGACGTTTTCCGTCGACCAATTCGCCATCCTTCTTTGGCAGGACACCTTCCTGCCGGCCGGCGCGGCGCCGAGCGTGCGCGCGGACTGGCGATTCTCCGAGATCATGGTCTCAACGCCGGACGACGCGGTCCCGGGCGACACGAACGACAATGGCCGCGTCGACCTCGAAGACTTGAACAACGTGCGGAACCACTTCGGCGACGCGGGTCTCAGCCCCGGCGACGCCTTCCCGCGCGACGGCCTCGTCGATCTGAACGACTTGAATCTGGTGCGCAATCACTTCGGAGCATCTTCGAATAGCGTTCCGGAACCATCATCGCTCGCGCTGGCGTTCGCTGTCAGCGCGGCGGTTCTCGTCTATCATGGAGGAAAACGCTTCCTCCCACGTTAGGCGACGCTGATGCCGATCGGACCCGACTCCCATAGCGCCGCGGCCCGCGAGCACAACCGCCGCGCTTGGGATGCTCGCGTGGCGAACCGCGGGCGATTCACGAAGCCAGCCGAAGACGACGATTTCGTCGATCCGCTCCGTACCGTCGACGGCGCCGGTTGGCTTGGCGAAAGCATCGCCGGCAAGCGTCTCCTCTGCCTCGGCGCCGGCGGCGGAAAGCATAGCGTCATCTACGCCGCCGCGGGGGCCATCGTCACCGTCGTGGATATCAGCCCCGCGATGTTGGCGCTCGACCGCGAGGTGGCCGCGGAGCGACGATTGCCCGTGCGCACGGTCGAGGCCTCGATGGACGACCTCGGCGCACTTGCTGACGCGGAGTTCGATATCGTTGTGCAACCAGTGAGCACGTGCTACGTGCCCGACATCATTGCCGTCTATCGCGAAATCGCCCGCGTCACCGGCGCCGGCGGGCTGTACGTGAGCCAGCACAAACAGCCCGGCAGCCTGCAAACGAGCGTCAAGCCGACCGATGCCGGCTACGTGGTGCAGGAGCCGTACTACCGCGCCGGGCCGCTGCCCCCCGTTGCTGGCAGCCTGCACCGCGAGGAAGGCACGTTGGAATTCCTGCACCGCTGGGAGGACCTGCTCGGCGGCATGTGCCGCGCCGGGTTTGTGATCGAAGACCTGCTGGAACCGTTCCACGCCGATCCGAAGGCCGACGCCGGCACGTTCGCCCACCGCAGCCGCTTCGTGCCGCCGTACGTGCGCGTGAAGGCGCGCCGCGCGGGATCAGGCAATCGTGCATCCCATGCGGGACTATGGACTCCTTCTTAGCTTGGAGGTGTCGTCGTCGACGCGAGCTGATTGCCTGGCGTCATCAATCGTAGCCCCGACGCCCGCCACGTCTGGTAGGTGATCGCCAGAGCCAGGCATTCCACGCTCGACAGCAGTAGCGCGAATCGCAGATCAATGGGGCTTTCGATGAGCCGCAATGTCGTACCGGCGGCGATCGCGACGAAGCAGCTCACGGCGCGCTGCACGCCGTAGCGGTCGGTGCGAAACCACGCCAGCAGCGTCGCCGAACCGGAAAGCGACGTGGCTGCCAGGAAGGGGAGCATCTCGTTTCCGTATTCCAACCAGGGACGAACCAGAAACTCCAGCACGGCGCAGAGCACCGCCACCGCGGCGGTGAGGAGCATCAAGGTCCGCAGCGAAAACTGGCGGCTCGCCGCGCCGTGTTGTTCCGCGAGTTCCTCCGCGCTGATGAGCTGGCAGCCGTTCACGAGCCGCATCGCGACGGCGCAGGCCGCGGCGCTCGCTGCGACCGGCAGAAAGAACGCCACCCAGGTATCGTAGTCGCCGTCGCGGGCCCGGCCGTTATTCCAGATCCAGGCCAGCGTCGGCGCCGCCACCGCTGCCAGCCGCCACCGCCACGCCGCGGGACGGAGAACCGCCCAAATCGCGGCCAGAAAAATCTGCGCGCACCCCAGGCCGAGCCAGAGCGACAGCAGCGTATGACTCGGCGGGCGCGAGGCGGTAAGCCGGAGCGAAAACAGCGCCAAGGCCGCCAAGACATGCGCTGCAACCAGCAGGCGACGCAGCAAGCTCGGCCACGGCGGCGACGGTGGTGAGGGCATATCGCGTCACTTCGCAAATTCGGCCGACTTTGCGCAATACCGTAGATTAGGCGGTCTATGCCGGCCGGCACAATGTGAATCTTACGCGACGCGCTCCGCCTTAAAGCCGCATTCGGAGGCATTCACCCACTTCGGACTTCAGACGCTGGAATAAGTCGCCGTCGAATTGCTATGATATGCCGAAGCAATTAGAGCCCCCAACGAAAACCGAAGGAACTTCGCCATGATCGAAACGCTCTCCCGCGGCTCCGATAAAGTCCTCGGCTTCAAGCTCTCCGGCAAGTTGCACGACGAAGATTACAAGACCTTCGTGCCGGCCATCGATAACGCCGTCGCCAAGCACGGCAAAATCCGCCTGCTCGCCCAGATGCACGACTTCCACGGCTGGGATGCCCACGCCCTATGGGACGACATCAAGTTTTCCACCACGCACTGCACCGAAGTGGAGAAGATCGCCCTGGTCGGCGAAAAGTCGTGGGAAAAATGGATGGCCAGCGTCTGCAAGCCGTTCACGATGGCCAAGATCAAGTACTTCGACGCCGGTGAAATCGACCAGGCCTGGGCGTGGCTGGAAGAGGCGTAATTCCTGCTACCACTTCCGCGGCGTCACGCGTCCTTGCACCCTTCCCGGCAATCCCTGAATGCGCAAGAAGCCTTCCGCGTCGGTCTGGTTGTAACTGCCACCCCCTTCCATGCTGGCGATGCCTTCGTCGTACAGGTTATTGGGGCTCTGTCGATTGGCGACGGCGATATTGCCTTTGTACAGGTGCAGCGTCACCTCGCCGGTAACCAGTTTCTGCGCCTGGCGGATGAACGCCATCAACGCGTCCATCTTGGCGTGATACCAGAAGCCGTAGTACACCATCTCGGCCACTTCCGGCGCCAGGCGATCGCGCAAGTGCATCAGATCGCGGTCGAGCGTGAGTTGCTCGACGTAGCGGTGCGCGTCGTAGAGGATCGTCATGCCCGGCGCTTCGTAGACGCCGCGGCTCTTCATGCCGACGAAGCGGTTTTCGACCATGTCGATCCGCCCCACGCCGTTACGGCCGCCGATCTTGTTCAGTTCCAGGACCAGGTCGATCGCGTTCAATCGCTTGCCGTTCACCGAAACCGGCACGCCCTGCTCAAATGCGATCGTCACCTTCTCGACCGCATCCGGCGCCTTCTGCGGCGAGACGGTCATGCCGAAATCGACCAGGTCGACGCCGCACACTGCCAGGTCTTCCAGCTTGCCCGCCTCGTAGCTGATGTGCAGGCAGTTTTCGTCGGAGCTATAAGGCTTCGCCACCGACGCCTTGACCGGAATCTTGCGCTCGTCGCAAAACGCGATCATCTCCGTCCGCCCCGGGAACGCCGCGCGGAATTTCTCCATCCGCCACGGTGCGATAATCTTCACCGCGGGGCTCAGCGCCTCCGCCGCCAATTGGAAGCGGCACTGGTCGTTCCCCTTGCCGGTGGCACCGTGGGCATACGCATCGGCGCCGACTTCCCGCGCCACTTGCAGGCACGCCTTGGAAATGAGCGGCCGGGCGATCGACGTCCCCAGCAGGTAGACTCCCTCGTACTTGGCCTGCCACTGCAGCACCGGGAACGCAAAATCACGGCACAATTCCTCCCGGGCGTCGACGATCCGCGAGCTGACGGCGCCGCAGGTACGGGCCTTCTGCAGAATCGCCTCGCGATCCTCGCACGGCTGCCCGAGATCGACGTAAACGGCGTGGACCTGGTAACCCTCCTCTTGCAGCCAACCGAGAATCACCGAAGTATCGAGGCCGCCGGAATAGGCCAGAACGCAACTGGGCATGTGGAAATAGCTCGCGGGCGGGATGACCGGGAAAACGCCCATTTTGCGATGCCGGGGCGTCGCTCACAAGGAGGAGCCCGCGCGCTTGCAGGTTCGCCGCCGATACTGCCGAAAACGTCAGCGCCCGGAGTAACGGCCGCTTTCGTCACGAAGGCCATTTCCTGCTCGCGGCGCCGCTCTCTTAGACAGCGCGCCCTTCCACCTGGAACATCGCAGCCACCAACTGCGCCGGGTTATTCACGCCGACTTTGTTAAATATCTGTCCGCGATGGTAATCCACGGTCTTGGTGCTGATGCCGAGCCGCACGGCGATTTCCTTGGTTTCCAGCCCGTTGAAAATCAGGTCGGCCACCTGCCGTTCGCGCTGTGACAGCGTTTGCAGCCGTCCCTGAACTTCGGCACTCATCTGGCACCGCTGATAATCGGCCGCATCCCGTTCGAGCGCGCTTTGCACCTGGCGTTTGAGCGTCGCCGGGTCCCCCGATTTCTCAAGCACAAAATAAGCGCCGTGAGACATCGCCTCGACGGCCTTGCGCACCGAGATCTGATCCGCAAAGACGATCACCGGCGGGGCGCAGGGGCGCTTTCGAAACTCCTCGATGAAAGAGATCGACTCTTCCCCCGGCAGGTTCGCTTCCATCACGACGCATGCCGGCCGTTGTTCGGGCGACTCGTGCAGGAATTGCCCTGCGGAGTTGTATTGCATCAGCCGCGTCTCGCCCCCAAGCAGCGCGCGAAGGCGAATGGCCAAAGCGCTGTCGGGATCGATCAGGTGAACCGTCGCCGTGCGCTGATTTGCCATGTCCACCATCAGATCAGCAGGGGGCGAGGATCCTCTCGGTAGACGCCCCTGCCCGGGAGGAGCGAAGCGTCGTCCGATGACATTTGGTTTCGCGAGCGGCCGGATGCCTCGTAAACAAGACCGGCATTCTCCAAAAAGCAAGGCTGATCGAGCCGCGCCTTCCAATGATCCAGTTTCCGGAACGCATCAGCGATCGCCGCTGTGAGGTTGGCGGTATCCCGCAAAGGCTTCAGCACAAGGCGCTCGGCGCCGTGTAATCGCGCCAAACCGGCTGCGGTCAGCCGCAATTCGTCCGTTCGATCCAGCAACACGACAACCGGTACGCCAGCGTCGTGTCTCGTGAGCTGCTCTAAGTACGGATGCGATCCCTGCGATTCGAAGTGATCGAGCAGCACCACGCGCTCGCACCGCCAACTGGGGGTCACCGCGTCGAGCGACCAGTCCGCGGGACGATAATGCTCGAGGCGGTAAGTCTCAGGGTCGAGACATCGCGCAAGCACGTCTAGCATGCCGCGATCGTTCCCCACGTACGTGAGGATGCGCGGGCGCAATTCAAGCGGCATGGAATCGGTTTCCAGGGGGCAGTTTGTACGCCGACGGAGTATATATAGCTTGGAGGGGGGGCCACGCACCTAGGAAATCCCCAGGCGGACTTCCCCTCAAGAAAGCTATGCAAAGGCGACGCAAGCAGATGACGGATCGCGAAGGCAACTTCGATTCCCAAGCACCGTTTGGGATCGAATCCGATTGCAGTCGCGAGCAGAGATCGTCGTCTCGTCTCGTCGCATCACAGCAATGAACGCGTGCGAATCACTTCCCCTCGAAATACTTGCCCCACGCCGCTCATGATAGACAAAATCAATCACCCGAACAGAGCGAATTGCACCGCAAAAAACGTAATTGTGGTTACCCGAACGCCCAGCGAAATTCTGTGAATTGCGTTACACTCATCGGCCAGATTGCTCCTCTTGCGAAATCGATAATGCAACGGTCTACGGCGTATTTTCACGAGAGCTTCAACCCCCCCACTGGGTCTCACCGCCGCATCGCCGTTTTATTAAGCGAACGCTTTCGTTCGGTCGTCGTCACGCCGAGCGGACCTCGTCCCGGCGAGGTCGTCGCCAACGACGTCGAGCCGATCTATCGCGCCGCGATGGCCGATATCAATTTCCGCGGCCTCGAACGCGTCAGCGTCGACCTGAGCGATCTGGAAGCGGGACGCTTTACGCCGCCGTCCGAATTGCTCTTACGCTCGCCCGATCCCGATGCCTGGCTCGTTGTCGGGCGTGAACTGGTTGTGCAAGGAGGCACAGGACGTTCGATCATTCAAACCACCTGGCAAGATGGCCCGCGCCTCTGGCAAGAAGCTCGCTTCGCCGTCATCGCCAGCGCCGAGCGCAAGATCGATCCCGCCGACCTGCCGCCGCGGCACGAACTGATTGCCGCCGACGAGTTGCGCTCCGGTGCTACGTTGCGCAGCCACCTGCTCTACGGCCGCCCCGTGTCGGAACTCTTGCTTCCCGAAGTCGCCGATTACATCGCCCGGCATGGGCTCTATCGCGGCGTCCCGCCGACGCGCCGTTCGAAGCTCCATGCCGGCGCCGCGCGCTTGATGGTCATCGCCGACGAGCGCAACGAAGAAGCCCGCGCGATTGCCAAACAGTTCGACAATGTGCACGACGACCCCGAGCTGATCGTCGTGATCGGCGGCGACGGCACCATGCTGCGAGCGATCCGCGAGCACTGGCGCCGCCGCGTACCGTTCTACGGAATCAACGTCGGGCATCTCGGCTTCTTGCTCAACGACGTGCCGGCCTCGTCGCTTGCCGACACTGAGCTCGTGCTGGAGCACGTCCCGCTGTTGCACGTCGAAACTGAGAGCCCAGAGGGACTGAAGCAATCGTCGCTGGCCTTCAACGACGCCTGGGTCGAACGCGCTTCAGGGCAAACGGCTTGGATCGAAGTGCTCGTCAACGGCCAGCAGCGCTTAGATCGCCTCGTCGCCGACGGCGCGCTAATCGCCACCGCCGCCGGCTCGACGTCGTACGGCCGCGCGATGGGCGCCACTCCGCTACCGCTGGGCACCTCGGCGCTGATGCTCGTCGGCTCCAACGTGCTCGCGCCCGATCGCTGGCGCCCGGTGGTGCTGCCGCTCGAAACGACGATCGAACTGCGCACGCTCGATCCAGAAAAGCGCCCGCTACGCGCCTTCGTCGACGGCCGTTCGCACGGCCCCGTGAAATGGCTGCGCGCCCGCATGAGCAACATCGCCGCGGCCGAACTGGCGTTCTCGCCCGGTCACGACCCGGTGGCCAAACTCAGCCGCATCCAATTCCCGCAGCGCTAAGCAAGCGCCCAATTTGTTGTGGAGCGGTCTCCCGACCGTTCCACCGCTCCGACCGAAGGTCTCCCGCCCCGTAGCACGGTCGGGAGACCGTGCTACAACAAATGGCACAATTGCAATTGGCGCAATCGTGCCCTCAGTCCTTCTTCGGCGCCCCGCGCGTAATTGCCAGAATCTC
>CAZUBB010000174.1:0-9931 GCA_964618485.1 uncultured Pirellulales bacterium
CTTCCAGAATCGTCCGCTGGCCGAGGTGGTCGATTACCTGGGCAAGGTCGCGCAGGTGAACGTGTATCTTAATCCGCAAGGAATGGCCGACGCCGGGGCGACCTCGGATACGCCGGTGACAATCGATCTGAAGGACGAGATTTCGGTGAAGAGCGCGCTCAACCTGATTCTCGAGCCGCTCAATCTGACGTACGTCATCAAGAACGAAGTGCTGAACATCACCAGCGAAGACCAGAAGGACGGCAACCTGTATTCGGTCGCCTATCCGGTCGCGGACCTGGTGATCGGCATTCCGAACTTTGTGCCCAACAGCGGCATGGGGTTGTCCGGCGCCATTCATGACGCCTACGGCTTCAGCGGCACGAACGGGTTTGGCGGCTACGGCGGCCATAACCCGATCTCCGTGGTTGCGAACCGCGAAGGGGCTTCGAGCAACGCCACGATCAATCCGGCCGTGCTGGCATCGGTGGGGGCCTCGGAAGGGGCCATTCCGACCGGCGCCACGGCGGTCCCGCAAGGGGCCGGGCCGGGGGGCATCGGCGGCGGCGTGCAGCCGGACTTCGATAGTCTGATCGAGCTGATCACGTCGACGATTCAACCGACCTCCTGGACCGAAGTCGGCGGCGTGGGCGCGATTCAAGAGTATGAAAACAACCTGACGCTGGTCATCAGCCAGACGCAACAGGTTCACGAAGAGATCGCCGACTTGCTGGAGCAGTTGCGCCGTCTGCAAGACTTGCAGGTGACGATTGAAGTGCGCTTCATCACGCTCAGCGATCAGTTCTTCGAGCGCATCGGCGTCGACTTCGACTTTGATCTCGACGACGACATCGACGGGCCGTTCCAGGTGTTCGGTCGTCCGAACGACGACGCGGACGGGGCCGGCGGCGATCCGACGCGCGATACGCAAGACCGCGACCATGGACCGACGAACACCGTCGGTTTGAACCCCGTCGACGGGAACTTTACGTCCGACCTGGACGTGCCGTTCCGGCAAGGGAGCTTCCCGTTGGCGGTGCCGCAGTTCGGCGGTTTCGCTCCGGGGGCCGGGGCCACGTTGGGCTTCGCGATCTTAAGCGATATCGAAGCGCGGTTCGTGATGGAAGCCAGCCAAGGGGATCGCCGCAGTAACATTCTGCAGGCCCCCAAGGTGACGCTCTTCAACGGCCAGCAGGCGTTCGTGAGCGATCAGTCGCAGAGCCCGTTCGTGATCAGCGTGATCCCGGTGGTGGGCGACTTTGCCGCCGCCCAGCAGCCTGTGATCGTGGTGCTGAACGAAGGAACGCACATGAGCGTGCAAGCGGTGGTCTCTTCGGACCGCCGGTTCGTGCGGATGACGATCGTGCCGTTCTTCAGCCAGATCGGCGACGTGGACACGTTCACCTTCACGGGTGAAACGAGCACCACGGAAGACACGGCGTCCGAAGGTCCGGACGACGACACGACGAGCCGTGCCAACTCGCGGACGACGACGACCGCGGGCACCACGGTGCAGTTGCCGACGTTCAGCTTCACCACGGTCACCACGACGGTCAGCGTGCCGGACGGCGGTACCGTGTTGTTGGGCGGCATCAAGCGGATGAGCGAAGGGCGCAACGAGTTCGGCGTCCCGCTCTTGAGCAAGGTGCCTTACGTGAACCGGTTGTTCAAGAACGTGGGCATCGGGCACGAAACGCAGACGCTGATGATGATGGTGACGCCACGCATCATCATTCAGGAAGAAGAGGAAGCGCTGCTCGGCGTGCCGCAAGCGGGCTCGACGCCGCAGCCGTAACCGACGGGTAGCTTTCGAAGAAGTTCAACACAGCCGCCGCGATCCAACGGGTCGCGGCGGCTGATTTTGTTGGTTGACTTGCAAATCCGAAAATCATTCCGCGGCGAGCGAGACGCAGATCAGCTCCTGATCGTTGCGAATGTAGGCGCAACGGTTGGCGTACGCGGGATGCGTCCAAACGACACGGCGGCCGAAGGCTTCGTTGGTCGGTTCGAGCACGTGGGCGCGGCTGATTTCTTCGTACTTTTCGGCCGTGAGGCGGGCGATGATCAGGTCGCCGGTTTCGCTGAAGACAAAGTAACGGTCGCTGTTCTTCGTGAGGAAACAGGTGCCATGCGCGGCGCGGCGGTCGCCGCCGGTCGTGGGCACAAAGGTTTCCCAGAGGCGCTCGCCATTTTCCAGCTTCGCAGCGCGGAGCACGCCTTTGCCGCAATCGGCGCCGTAGATGACGCCGTCTTCGATGAGCGGCGTTGCGTTTGAGCAATAGAGCGAATCGTCCTTCGTACCGCGCCAGACTTCCGTCGAGGCGGGCTTCATGGGATCGAGTTTGTAAACCGCGCATACTTCGCCGATGCCGCTGGCGAAGAGCAGGTCACCCTCGAGCATCGGGCGCGTGATCGACATATTGTAATTCGGTTCGAGCGGCTGCGACCAATAGACTTCGCCGGTTTCGGGATTCAAGCTGTTGAGCGACTTGGGATGCCAGATGAGCAACTGTCGAACGCCGCCGGCCTCGATGATCGTGGGCGGGCAATAGCCGGGCTCCGGCGCGGAGAGGGCTCGCCAGAGTTCCTTGCCGGTGTTCTTATCGAACGCCACGGCCACGGAGCCTTCGCCGCCGACGAGGCAGATCAGCTTCTCGCCGTCGACGAGCGGATGCCCGCAGAAGCCCCAGATCGGCGCTTCGATTTTGTACTCTTCTTTCAGCTCCTTGAACCAGAGCTCGTCTCCGGTGTTGGCATCGAGACAGCAGAGACGCCCCTCGGCGCCGAGGGTGTACACCTTGTCGCCGTCGACCGTCGGCGTGGCGCGCGGTCCGGCGGGATAGGAGATCTTGTATTCGCAATCGTACTCGTGCGTCCAAACCGGCTCGCCGGTCTTGGCGTCGAAGCAGAGGACGCGTTCCTTGCCTTTGAGATCGACGCGGCCCCCGGGATCGTTTTTCACTTCGCCCTCTTCCTTGGCGAAGTCGGTCACGTAAACGCGCCCGGCGGCGACTGCAGGCCCTGCGTAACCGCCCGCGACCGGAGCGCGCCACAGGACTTTGGGCCCCCCTTCGGGAAACGCCTCGAGAATGCCAGACTCGGTCCACTGGTCATCACGATTCGGGCCCATCCACTGGGGCCAGTCTGCGGCGCGGGCCGCGGTGGTCAGTAAGACGCAAGCAACAAATGCGGAAAGCAGTCGCATGGGGCAGAATTCCGGGAGGTCGAGCGGGCGGGGAAGATTGGCGGAATTTTAGCACGCGGGGACGGCGGGGGTAGGGTTGACGTCCAAGTTGCTAGCCTGAAAAACGCCAGTCTTGAACCGATAAGTGGTCGATCCAAGCGAAATGCGAGGTATTGCCGGTCACTAATGTCCTGCCGTGCTCAATCGCCGTTGCGGCGATGATCAAGTCGGCATCATTGCGGGCAAGCCCTTGGCGATGTGCCTTGACCCAAAGATTCGCCGCACGATCGAGAATTGCGTCCGTTATCGGGAGCAAGAGGCAATGGCGGCAGAAAAGGTCGAACTTCGCTTCCTACAGGGTCGCGCTTCGCAGGCGGTGGCCGCGAATGACTTCGTAGCGCGATATCGCTGAGAGCGTGAACGACTGATGCTCCATTAGATACATCGAAGCATTTCGCTGCACGATAGGGTCGCGTAGCTTCCAAAGCTCGGACAGGATGTCAGTATCCAGCAAAGACGGCGTCATGATTCATCAATTACCCGCGATAAGTTGGCTCGCTGGCAAACCGCGGCGTCTAGCTCATCGATTTCCGCGTCGCTGAGTCCTTCGTAAACCTTCCACCAGTCTGGAATGGTGCATTGGTCAATGCCCGGGCCATCCGGCTGTTGCTGACGAGGGTTCCGAACGCCCAGCACGATCTGCTGGTCGTCACGAAGTGATTGCCCGAGCACCTGCTCGAAGGCGCGGCGCTGGTCATCGCCTAATTCGGTGACATCGCGAATGATGTGGTCCATACAGTCATTGTATCACGTGGGCCGACTCAACGTAAAATGGCCGTGTTATTTGTAGCGAAGACTACTCCGGCGCATGGAATTCCGTCGCGACTGCTGTCTTTCGGACTCGCGCCCGCCTCAGCCCGGCAAGCGCCGCCAAGCCGATGCCGAGCGCGTCGATCAGCACGTCCCAAATCGTGCCGCCGCGGGTCGGAACGAAGGTTTGATGAAACTCGTCAGAGGCGGCGAAGAGGAGCGCGCAGGCGGCCGCGATCAGGACGTTTCGTTGTCGTGTGGCGGGCCAACGCGTGTTCAGGGTCCAAATCAGCAGCGCCGTCAAGATGGCGAACTCCGTGGCGTGCCAGCCTTTGACAATGACGAACCATGACACGCCCCAGAAGTCTTTGAAGCGTTCCAGGTTCTCGGGGCCAAGAACCGAACCGGCGATGCCGAACAGGCGTCGTTGCGCCATCACGGTGCTGGACGTGGCATAGATGGCGCCGGCCCACCCAAGGAGGAGGGCGATCGTCCACCAGCGCCGTGACTTGTCGCTCATCGTCGAATTCGCCAGAGGTCAGGTTGTGCCTGACATCTTACGATTCACGCGGAGGCGCGTGCCACCATTTGCAAGGATCGTTGGCCCGAACGAAACGAAGCGAGGCAGACCAAAGTCCGCCTCGCTGGATGCGTTTTCAACCTTCGGTGTACTCGCGACTATTTCTGATCCGTCGCGAACTCGATTTTGGAGTCTCCCACCCAAACCGGGCTCGATGCCTGGGCTACGGTGCGGACCGTGCTGGGCTTCGCAGTCGGAATGGCAAGCGGCGCCGGTTTGGTCTGCGTGGGCTTCACCGCCGGCGCGGCCTTCGACTGGCTCGGCGCCGCGGCCGTCGGCGGCGCGTCGAAGAGTCGCGGCGGTTGCGAGTTCGCCATGGGACGGACCGCGGTGCGCGGCGGCAGGTGCTTACGAACGACCGGCGCGGAGATTTCTTTGCGTTGCACCTGCGACGATTGGGCCAGCGGCCTTGCTTGCGAGTCCGTCACCTGCACGGCCGGAGATGCTGGCGCCCGCGGCACGGTCACCTGTTGCTTGGCGGGTTGCTTGATCGGCGCCAGTTTCTTGGCGCTGACCGGTTTCAACTCCGCTTGTTTCGCGACGGTGTTCTTCTTCTCAACTTGACGCACAACTTCTGCGGGCACTTCTTGCGACAGCGTAACGACCGCGTCGCCACTCGCCATTTTCTCGACGCCCGTTCCGAGCGGCCGCGCCCAGACGCCGTCCGAAGCGACCGCGACGACTTGGATTTTTCCGACCATCTGGCGGCCGGTGAGATAGTCGTGGTAGACGCGGAGCTCTTCACCCACCGCCGGCGTTTCGCCGTTCGGGAAATGAAGTCGCATGTTCGTGCCCGGCGCTCCGACCCACGCGACCGTGCCCTTGAGACGCTGTCCCGAGGAGCGTTCCGGTTGCGGGACCGGCAGCGGCTCGTCGGAAGGTCCGGCCAACGAAGCCAATTGATGTTGCGAGGACTTCTGTTTCTTCGCCGCGGGGCTTGGCTGAGCATTCGCTTCGCGATCCATGACGATCACTTGCGGCCGCGACGGCGCAGGTTCGTCGTCCATCAGCGAGCGGAACATGTCCGTGGGATGCAAGAGCATGCCCATCGCCGATCGCTTCTTCTTCATCGTGACGGGATCAGGGAGGCTGTTACCGCCCCCTTCCGGCACGGGGATCACCGGGATCGGTTCCGGCGGCGGCACGCGCTGTTCGCAGATCTGAGCGGCCTGGGCGGCGGCAGCCCGCACGCGGGCGGATGGCTCGGTGTAGCAGCCGTTAGCGTCCATCTCCGTGGCCATCTTGTTCAACGCGGCGATGACTTCGGCGTCGCAGCACGTCTCACTGCACGCCTGGCAGCGATCGCCGGCGGCTTCCATAAAGGCTTGCACCGCTTCGTAGCGGACTTCTTCCGTGCAGTCGTCGAGCGCGGCCAGGAGGCCTTCCTTGACGCCCGGATAGCAGCCACAACCGATCTTGCCGAGGTATTTGATCGCCTTGATTTTTTGCTTTGCCAGGTCTTCTTGCTGCTTGATCTTCGCGGCCTCTTGAATCGCCTTGGGCATATCCGGCGCCAGGTTCGCTGGATCAGCAATGTTCTTCAATGGCGGTTTCTTTTCGAGGCCCGGAAGATTACCGCGGCGGTTCACAAACTGCGCACGGAGATTACCGGTCCGAGGAAAACCTAAGAAACTCCACAGCGTGGGCGGCGCTGGTGCTTGAGCGAGCGTGGAATGCGCTACGGAAGCGGCCAGCACCAGACTGAGCGTCCGCACGGCGTAACGCTTGGCGAAATCCATTTCCGCACCTCAAGAGCAAGTAATTGATTCCGAGCGATCGCCCGGCAATTGGGCGCGCGTCGTTATGCTTTACTTTTTCGGCAGCGGGATCGTTCTGTTCCGAAGTTTCCCCAAGGATCGATACACCCCCTGCATCTCATCCAGTTTACGGCTTTGTGGGGGGTGGGGGCGGCGGAACCGGCTGCAGTGTGATCGTCCTCGGAATCGGGCCATCGCCCTGGGGAGGGACAGTGACGGTGAGTTTCCCGATGCCTTGCACGTTATTCATGTTTCCCTGAGCCTCGAATTGATAGGTCCCAGGTTCCAGTTGCAGGAAGACAGCGCCTTCAGGAGGGGCGGCCTGAATTTCGCCGTCCCTGCCACCGCCAGAGACAAGCGTTACGCTCGCACCGCGCGAAGGCCTGGGGCCCCTGGGGTGATCGTAAACGACTTGAATCGTGACATCGCGCGGCATTCCTTTGCCGGACGCGGCCTGGTCCATGGAGCGTGTTTGGTAGCGGACAACGAACGCCTTCGGCCTTTTCATCGCGTTTTCCACGTGGTCCTCGGCGAGCAAGTAGATCTCTACTTGTTCTCCGGCTGGCGACGATGGTGGAAGCTCTTTGAGCGTGATTTTGAAAACACGATCGCGAAAGCCGCCGTCATCCGGCCTGGGAGGATCGAGCTTCGCTTTCTGTCCCTGCGGATTCGCGACGCCGGCATCCATGCTGGGCTCCTCCTGCCAGAAGAACAAGGTGGCCGGGCCGCTCAGAGAATCGGTCACACGTACGGGAACAACCAGGTCCATGCCGGCGATGTGATCCAGCGTTTCCGAAAAGCTCACTGGATCGACTTCGGGGGGCGTGCCGTCGATGAGAATAGGGAGCCTCGACTCAATGCTCTTCGCAGGATCGCTCGTATCGACAACTCGGACCCAGATTTCGCCGCGGCCTTGGCTGGGGCCTGGTGATAGCGTCGCCGAGTAATCGGAAACTTTGCAGCCGACCGCAAGCCGACCGCTCTCGGTGGGCTTGAGATAATTGGCAATCTGGCGAGTGCCGGTCCAACGGCGACGCTGAATCACGGTAGGCGGCTTATCGCCCGACAAAAACTGGTCGAATTCGCTGCCGTCGCCGCTGTCTTTGAAGAGGCGGAGTTCCATATCGACCAAACAATTCTGATCGTCGCAGTCGACCTCGAAGGCCACGTCGATCGATTTGTTGCTGGGCCGCGAAAGCGGCGGATCATCGGGGTTGGGCGCCTCCGGCGCGAGGAACGCGATGCGCGCCCCCTGGAACGACGTGATTGAACCATCGTCCGACACATTCCACATAAAGGCGCGCGGATATCCTCCGACATCGAGAAACAAGCGGGCGTCGGTCAGATTGGCGCCTTCGTCGGGGAAATCGATGCTCGCGTCGATCGAGTGGGAGGCGGTTAGATTTTCATCGCCGATGGTGCGATCGGCGCCGCGAAACACCTCGGACCCGCCCAGCGAGACCGCTACGCCGCCACGGGGAAGGGCGACGTCCCCTCCGACACTTGTCTTGGCGCGAATGGGGATCTGGAACCGCTTCTGCTCCTCGTCGCCATCGAAAGCAGGACGCGGCGCGGCGACGTAGCGGTCCGGATGAAGCGGCTCGATCGCCAACCACAACACATGATGAATTGCCGCGCCGGCGGCGTTCGGTTCCTCGAGGACAATCGCCAGATACTTCGAGGATAGCGAGATCTCGCCGCTACTCGCAGCCGGAGGGGGCGGCGCCGCTGCTGGCGTTGTGGAGGCGGCAGGCGGAGCGGGGGGCGCGGCGGGGAGAAATTTCAGCGGAGACACCTTCGAGGATTCCTTGCCGACGACTACTTGCACGTCGAGCCGTCGCGCCGCGGACTTCAGCGCTTCGAATTCCTGCGGCAGCGGCGTGTTCGGCGGTTGTTCGTCGAGCGCATAAAGCGATGCGGTAAACTTCGGTTCTGGCCCGGAGTTTCGCTTGACCCCCAGCGAGAACTCGGTTGGTGGTTGTTGTGTAAAAGCGAGCAGAACGAGTTGCGAAGCGCCGGCCGAAGTTTGCCGTTTGACGAGGCCGGTCTCGCCGGTCGACACCAGCTCAAACGCGCTGTCCGTCGGAAGCGTCACCTCGATCTTGACTGCTTCTCTGTCCTCACTCCCCGCGACCCATGCCTCTCCCTCCAGAAGCGCTTTCGGCTCGGAGATGAGATTGCGATCTACCGTGATTCTGAATTGGAACTCGTCACTGGTAAGGGTCTCGCGTTCCCGAATCGGCTTGCCGCCGTGCTCGACGACGAGTCCGGACGGAATGGACTTGAATTGAAACGACGGCGTCTTGCCTGCGGGCGCACCCTTGAGTTCGAGGTTGATATTCGCTTCCGTGACGTCCTCCAACACAAGCTCGTCGTCATAAATCGGCTTCAGCGGCGAGTTCCACTTAGGAAGCGAAGCCAGCGTTACACTTCTTGGCGCGCGCGGAACGAGGGGATCCGCGAATCGCACAAACAACTCCGCCACAGCGTTGTCGGGCGTCCTGGGCGCGGCGGAGGCGAGCAACTGATTGTAGGCGCCGAGTTGGCGCACAAACTCGACGGTCGCATCGGCGTTCTTCCCGTCACCCAATTCCACGGCAGCGGCATTGACCGCGCTCGCCTGCTGCTTCAGTCTTTCCGCATCAATCAGATTCAACGGTTCCGCGAGTTCTGTCGCAAACTGCACGAGCATCGCTTCGAATTGCGCTTGCGCATTCACGACCTGGCTCGGACGCGTCATCTTTCCAGGAGTCAGCGTCGACTCGCGCAGCGACTTCCAAAGTCGGTCGCGGTCCGCCGCGTTGGGCAGCGATGTGAGCAATAGTTGCTCGATCGCAAATTGCGTCGGGGCGTCAAGATCGGGCGTCTTGCCGGGCGACGTTGCGCGGTTGCAAAGCGGCGTCACTTCCACGGCGCTGAATTCGGTCGTGACGCGTTGGAACAAATCCTGAACGTCGTCGGTCTTGGACCATGCTTCGAGTTCAGAGGCGGCGCTGCCATCCTGTTGTTGCGAAACCGCCGCAATTCGGTTGGAGAGTTCTCGAATAAGGTCGAGATCGGACTTCGCGGGCGTAGGGTCGAAGCCGCAGGCGGTTTTCCAGCGCCAGTAGTCGGGAACGCGGGCGGCCAGTAAGTTGCGGCGCCGAACGGCGAAGCGATATCCGGGGGGGGACGCCTTCCAGGCGGCATCGTCCGACTTAAAGCCCTCAATCGCCTCGAGAAACGGCACGATCGCCGGGTGGCGAGGATTTGCACTTGCGGGATTGGGCGCCAGGGCCAGCATCGGCTTCGCGGCGACGAGATCGGCGAAGGGGTCGTCCGAAGGATTGCCTCCCGCCGGACTCCAACCTGTGTGAGAAGCCCAGTCGTGCCAGACCATGATTGACTGCAGCTTGCGCCACAAGTCGGGGGCATAGTCATTCGGGCCGATCGAGAATTTGTTCTGCTCGACGTCGAGCAAATCGTCGCTGGCTTCCCAGGCGAGCGAAACGGGATCCCGGGGAGTTGCTTTCGCATCCGGGCCATCCTTAGCTGCGGCCTCGGGCTTTGACGTTTCGGACGCTGGAGCAGCTTCGGTTTCGGTGGTCGTCGCTTTGGCCGGGGGGAGTAGCAGATGCGGCA
>CAZUBB010000175.1:0-1362 GCA_964618485.1 uncultured Pirellulales bacterium
GCAGTTGTCCTGGTCACCGGACCGGCATTACCACCAGGTCCGGCCGGGATCCCAGGGCCAGTAGCTTTTCTTCCGGCCACCGAAGCGCAACTCCATACCGCCGGTGATGGAGATGTTGTTCGTGGCTTCGACGTCGTGCCCGCCGGCGAAGGCGTAGTTGTCCTGCAACTCGAACCGGATCGCGATGCGCTGATCGATGCGGTATTTGAAGCCGAATCCGAACGGGATGCTGAAAAGCGTATCTTTCACGCGATAGTAGGTTTCGTCGATGAAGTCCGCCCCGTGCAGCCCCAGCCCCAGGGTCAAGAACGGCCGCAGCCGCGATTCACCCCAGGGGTAGTACATCACGTTGGCGTCCCAATAAAAGATGTCGTTGGTATCGACAAAGACGTTGGGATCCTCGGCGATCAGGTTCATATCCGAAAAGCCGATCCGCGTTTCCAGTCCCCACCGCTCGGCGAAATCCCAGCCCACGCGGCCGCCCGTGAAGAAGCCCGACTCCTGGTCGATCCTTCCGCTGACCAGTTCCGAGCCGAAGATGCCGCCGGCGAACAGCCCGATGCTCATCGGCCGATTCGTCCAACTCCGGGTCCGTTCCGGGGCGCGGAGGCGGGAGTAGAGGTCCGACATATGTTCACGCTTCCGCGCGATGTGCGATCGCAAGCGGCCGCCGTGGGGATGCCCTTCCGGGTAGTAGCCGCCTTCGTCGTATATCTCGACATCTTCATCTTTGGGATCGATCGACGACTCGGCCCAGTCTTGCCCTTCTTCGACAAACGGTTCGGACAGCGGCTCCTTGTCGTCGGGGATTTCCACCGCTTCGACTTCGATTTCGGCGTCGGCCAATTCGTCGGCGGGCATGATCCGCAACGATTGGGCCTCGCCGCGCGCGCAGGTCAGCGCCACCGCTAATGCGGTCCAGCGGACCCAAGCCCATTTGCGCCACGCTACCATCCGCGCGCACCACTCCCAGAGAATAAGGGGGCGGGATTATGGAAGGGTGCAACCGCAGCGTCAAGGCAAGATGGGCAGGCAATCAGCCCGGGGACCGCCGCTTTTCATCGTCTGCCCAATTCGGGATGATAGGGCGATTCCCGGGCCCAGGTTCATAACTTCTCCGCAGGGATGCCGGCACCATGGCCTCGACGCAACCGCTTTATCCACTGAGGTTTCAGCCGATCTTGCGCCGCTACTTATGGGGCGGCCGGCGGCTCGGCGAAACGCTTGGCAAGGAAATCGGCCCCGAGGCGGACTACGCGGAAAGCTGGGAGATTGTCGATCACGGGGCCGATCAGAGCGTCGTTCTCGCCGGCCCGCTCGCGGGAAAAACGCTCCACGAATTGGTTCGGGAACGCGTACCTG
>CAZUBB010000175.1:1372-7911 GCA_964618485.1 uncultured Pirellulales bacterium
TCGGGCGACACGCCCCCCAGCCGCGCTTTCCTTTGCTGTTCAAATTCCTCGACGCCCAGCAGACACTGAGCGTGCAGGTCCATCCGGACGACGCTCGCGCGGCGCGCCTGAATCCCCCGGATTACGGCAAGACCGAGGCCTGGTACGTGATGGACGCGGCGCCCGGGAGCCTGATTTATGCCGGACTCAAGCGCGGTTTCGACCGCGACGCCCTCGCCCGCGAGCTGCATCGCGGCACGGCGGAAATGTGCCTGCATCGCTTTGAGCCCAAGCCCGGAGATTGCGTGCTCCTTCCGGCGGGGCTGATCCACGCGATCGGCGCAGGGCTGCTCGTGGCCGAGATCCAGCAATCGAGCGATACGACGTACCGGCTCTTCGACTGGAACCGCGTCGGCCCCGATGGAAAGCCGCGGCAGCTGCATTTGGATCTCGGTCTCGAGGCAGTCGACGATCGACTTGGCCCCGGCGATGCGCGCGTGCCGTTGCCCACGCAACATCGGGCCTGCGAGCGTCTCGCGGCCTGCGATAAGTTTGTGCTCGAGCGCTGGCGGTCGAGTGAGCCGTTCACGATCGGCGACGATGAGCGGTGCCACATCCTGGCAGTGGTCGGCGGAGAGGCGCAGATCGAAGGGGATCCTCTGGTCGCGCCGGTCCCTTTTGGCGGCACGGCGCTCCTTCCGGCGTCGTGCGGCGCGGTAAAGATTATTCCGCGGGGGGAAACGACTATCCTTGACGCCGCCTTACCGTGAGCGACGCCCTCAACCTCGAGTAACGACTGGCGGCGACGTGAAGGCACGACGAAAGCAGACGGCGGAGAAGCGAACGGCGCAGGAGGCCTCGGCGCCGGCCGTAGCGCCGTGGAGCATTGTGTCGATCATCGCCGTGATCCTCTGCGCGGGCTATTTGATCGCCTATTTTCTCACTTCGCTCGATGCACCTCAGTTCCAGAACTTGACGCGCGGTTCGCTTTGGCAACTCGCGGTGCTCCCCGATGTCGTGGTCCACGGTTGGCTTCCGGAGGACCATTCTTTTGCCATTCTCGATCGAGTTCCGATCCTCTTCGGCGCTGCGGCGTTTCACATCGCGGCGTTCGCGGTCGGAACGCTGGCATTGCGAGCGCTACGCTGGTCGCGCAATGAGAAACTCGAGTGGTTCCTGTTGGCGCACGGCCTAGGGCTGAGCGTCGTTTCCTTGGCGACGTTGCTCGTCGGACTCGCGGGCGGGTTGCAGCAACGGTGGTTCTTGCTCGGCCCGTGGCTCGTGGCGGTGGTGGCCTCTGCGGCGATCTATTGTCGCGTGCCGAAGTCGGAACGTGAGGCCGCCGCCATTCCTCGCGTCGCCGATACGAACGACTGGCTTTCCCCCCACTGGCTTTGGCTGACGGCGCCGTTTGTCGCCTTCCTGATTCTCGGCGGGGCGCTGCCGCCGATCGAGTTCGACGTTCGCGAATATCACCTGCAGGCACCAAAGGAGTTTTTCCAGCTCGGGCGCATCGAATTCCTGCCGCACAACGTCTACGCCAACATGCCGCTCGGCGCGGAAATGTGGCCGCTGGCCGCGATGTCCATCACTGGCGACTGGTGGCTCGGTGCGCTCGTGGGCAAAACGGTCATCGCCTCGTTGCTGCCGTTCACGGCCGCCGCGCTCTATGTGCTTGGAGTGCGACTCGGCTCGCGCACGGCAGGCATTGTCGCCGCGATCGTGTACCTCACGTTCCCGTGGATGCTGCAAGTTTCGATGTTCGGCCTGATCGACGGCGCGGTCGCCTTCTACGTCGCGCTCGCCCTGCTCGTTCTATTTGGGCGCGGCGACGATGCGGAAGCGCCGATCGCTTCACACGTGCTTGCCGGACTGTTCGCGGGTTCGGCCGCGGCCTGCAAGTATCCGGCGCTCTTGTTCGTCGTCGCGCCGGTCGTCGCGGCGATCGGCTGGAACGCCCGAAGGCAAGGACCCAAATGCGTCGCGCGCCAGATAGCGATTGCGATGCTTGCCGCTGCGGTCGTCATGGCGCCGTGGCTCTTGAAGAACTGGCATTTCACCGGGAATCCGGTCTACCCACTCCTCGACAACGTCTTTGAGACCATCACGCGCACCGCGGAAACTTCCGCCCGGTGGCGCGAAGCGCATCGCCCGCACGGTTTCGGGCCGATCACGCTTTTCGACGACGTGCGCCGCGTGTTGCTCGACAGCATGTGGCAAAGCCCGATCGTCTGGCCGCTGATCGGCTGCGGGCTGCTCTCGCTCTTTGCCGGAAAGCGCCACGATCCGCTGCGCGGCGCCACACGATGGTTAGCTCTTTTCGCCACGTTCGTTTTTGTGTGCTGGTGGCTCTTCACCCATCGCATCGATCGCTTTTGGCTCCCCGCGGTTCCGGCGCTGGCGCTCCTCGCCGGCTGGGGCGCCGCGTGCGCCGGCGATCGCCTCGCGCGATGGTGCATCCTCGGCGCGATATCGATCGGCACGTTCTGGTCCCTGCTTTGGGTGACGTCTCCGCTGGTGGGCGAATGCCGCTACTTCGCCCCCATCGCGCAGTTGCGCGTCGCACCGGATCGCGTCGATCCCTGGAACCTGGAACTCAACCGGCGCGGCGGTCGCACGCTCGTGATCGGCGAAGCCGCGGTCTTCGATTTCGAGTCGCCCGTGCTCTACAACACGACGTTCGATCCCTCGTGGCTGGAACGCTACGGCGTCAACGACCCCCGCGCGCCTGAGTCCCTCGCAGGGTTCGACAAGCTCGTCCAAGAGAATGCGATCGAATACGTCTACGTCGACTGGGATGAAGTCGCCCGGTACCGCGCTCCCGGCAACTATGGATTTGATCCCCGCGTCACGCCGGAGTTGTTCCAGGAATTGCTCACGAGCAATCGGCTCCTTCCGCCGCTCCCGGCAAAAGAAGGGAGTCGAGGCACGGTCTACCCGGTTCGCAAGTAATGGCCTCTTACGTGGCGGCCGGCATCGGCGCCATCACGCCGGCCCCTTGGCCGGCGGCAATTTGCTGCCAGAACCGCGTGTGGCTTTCGCGGCTGAAGCGTTCCGTGGGCTCGAAGATCACTTGCCGCATCTCTTCGCGCTGCCGCACGAACGCCGCGGCCTCGTTCTCGGCGTTTTTGCTGAACACCGGCGACACTGCGTCGTAGATGATCGTCGCCCCGGGATGGGCTTTGCCGCCGGTGTCTTCCCAGCGCCAATGCTGCGAGAGCCCCAGCACACGATCGGCGACGTAGATCGCCTCGTTCAACTCGTGCGTGATGATCAGAATCGTATACGGCGGTTTCTCCCCGGAGCGCACCGCCGCGAGATTTTCCTGGTAGAGCGCCAGGAGCATTTCCTGCATTTCCTCGCGTGTCGCTTCATCAAGCGCCCCGAACGGTTCGTCCAGCAGCAGAATCTCCGGCTTCATCATCAGCGCCTGCGCGATCGACACGCGCTGGCACATGCCGCCGGAGAGTTCGTCCGGGTAGCGGTGCAGCGCCTGTCCCATCCGCACGCGGTCGAGCAGTTGATCCGCCGCGGCCAGGTGGCGCTTCCGCAGCCCGAGCCAGCGCGGGAACTGGAAAAACCGGAAAGGCAGGTTGGTCTCGTCGAGCATCGGCCCGAACGCCACGTTCTGCCGTGCGGTGAGAAACGGATAGAGCCCGTAGCGTTGATAGACGATGCCGCGATCGCGCCCCGGCCCGGTGACTGTTTTTCCGTTCATGAGCACCTCGCCGGAGTCAGGCGGATGCGTCCCCAGGATCGCCCGCAACAGCGTCGATTTCCCGCAGCCGCTCGGCCCGACGAGCGAAACGATCTGGCCGCGAGCAATTTTGAGATTCACGTCATGCAACACGGCATGATCGCCAAACCGCTTAGAAACCCCACGGCATTCAAGAACGATGTCGGGCATAGGGGGGAAGGAGTCAGGAGTTTGGAGCACGAAGCATGGAGTACGTAGCACGGAGAGGAAGTCAGTCGATTGGGGCAACAACTGAACACTGAGAACTGAACACCGAAAACTCCCCCTTCTTTTCTTCTTTTCTCCTCTTCTTCTTTTCTCCTCCCCCCATCATCCCTTCCCAAACCAGGGACAAATCAGCTTCCTGAGCCACGTGAGCGAATAGTCCATGAGGAAGCCGATGGCGGCGAGGACGACGAGGTAGATGTAGACGGTGCTCATGTCGCTGAGGCGTTGTTGCATGCGGAGCCGGAAGCCGAAGCCTTCGTTGCCGACGGCGTATTCGGCCGCGATCAGGTAGACCATGGCCGGTCCGACTTGCAGGCGGACCGCTTCGATGATGCGCGGCAGAATTTGCTTGAACGTCACGTTCCAGATCAACTCGGCGTGACTGGCGCCGAGCGTATAGGCCTTGTAGATCAACTCCTCCGGGACGTCGGTCCGCACCGACTGATAGATCGATTGCGCGAGCGTCGGAATCACGCCAAACGCGATCATCGCCACGTAAAGCTCCATCCCGGTGTCGACCAGGACGAAGAACACCGCCAGCATCGCCGTCGGCGGAATTTTCGCTGCGCACGAGAGCGGCGGCAGCAACAGCGCCTCGATCGGCGCGAAGCAGCCCATCGCCAGGCCGATCACGACAGACGTCACGACGCCCACCGCCAGGCCGGTGAAGTGCCGCGTGAATGTCGCTTTCCCGTCGATCCACAGCCAGGACGCGCCGTTGTAGCGGTCCTGGGGCTTGACGACGCGTTTCACACCCTCGGCCAATTGCGACCAATTGGGGATCGTCGTATCGTTCGGATTGCGCACGTGCTGCCGGTGCGACAACCACGTGTAACCGAGCAGCAGCGTCACAATCGACAAGACGCCGAAAGCGAGGTGAGCCTGACGGGAGATCGGCTGTCGGATCATTGCTCTATTCTGCGCCCGCCGCTTGAACCGCCTTCATGTAGGAAGCGTCGAACCGCACGTTCGCCTTGTCGCCCGCCTTGGCTGGGCCGAAGGCGATCACGGGACTGCCTTCGACCATCTCCAGCTTCTTGCACGTGGCGAGCACGGTTTCCATCGTCTTCGGCAGTTCCGGACCGTCGTACACGGCGATGCCTTCCGCGGCGGTCTTATAGAACTTGGTCTGTTCGACGACGATCTTCATGTCTTCCAGCTTCAGGTCGGAGAAATCTTCACCGATCTGCACGAGCGCCTCGTCGCGCGTGTCAGGCGCTTCGATGATCTTGTTCATCTCGTAGTAGCAATCGATCACCGCCTTGGCGAAGTCCTCGCCCCCGGGCTTCTTGAGCGTGTTCTCGCCGATCACGACCATGTCGATGATCTCGCCGGGGATCTGCGTGGAGTCGAACAACACCTTCGAGCCTTCGCGCGTCCGCAGCGTTTGCAGCACGAACGGATTCCAGACCATGATCGCCTGGTAGTCGGCGTTGTTTTGCTGCATCGCCAGCGCCGCCGCGGCGGGATCGCTGCTCGTGAACTGGTAGTCCGTCGATTGTTTTCCCAGCTTGTCCAGGCAGCGCGCGAAGCAGTACTCCGAGACCGTCTTGGCGAGGCCGAACACCTTGTGGTCGCGCAGCTTATCGACGTCGTCGATGCCCGTCACGATGCAGGCGTCGGCGCCGTCGCTGGTGCTCGTCGGGAGGATCGCCACGCCGGGGCGCGAGATCGACGGCGAAAGAACATCGATATTCGTGATGCACACGGCATCCGCCTTATCGGTGGAGTACAGCACCAGGCATGTATCGTAGTCCTTTTGCTCCAGGACGATGTCGACGTTCCATTTCGTTTCGATCGGCCCGAGCTCGCCCGCGGCGCCGTTGATCAGCCCGCGACGGTGCGCGACGCCGAACACGCTCCACGAGGGATACTCGCTCCAGGCCAGCGAAAACGAGGGCGCCTCGGTCGTATCGGCGGCCGTGGAACCGCTGCCGCCGCCAGCCGCCGGCTGCTTCCCGCCGCTGCAGCCGAGCGGCGTCAGTGCCAGCAGACTAACCAAGGACCAGCGAGTGATGGAGCGAATCATGGACGAATACTCCCCTTGAAAGTGCGATGATTTGCACACGTTTTGATTTTTTTCACCACGGAGGCACGGAGATCACGGAGGGAAGAGGGAGAAATACAGATTGCGAACGCCTCTCGCATGTGCGACTCTCCAGCAAGAGCGGTGGCTTGTTCCGCCGGTCCCTTTCGCAACCGCAACGAAAAACCTGCGATTGAGGAATTCGCGAATCGAACGAACTTCAAATTCAGAATTCCACACTCCTCCCGCTTTCCTCCGTGTTCTCCGTGGTGAACTCACGCTTCCGGCAAGCGCGTTTCCACGCGTTGCTCGGTTGGTTTTTCCGTGGCTGACTTATCCGCTTCGGCGGCGAGACCGATCAGTTTGTCGAACTCGTCGCTCGACGCGCTCTTCGTCGCGTAGTCGAGGAACTCCGCTTCCTGGCGCTTCGTGTCCGTGCCGGCCAGTTCGCGCGAGACCCGGGCTTTGGCCTTTTGTTCCTGCCGCAGATCGCGCATGTCCTGCAGTTCCTTGGACGTGCGGTCCTCGCTGATGCCCGCCAGGATGTTGGAAATCTCTTCCTCTTCCTTG
>CAZUBB010000175.1:7921-9924 GCA_964618485.1 uncultured Pirellulales bacterium
GGCGGTGATCACGTCGGCCACGGTGGCCGCGGCCTCTTCCTTGAGCTTCTCCAGGTCGCGCAGCAACTGCTGCATCTGAACCTTGTGATTGCCCAGGTTCCCCTGCAGTTGCTTGATGTCCCCCTCGAGCTCGGCGATGCGGTCGTATTTTTCTTTCAGCGTGGTAGTGAAATCGTTGAACGCGCCGAGGCACTTCAGATACTCTTCGTTCTTCTTGATCTCCTCCATCGACACGCCCTGCCCCTTGAGCTTGTCGACGACGCTCTTGGCCTTGGCCGCGGCGCCTTCCTTGAGCTGCTCCAAACGCTTGGTTTCTTCCGACAGCGTCTTCACCGTCGCCAGTTTCTTTTCTTCCTGCGCAATCATCTGCGCCACGGCCGACTTGTACTGGTTGATCCGCGCCGTCTTCTCCTGCACGATGCGGTCGTACGTCGCCTGGATCACGTAAGGGTTCGCCGACAGCACCTTCCGCGCCGCGTCGATACGCCCGGTGATCAAATAGCCAAAGGCCCGAATGTACCTGCCCATTGCGCCGAACACTGGATAACCCTCGCTCGAAAAGTCTGGAAGGTGAGGATGATGCCCGAAAGTATACCGTGCGTTGGGGGGAGGCTACAGGCTGCAGGCCGGAGGTTGCAAGAGGCGACTCTGTCGCCGAACTTCGCGGCGATCCACGGCAAACAGCCGGAAGATCGGCGACGGAGTCGCCTCCTCCAGAGAAGGTGCGGAAAGCGGCAAAATTGGGCGCGGGGAGGGCTGTGCGGGTTATTCCGCTTCGCGCGGCGCCGCTGTCTGTGGGTGGCGGAGCTCCGCTTCCAGCGTTTGCATCCGCTCCTCGACCTTTTTGGCGACGTCCAGGCTGGCCGTTAGCTCCTGCCGGAGCCGGGCGAGGTCGTGCGCCGGCGTCTGGGCCAGCGCGAGCGCCTTGACGTTATCGAGCGTGCCGGCGAGCTGGCGGATGCTCTGATTGATCTCTTCCAGCAGCCGCTCGCGGGCCTCGAACACGCTGCGCTGCCCTTCTTTCGTGCGCATCGCCATGGCCGTGTCACGGAGCTCCAGCGAACGCTGAAACGAAGCGATGCAGGCGCGGAACAGGTTTTCCACCTGGCCGTTGATCTCCAGCACCGAGCGCCCTTCGAGCCGCTCGGTCCAGGCGGTGTCGGCCCGGAAGGCCGCATAGAGGTCGCGCAGGTAGCGCAAGCTGTTTTCGTCGCGCGGATCGCGGTCGGCCGACAGGCGCGCTTCGAGTTGGTCGAGCTGCTTCTCCTGCATGCCGACCGCTTCGCGCTGCAGATCGTCGAACGCCTCCCGGGCGATGTCGTCATGCTGAAATAGCCAGCGCGTGGCAAGCGTGCCGGCGCTAACCAGCAGGCTGGCGACGCCTAGAAACGGCAGCCAACCTGTGCCCTGATCGAGTCCCCAGGCGATCATCAACAGGCTCAGTCCGCCGGCCCCTGGGATCAGCGTCCAGGGGCTGGCGACTAGGTCGGTGAGCACCTTGCGCCGGAAGCGGGCGGGATCCATGGGGGCGGAAGTGGAAGTGCGGAGTGATGAGCGCAGAGTGATGAGTATAGAAGGTGAGGAGGTAAGAATGTAAGAAGGGGAGAAGTGGGTTGCCATGAACCGTACCGGTTCAAGGCTTCCTCCGCTCATCACTCCGCACTCATCACTTAATCCTCATCGCTCTGTCACCGCGACGCCGTGGCATTCCCCAGCGGCTTACCCTCCGAGAGCTTCTGTCCCAGCGACACCTGCAACTTCTCGTCGTTGAGCTCCACCTCGATCATGCGCGACGCCAGGTTATCGACGAGGTGATTGTACTTGAGCGGGGCGGGTGTCGAGCGGTTGGCGGCCTTGAGCGTGCGAACAAAGGCGGGGATCTGGGCCGGGCTGGTGAACTGCGCCTCGGCGAACATGTTGCGCGCGTAACGGTCGACGTCCTCCCAATCGGCGAGACCCATGCGGGCCAGCTTGGAGGCGATGGCGATCATGTCGCCGACCGA
>CAZUBB010000176.1:0-285 GCA_964618485.1 uncultured Pirellulales bacterium
GAAAGGACTTTTCCGGGTGGAGTCTGAGTGAAGCAGGCGACGTTCAATGGGGCGTCGAAGACGGCGCGATCGTCGCGCGCGACGGGAATGGCTATCTCATCACCGACGGCCGCTGGCGCGACTTCCGCTTCGAGTCCTACGTGCAAGCCACTCCGCTGGCGAACGGCGGCATTTTCTTTCGCTGGAACTCACTCGTTCCCAGAGATCGCGGCTACGAGATTCAGATCGAAGACATTCCCGACAGCAATAACCCGACGGGCAGCATCTACGACGTCGCCCGCGCCC
>CAZUBB010000176.1:295-9916 GCA_964618485.1 uncultured Pirellulales bacterium
ACGAGCCGCCCGTCACACCCGGCGAATGGTACCTGCTGCAACTCTTCGTCAAGGACAACGAGGCGCTGGTGCGCGTGAATGGTCGCACGGTGGCCAAGACCGATCGCCTCACGATTATCCGCGACGGGCACATCGCACTGCAAATGCACCGCGAGGGCTCGGTGATTCGGTTCCAAGGGGTGCGAGTACAGGCGATCGAGTAGATCAAGTGGACATCACTGGTTGATCGCACTTGGCGATAGGCCGAACTCCCCACGCACGCCCGCGATCTGTCGCCTCAATTCGTCTGCGGTCTCACAGCGCCAGTACTGCGAAATATGGCCGCCGACATCGCGTTCCACGGGATTGGGTGATCGCAACGCGCCAAACACCTCGCCCCAATAGACACGTGCCCAATCTGGGTCGGACAAAGACTTTTCGAGGATCGCTTCGTCGGACCGCGATAGCAATTCATAGAGCGGGCCATGGCCGTCTTTCCAGGCCGCATTGGCATGGTAGACGAGATCCCAGCGAGGTTCGCCGGTTGTGACGGGCTCGATCCAGCCGTTTTTCACGGCGACATCGATCACCTCCCGCCGAGACGGTTGAGCGAATGACCGCCACAGAGGAATCTCGCCGCCGAGGATGGTGTATTCACTCCGCGTGTAATACTCCAGCGTCTCCGGCGAGAAGCACGCCATGCCGCCATGCGTTCCCGTCGAAAGTGCGAGTAACGCGATCGACAACGCTAGAACTGCCAGTATTGCAGCAGCACGCTTCATCCTGTTGATGATAATGCACACGGCGACCGGCGCATACGAAAGGGCCGAGACCGTTTTGGCCCCGGCCCTCCGTGCAAGAGTATTGCGAACCGTTACTGCACGCCGCCACGCCCTTCGCGGTTGTCCTCTTCGATGCAAAGGCCGTTGGCGATTTGGCTGGCGCGTTGCTTCAGGTCGTCCGTCGGCAGGCTGGCGCCAACGTGGTACGCCGCGGCGCTGCCGAAGCGGCCCAGGCGCCCCAGCACATTGTTCGAGGCGTTCGCCACGACGTTTTCCGGCGTGTCGGCGGCCACCAGGTTCGCCAGGTCGCGTTCCGTTTCCGGCGTCATGATTTCCAGACGCCCGACCATCACGCGGAGCGATTTCTCTGGCGCCGGTTCGATCTTGAGCGGGATCAGCGCGTCGGTCCAGGATTGCGGCAACGTGTAGAGCACACGCGTGCCCGACTCGCCGAGCCAACTCGAGCGCCAGGTGTTGACCATCGAGACCGCCTCCTTCTCATAGAGGCCGGTTTCGACGAGCGCCTTCACCAAAGCGTCCGAGACCTCTTCGATCGTCGATAGCTCGCTGGGGATCGACATCGCCAATTCCGTTCCGGCCTTCGCCACGGGGGAGTAACTGTAGCGGACCTTGTGCCCTTCCACTTGCACCAGGAACAGATGCTGGAGGTCTTTATCGCTGTCGTTGTTGAGTACGAACCTGCCTCCGCCTTGCGCGGTGAGCTTGCCGGGTTGATCGAAATTTCCTGTACCGCGATAGAAGAGGAATTTCTCGTAGTGCTTTCCGTGGCCCTGCGGATCGTCAAACTCCACGATCGCCGAGTCGGTGCCGCGGGCGTGGCCGTAGTGGTTATCGCCGAGCACGATCGGTAGAGCGTTGCGACCATCTTTTTCCGCCGCGGCGCCGATCGTGCGATCGAATTCCTCTTGCGGAATCAACCGCACCTTCCCCCAATCGAGCCGGGCATTTTTCATTTCCCAACCCTCCGAGTACGACGGCGGTAGCAACGTTCGCACGGGGGGATAGAACTCGGTCAGGAAGCCTTGCGGGAAATCGACGCTCACGTTCACTTCGCGCACCTGGTCGGTGTAGAAATACGTGACGGGAGTTTCCATCCGCTGCTTCGACCAGACGGAGAACTTGGTGAACGCGAACGCCAAATCGGGTGAGCCGTTTTGCTCCTCGCGCGTGAAGACGAACTCCGGCAGCTTACTGTCGATCAACGGACGAAATTGCACCAGCTCTCCCTTGGAGTCGGCAAAGCTGGTAAACGTCCCCCATTCATGCACGACCAGCGGCGGTCCGGCCGCAGTTGCATCATTGAACCAGCCGGCCACGGCCAGCGCCATCATCGCCCACAAATATCGCATCGCGTCCCTCCTCAAGTAGAGTGTCAATTCGCCCAGCCGGCCCGACCTCTAAGACGAACGAGAGGGGAGATCGACTAACGGGAAATTCGGGTGGCCCGGGAAACACGCGAAAGGAGGAGGTGGGAATTTTGAACCGCAGAGGCGCGGAGACGCAGAGGGGGGAGGGAGTGATGAGTGATGAGTGAATTGAGAGAAGAATGTTGGGCCGAAACTTCTTTTCTCCTTTTCTCCTATTCTTCTTTTCTCCTCCCCCTAATACTCCATCCGCTCCGGCGACGTTCTGCTGATTGGGACGTCGATCAGGCGCGGGCCTTCGCCGGTCCAGGAGGCTTGTAAGGCGGCGCTGAGTTGGTCGGGGTCGGTGATGCGTTCCGCTGGAACGCCCAGCGATTGGGCGAGGGCGACGAAGTCGATTTCGGGATTCGTGATTTCGAGCGACTCGTACTTGCCGGCCATCGCGTGCGGGAGCTTGAGCCCGCGGGCGCCGACTTTCAGGATTTGATACTGCGCGTTGTTGGCGATGAGGAACGTGACGGGAACCTTGTGATGGGCGGCGCTCCAGAGTCCTTGGATGCCGTACATCGCGGCTCCTTCGCCGAGAATCGCCAGCACCGGGCGATCGGGCCAGGCGAGCTTCACGCCGACGGCGCAACCCAGCCCCCAGCCGAGCGCCCAGCCGCGGTGGGCGAAGTAGCCGGTGGCGTTGCGGTGCGCGCCAAGGCGCTCCAAGTACGTGTTCGTCGTCGTGACCGCCTCTTCAATCACGGCGACATTCTCCGGCAGAACGCGGGCGACGCTCCCCATCAGGCCGAGCGGCGTCAACGGTCGCGCCTCGAGCTGCTTTTCAAACTCCGCGCGCAGACGTTCCCGCGCGGCGAGGTGTTTCGTCTCGTACGCGCTGCGCCGCAACTTCGCCGCGCTGACTTGCGCGGGGGTCATCGTCGCGGCGAGCAATTGATCCAACTCGGCGAGGCCGGCCTTCGTGTTGCCGAGAAGTCCGACTTCGACGGGATAGTTCTTGCCGATTTGCCAGTCGTCTTCGTCGAGGTGGACTAGGCGGATATGTTCAGGAATCGCACGCGAAGGCTCGTGATAGACGTAAAGCCGAAGCAGGTCCATGCCGCAGACGAGCAAGACGTCGAACTCGGCCAGTCGTTCGCGCACTTCCGGCGACCATAGCGGCAAGCATTGACCGTACAGCGGGTGATCGGCCGGAAAGCCAAGCCGGCCGTGCGTGGTGCCGGATTCGGAGATCGCCGGGGAGCCGAGGCGCTCCGCCACCGCGACCAGTTCGCGTACCGCATCGCGCTCCACGACGCGGCTGCCGGCGAGGATACCAGGGTTCTTCGCGCCGGCGAGCACGGTGGCGGCGCGGCGCAAGGCATCGAGCGGCGGGCGGGTCTGCACATCGAGCCGCGCTGGCATGGTGAGCTCTAGCTCTGCGGTCTCGCGCTGGACGTCGATCGGGATCGACAGGAACACCGGACCGGTCGGTGGCGTGAGCGCCGTCTGCACCGCGCGTCGCAAGGCGGCCGGGAGGTCTTCGACGCGGTTGACTTCGGCGGCCCATTTCGTCCAAGGGGCCGCCACGCGGACCATTTCGGACGTGAGGATCGGCTCCTCGAACTTCAGCCGGCGGTCTTGCTGGCCGGCTGTGACCAACAGCGGCGTCCCCTCGCGGTGGGCGTTGTAGAGCATCCCCATCGCATTGCCGAGCCCGCAACTGATGTGCAAGTTGACGACGCCGACCTGGCCCGACGCCATGGCGTAGCCGTCGGCCATCGCCATCACCGGCACTTCCTGGAGGCCAAGGATGTATTGAATCCGCCGGTCCTCGACGAGGGCGTCGTTGAGCGGCAACTCCGTCGTGCCTGGGTTGCCGAAAATATAGCGCACGCCGGCGGCGTGCAGCATGTCGAGAAACGCGTGAATTCCGGTGGTGCGCATGCCGTGAGTTTATCAGCCGCATCCGCCCAGTGGCAGCGTGATTACGCTTCCACCGAACGACAACGGCGGTTGCATTCACGGCGAAAATATCGCATTATTCCCCGGAGCGATTGCCTTTCCGGAGCCAGCCGATGACCGCCGCGGAACACGTATCGAATCAGCCGTTCACCGACGTCCAGCAGCAGCAGATGCGGGCTGACGATATTAACTGCAGCGAAACCGTGCTCGGCGTCGTCCTTTCCGTCGTCGTCGTCGGCGTAGCGATGATGACGGTTACCGTGCTGCTCGTGATTCGGTAATGCATTTCCCGGGGCTTGCCGCTGCGTTGCGGAAGCTTTCGGGAATCTATCGTCTGTAGCCGAGGTCTGTGACCTCGGTCGGCGGGAAGGCAGCGATTTACTCCGGCTCACCGAGGTCACAGACCTCGGCTACAGACGGGCGGCTTTGACGCGAAGTCCAAGATTCGACGAAGCCGCACCCAGCGCAACAAAAACGGCCCGCTCGATCGAGCAGGCCGTAATCGTTGATTTGCTGCGTCGATTAACGCTTCGAGAACTGCGTCCCACGGCGAGCGCCGCGAAGACCGTACTTCTTGCGTTCCTTCATGCGGCCATCGCGGGTCAGAAGCGAGCCCTGGCGCAACGCCGGTTCCAACTCGCCGCTGTAGCCCTTCAGAGCCCGGGCGATCCCCAGCTTGCAGGCGCCGGACTGACCGGTCATCCCGCCGCCATGCACGTCGATGATCACATCGACCGTCTCGCGTTGCCCGGTCGCTTCCAGCGCGGCCATGACCTCGGAGCGGTCCTTCACGTTGTGAAAGAAGTCCTCGAGTGGGCGATCGTTGATCGTAATCTTGCCGCTGCCGGCGCGGATGCGCACGCGGGCGACGGAGGTCTTGCGGCGGCCGGTTCCCAGGGAGTCCGCGGTGGCGCTTGGCATGTTCTCGGAAATCCTCTCAACAGGTCTTCAATGTGCGGTGATGTTCCAACCTGGCCGCGCGTGACTACTTCACCGCGAGCTCGACCGGTTGCGGGTTTTGGGCCTGGTGCGGGTGCTGTTCGCCCTTGTAGATCTTGAGCTTGCTCAGCATCTGCACGGCGAGTTTGTTCTTGGGGAGCATCCGGCGGACCGCTTCGCGGAGGATCAGCTCAGGCTGATTTTGCATCCGCTCGGCGGCCGATTCGCTTTTCTGCTGCGTGTACCCGGTGTACCAGGTGTAACGCTTCTGCTGCCACTTCTTGCCGGTGAACACAACGTGTTCGGCATTGGTGACCACGACGAAATCGCCCGTGTCGGTGTGCGGCGTATAGGTCGGGCGGTGCTTGCCCATCAAGATCATGGCCAGCTCGGAAGCCAGGCGGCCGACGATCTTATCTTTGGCGTCGACCAGCAGCCACTTCTGCTCGACTTCACCCGGCTTCGCGGAATACGTCTTCTGTGCCAACATCGCGATCCATTCCTTCTCAGCGAACTCGGCCCAGCCGAAAACAGGCGGCGGACCAACACCCCTGCAGGACCAGGCCGGCCCGGGGGAAACCAGTAAGATATCGGCGACCCAGCCCGGCATCAAGACCGGCGACGCGACAATTTCACGACGCGTGGACCTCGCTACGCCAGGATTTTGTCCACCACGACGCCGGCGACGTCGGTCAGACGGAATTCTCGGCCGTTGAAGCGGTACGTGAGCCGGGTGTGGTCGAGGCCGAGCAGGTGCAGGATCGTAGCGTGGAGGTCGTTGATGCTGACCTTGTCTTCGACCGCTTTATGCCCAATTTCGTCGGTCGCTCCGTGAGAATAGCCCCCCTTCACGCCGCCGCCGGCCATCCAGACGGTGAAGGCGTGCGGGTTGTGGTCGCGCCCGGTGCCCCCTTTTTGGACCAGCGGCAGCCGCCCGAACTCGCCCCCCCAGATGACGAGCGTGGAATCGAGCAGGCCGCGGCGATCCAGGTCGGCTAGCAGCCCAGCGATCGGCTTGTCGGTCTCGGCGGCGAAGCCGGTGTGGTTGTCCTTGATGTTCGTGTGGCCGTCCCAACTCTTCTCGTTTTCTTCTCCGCCGCTGTAAATCTGCACGCACCGTACGCCGCGCTCCACGAGCCGGCGCGCCATCAGGCATTGCCGCGCGAAGTGGGCACACTTCGGATTGTCGAGGCCGTACAGCTTTTGCGTGGCGGCGGTCTCGCGATTCACGTCGAGCACCTCGGGCGCCGACATCTGCATGCGATAGGCCAGCTCGAAGCTCTCGATCCTTGCGGCGAGCTCTGCCTCGTGTGGATGCTGCTCGAGATGCCGCTTGTTCAATTGTGCGACGAGATCGAGCTGCGCTCGTTGCCGATCGGGCACCAAGTCGGACGGGGGTACCAGATTGTGGATCGGCGGGCCCTGGTTGTTGAGCTGTGTTCCCTGGAAGACGCTGGGCAGGAAACCCGCGCCCCAGTTCTGTGCGGCACCTTTCGGCAGCCCACGCCCCAGCGTGTCGGTCATCACCACGAAGCCGGGCAGGTTCTGACTGACCGAGCCAAGCCCGTAGGTGACCCACGAACCGACGCAGGGAAAGCCCATGCGATTCATGCCCGTGTTGATCTGGAAGAGCGCCGGCGAGTGATTGTTCGTCTCCGTGTAGCAGGAGTAGAGGAAGGCCATGTCGTCGACGTGCTCGGCCATCCGCGGAAAGACCTCGGAGACCCACGCGCCGCTGTGACCGTGCTGCGCGAACTTGAAGGGGGACTTCATGAGCGGGCCGACCTGCTCGACGAAGAAGCCTGTGTCCTTGTCGAAGCCGGAAAGCTCCTTGCCATCCTGCTTTTCGAGCTGGGGTTTGTAGTCCCACAGATCGACGTGGCTGGGGCCACCATTCATGAAGAGCCAGATCACCGCCTTCGCCTTCGGCTCGAAGTGCCCGGCATGCGGCGACAGCGGATTGATCGGCGTGGCGGTCTTGGCGTGCGCAGGCGAACCAAGCAGGCCTTCGTTCGACATGAGCGAAGCGAGACCCAGTGCCCCCAATCCCCCACCAGCGCGTCGCAGGAAATCGCGCCGCGTGGCGAAGTGACCGGAGTGCGGCGTGCCGAAGAGTGGATAGGGATTAGTCATGGCCTACTCGATGTACACGAACTCATTCAGGCAATACAACGCATGGCAGAAATCGACGAGTGCCTCGCGACGGGCGGCGGGGCCCGCATGATCGGCGGATCCGACCGGCGCTCCGGCCGTTGCCTCGCGCGCCGCTATATAACTGACCGCATCAGCCAGCTCTGCTTCATCGGGTGCTCGCGAGAGCGCGATGTGGAACGCCGCGGTCACCGCGTCGGCCGGCACGATCTCTTCACTCGGCGCCGCGCGGTTTGCCAATCCACGGGCGTACTCGCGCACCTGCGGGTTGTTCATCATCAACAGCGCCTGCGGAGCGATCGTCGTCGTCGTGCGGTTCGACGTGCTCTGCAGCGCGTCGGGCGCGTCGAACAACTGCATGAAGGGAATCATCTCGCTGCGCTTGACGGTAAAGTAAATGCTCCGCCGCCGGCTCGCCGGGTCGAGGGTACCAGGGCCGTACATCTGCTCGTCGAGCATGCCACTCGTGGCGAGCAGCGCGTCACGCACCGCTTCGGCCTCGAGCCGGTACGGCACGCGCCGCCACCAGAGCGTGTTCTCGGGATCGCGCTGCGCGGCCGCGTCGTTGTATTCCGTTCCCTGCTGATAGGCGGCGCTCGACACGATTAGCTTGTGCAGCCGCTGCAAGTGCCATTCGCCCGAGATCAAGTCGCGCGCCAGCCAGTCGAGCAGCTCGGGATGCGTGGGTCGCGCACCCTGCGTGCCAAAATCGGAGGGCGTGGCGACGATGCCGCGTCCGAAATGGCCCACCCACAACCGGTTCACCGCGACCCGCGCCGCGAGATGCCCCGCGCCGGCGTCGACATCCGTGAGCCAATTGGCCAGCGCCGTGCGGCGGAAGGAGAGCTTCGAGCTCTCGGGCGGAGCAACGCGCCAATGGGCGGGTCCATCGTCGGCGCGCGTCAGCACACGCAGAAAGCCTTGCTCCGCCACGCGATCCTTGAGCGTGAGATCGCCCCGCTTGAGCACGTAGGTCTGCTCGTAGAAGTCGGGCCCCTGCGTGTGCAAACGCACTGCAGGTACCCCTTCGCTCGAGACGAGAACTTTTACTTTTTCCGCCACCGGCGCTTTCGCGGCGTGTTCATCGGCGGCCCGTTTGAGCTCGCGCCAGCCGGCGTCTTGCGGCGCGAACCAGGCGGCGAGCGCCGCTTGTTTCTCGGTCGATCTTTCCGTCGTGGCGCGATCGAGCGCCGCAACGACAGCGGCCGGATAAGCGGCGGCCTCTAGCGTGGGGCTCTCCGCCGACTCCGCGAGCGCGATTCGCAATCGGCCGATGTTGTGTCCTTTGTTGTTGCCAAAGGCGAGCACCAACGTCAGTGTACGATCCTGGCCTTCGCCCGGCGGCAGGGTGACATCGAACGCCGCCGCGTGATCTCGCCCGAACTGCGGGTCGACCGCCCAGGCCGACTTCGCATCGCCGTCGATCGTGGCCGCGATGGGTAAGCCCTGCTGCTCGAACGTCGCACGTGGATTCGCCAGCGTCACGGCGGTGGGTGCCGCCGCGCCGGCCAACGAGAGCTTCACGTCGGAAAGCGCGAGGTTGCCATTCGCCGCGCGTCCTGGCCCACTGGCCACGAGCGTCGGATGGCTGAGGGCCTCGACGCGCAAGGCGGTGACGGCACGTGTGCCGATCGGAATCTCGAGCGTGTAGGTGTCGAAGTCGGCGTTCGTTCCGGTGACGAGGTAGGAACCGTCTGGCTGCCGTTCGAAGGTGGCGCCGCCAGAGGATTTCAACGAGGCCGGATCAGCCTGCGTCCAGCGCGGTGCGTTGCGCAGCGCAGGCCAGTTCTGTTCCCACTCGGCCAGGCGCGCCGGCAATTGGTCCCGTTCGTACGACGCCAGCGCTTCGGCAAACGGCGCGTGTTCGCGATCGAATGCGGCTTTCGCTCGCGCATACCCTGCGGGATCGACCATCAAGTCAGGCTCGCTGCGCACGGTCGTCGTGAACGTCGAGAGCAGACGGTAATAGTCTTCCGTCGGAATCGGGTCGAACTTGTGATCGTGGCAGCGCGCGCAGCCTACGGTCAGTCCGAGCGTCGAGAGCGCCGTCGTCGAGAGCATGTCGTCCAGCTCGTCGTAGCGTTCCTTCTCGGCCTGGTTCTTGGTGATCTGCGTGCTATGCACGCCCGCCGCGAGAAAACCGGTCGCCTTCATCGCCAGCAAGTTGTCGGGGGCCAGTTCGTCGCCAGCCAGTTGCCAGTGAACGAACGTATCGAACGGCAGATCCTGGTTGAGCGCCTCAATCACAAAGTCGCGAAAGTGATAAGCCGTCGGGCGATCGTAGTCGTGCTCGAAGCCGTGGCTTTCGCCGAACCGTGCGAGATCGAGCCAGAAGCGTCCCCAGCGTTCGCCATAGCGTGGGCTGGCCAGCAACCGATCGACCATCGCCTCGTATGCCGCGGCGGAAGGATCGGCGACGAATACGTCGACCTCTT
>CAZUBB010000177.1:0-5211 GCA_964618485.1 uncultured Pirellulales bacterium
ATGTTTCCGCCGATGGAGGTCGTTCCGTCGGCGTTGGTGGTCAGGCTGCCGGGCGTGTTCGCTCCGCCACCGACATCGAGGGCGAAGCGCGTGACGCCGTTTCCCGTGGTGTTGACCGTGGTCACGGTGGCGGCGTTCGATTGCAGCGTGTCAAGGAAGGCGATGTCGTTGCCAGCGAAGGTCGTGATGCCGGCGGTCAGCAGGACGTCGTCGCCGTAGGATTGATCACCGGTGGTGGTGACATTCCCGCCGATCGAGGTCGAGCCGTCGGAGTTCGTGTTCAGACTGCCGAGCGGGTTTCCACCGCCGCCCACGGCGAGGGCGAAGCGCGTGAGTCCGCCGCCGGTGGTGTTGACGGCGGTGAGCGTGCCGGCCGTCGATTGCAGCGTGTTGAGGAAGCTGATGTCGTTGCCGGTGAAGGTGGCCGACGGCGTGGTGAGCGTGACGGGGTCGTTGTAGGTCTGGTCGGCCGTCGTGGTGACGTTCGCGGCGGCGATCGACGTGGCGCCGTCCGTGACGGAGAGCGATGCGAGCGCAGCGGCGACGCCGACGGCATCGGCGGCGTCGTTGCCGAAACGGGCGATCGCAGTGGCGTTCACCGTGAGCGGTTGCGGTGAAGCGGCGAGGGCGGAATTGAGCGTGCCAAGGAACTGGACGTTCGCGGCGGTAAATTGGGTGGCGGCGGCAATGAGCGTCGGGCCGTTAAATAAGAAGTCCGTGGTGGCGGCGAAGGAACCGCTCCACGTGGCGGTGTTGGCGGGCTGGCTCGTCCAGGAGGTAGCGCTGACGGCACCGACGGCCGTAATGCCGAGATTCTTGTTGATGTTGACGGCCTCGGCATAAGCGCCGGCTGCAATGCTGACGATGTCGGCGCCACTGACCGCTTCGGTGATGCCCTTGGTGATCGTTCTAAATGGATTCGCGGCGGAGCCGTCGCCGGTGGCGTCGTTGCCAGTGGTTCCGTTGACATGAAGAGTCGCTAGGAGCCGGCGGGATTCGAGCGATTCGAGGGAGAATCGTCGCGCTTGCGGTTTGCGACGCGCCGGGCGAGAGGCACGGTTCCAGAACCCATAGCGAATGTTCATAGCTGCGACTCGCGGTTCGTTGGAGGTCGAACGCCGAGGCGCAGGGAGGCCCCGCTGCGGAGAATTCCGCGCAGCACAGCTCCGTTTTGCCCCAGAGCGTTCCGCGAATGGAGACGAAAGTTACGCGGACACGCAGGCTATGTTAATTGGGGCGTCTGCACAAGCAATTCAAAAAAGGTTGAATACATCCAGTGGGGGGTATGGCTAGGATGGCGGCATGGAGGTGGTCTCGGGAAGATTTCGAGTGACCTGGGATGTCAATTTATTGTGCGAAATGGAGATGGGGATTAGGATTGAGTTGTCGGGACGTGAAAATAGGAAAGATGGGTTGTTTTTCTCTTCCAATGTCGTCGCGGGCGACTAAGGTGGAACGGAGAAGCAGTCGTCAGGGATGGAAATCGATCGTTTGCCACACACCATTGCATAGCAACATTGAGGAGCCTGCCGTGAAGAAATGTCGTTTCAAGTTCCTGGTGGCGCTGGCCGCGCTGGCGGTTGGCGGATTGGCGGCTACCGAGGCACAGGCGTTGCCCTTGGGCGCCGGCACCGTGCTGATTCCCGCGGCCGCTGAGGCCGAACCGGTGGGCGGCGTCTCGCTGCTGTTGACTTCGACCGGATTCTCCGTGCCGGGCGCTTTCAGCGGCACGTTGACTACCGAAGTGATTGCCGGCGACACGAGCAACACGCTGGGCGGGCTGACGTTCGTCTACACGGTACTGAATGACGGGACGTCCGGTCCGAATTCGATCGGCCGTCTGTCGATCGCCAGCATGCTCGGATTTACGATTGACGCTGGGTACAATCCGACGTCGGGCGTGGCTCCGGCCTCGATTGATCGCAACCCGTCGGGCGACGTGATCGGCTTCAACTTTGTGCCGACGCCGATCGACCCGATGAGCGGCTTCTTGAAGCCGGGCGACACGAGCACCAAGCTGGTGATTCAGACCAATGCTCCGACGTACGCCGCGGCCGTGGCGTCGCTGATCGACGGCGGCGTGATCACGGTTCCGACCGTCGGTCCGGCCGTGCCCGAACCGTCGACGATCGCCCTGCTGCTCGGCGGAATCGCTTCGCTGGGCGCGCTGCGTCTGCGTCGCCGCTAGTGAGCGGTTGAGTCAGAACGAATTACAAGACAAGGCCGCGAGGGAATCCCTCGCGGCCTTGTTTCGTTTCCAGGGGTCGCTTCGGTGGAACGGTAGAGGGAAGTACGACGGTCTGCGGCGAAACGGAGCGTAACTCCGGGCGCTGACGCTTTCGGTCGTTCGGTTGGCCTGGGCGGTGGGCCGAGGGAACTTGGGGAACTCTTGGGGCCGTCTAAGCGTACAACCAGTACATTGCGAAAAGTCTGCGCCGGTGCTAGGGGCGAGACGCCCTAAGTATTGGCGTGCTACGGCTTTTTGCTTGCACGGACGGGAAGATTTCGTTTAATGATTAGAGGGGAGCGTGCGCGGCGCGGACGGTCGCGGTCCGTACGCGGCGGCTCTCCTGTTGCGCAAACCCTCTGATCGTTCGCCCCCCATTTAGCTGAATCGGCATCTATGAGCGAGCCCTGGCAGCACCCGCGTCTGGTGACGTCGTTGACCGAGGAGTTTTTGCGGGCGCGGCCGAAGCGGCGGAAGCCGTTGAGAAAGGCTGCCCCGCCGGCGGGGAAGGTGCCGACTGCGCCCAAGCAACGGGCGAAAAGCGCGCGGAAGACCAGGACGGCGCTGCAGATGGAACCGCTCGAAGTGCGCGTAGTGCTGAACGCCGCGCCGACGCTGGAATCGCTGCCCAATGTGACGTTGAACGCCGGTGCGCCGTTGATGATTCCGCTCGACGGTCTCGATCTCGACGGGGACGGGCTGACGTACACGGTGCAGAGCAGCAATTCGGCGGTGACTGGTTCGCTGATGAACGGTCGCGGACTGCGGATGTCGGTCGCCGGTTACGGCGACATGGTGTTCCAGTTGTTTGAGGACTTGGCCCCGCGCACCACGGGGCGAATTATCGAGCTGGCTCAGTCGGGCTTTTACAACGGAATCATTTTTCACCGGGTGATCGACGGTTTCGTGTTGCAGGCGGGTGATCCGACGGGGACCGGGTCGGGCGGTTCGCAGTTGGGGGATTTCGACGACGAATTCCACCCGGACTTGCAGCACACGGCGCGCGGCATTCTGTCGATGGCCAAGTCGCAGGACGACACCAATGATTCGCAGTTCTTTATTACCGAAGTGGCGACGCGGCACCTGGACTTCAACCATTCGATCTTCGGGTTGCTGACCGAAGGGGAAGCGGTGCGCGAGGCGATTAGCGGCGTCGATACGAACAGCCAGGACAAGCCGCTCACGCCGGTGATGATTTCATCGGCGACGGTGTTCAACGACGGGCAGAATCGCGCGCTGATGCTTAAGGCGCCGATCGGAACGACGGGGACGTCGACGATCACCGTGACGGCGAGCGACGGCAAGGGAGGCACGGTCGAGCGCAGCTTCCAGGTGACGGTGCAGTCGGACTCGACGAACAACAATCCTTTCCTGTTGCCGATCGCGGCGCCGGTCTCCGTGGAAGGAGACCAGCCGACCGTGATCACGCTCAAGGCGCAGGACGTGGAAGGGAATCCGGTCTTCTTCACGGTTCCCGCGAACGCGAACCTGGACGTCACGCTGGGGGCTACGCAGGTCAATCCGGTGAATCAGATCGCCGAGACGACGCTGACGATCAAGCGGAAGGCGGGATTCCTGGGGAACACGACGCTGACCGTAATTGCGCACCCGACGGCCAACAGCGCGAACACCCAGTCGACTTCGGACCGGCAGGCGCTGGCGATCAATGTCGTGCCCGGAACGCCAAGCTTGGCGCTTTCGGCGGGTTCCGATACGGGCCCGAGCGTCACTGACGGCGTCACGCAAAAGAACAATACGACGACGGGACCGCTGACGTTCAGCGTGACGGGGGTCGAGGCCGGGGCGGTCGTCAAGTTGTTCGCAGGTTCGACGTTGATTGGCCAGGGGACGTCGAACGGCACGAGCATCTCTGTGACGACCGACGGCACGACGCCGCTGCCGGACGGTCCCTACAGCATTACTGCCACGCAGACCGTGGGGACGACATCGAGCAACCCGTCGAACGCGGTGGCGATTGCGATCGACTCTAAGCAGCCGCAATTCACAACGTCGCCGACCACGTCGGTGTTTGCGCTCGCGGCGTACGACTACAACGTCAATAACGACGAAGAGGGCTTCGGCGGATTCGCGTATGGTCTGGTGACCGGGCCAGCCGGGATGACCATCAACGAGCAGACCGGGATTATCAGTTGGACGCCGACCGCGGCGCAGCTGGGCGTGCATCAGGTGGTGGTGCGGGGGCGCGACCTGGCGGGGAATTTCGTCGACCAGGCGTACGACGTTACGGTGAACGCCTCGGCGCCGACTTTAAATCCGATCGGCTCGAAGAGCGTGGACGAAGAAGCGCCGTTGAACTTCGCGGTGACGGCGAGCGATCCCAATGGGGCGTCGGAGACGCTGACCTATTCGCTGGTCTCGGGAGCGCCCGCGGGCGCGACGCTCGATCCGGCGACGGGGGCTTTCTCCTTCACACCGACGGAGTTGGACGGCGGCTCGAATTTCAGCGTGACGATTCGCGTCACGGATTCCACGGGTCAGTTCGATGAAGAGACGATTCAACTCACCGTCGACGAAGTGAATCAGGCGCCGGTGCTGGCGGCGATCGACGACAAGGCGGTGGTGAAGGATCAATTGTTGACGTTCACGGCGAGCGCGACCGACGGCGATCGGCCCGCGCAGACGTTGACGTACAGCTTGGGGTCCGGCGCGCCGGCGGGGGCGACGATCAACGCCACGACGGGCGTGTTTACGTGGACGCCGACGGCCGCGCAATCGCAGGCGGCGTACACAATCACGGTCCGCGTGGCGGATGGATTTACCGAGGTGACCGAAGAGTTCTCGGTCTTTGTGCAGGACGTGGCCGCCGCGCCGGAGTTTCCGGCGGTGACGAATCAGAGCGTGGACGAAGGGGCGACGTTTACGTTGAACCTGGCCGCGACCGACGCCAATTTGCCGAACGACTTGTTGACGTACGCGATCCAGAACGGGCCGGCCGGGGCGACGATCAATGCCGCCCGCGCGCT
>CAZUBB010000177.1:5243-5986 GCA_964618485.1 uncultured Pirellulales bacterium
ACATGGGCGACCACCGAGGCTGATGGCCCGGGGACGCAGAACTTCACGGTGCTGGTGACTGACGCGCTGGGCCTGGCCGACACGGTGACGTTCAGCGTGACCGTGAACGAAGTGAATCAGCCGCCGGCGCTCGCGCCGATCGGCAACCAGAGCGTGGATGAAGGCGAGTTGTTGACCTTCACCGCGGCGGGGGTCGACGCCGACTTGCCGGCGAACACGCTGACGTACAGCCTGGCGGCCGGCGCACCGGCGGGGGCGACGATCAATCCCAGCACAGGATTGTTCCAGTGGCAGACGGCGGAAACCGACGGATACCATCACGGTGCAAGTGAGCGACGGGACGGCGACGACGAGCGAAACGATCACGGTCACCGTGGCCGAAGTGAATCAGAACCCGGCGCTCGAGGCGATTGAGAATCGGACGGTGGATGAAGGGGGCGTGGTGGAGTTCACGCTCGCGGCGAGCGACGCGGACTTGCCAGCGAATACGTTGACGTTTGAGGTCGTGGCGGAGTGTGACGACGCGGATTGCCTCGCGTTGCCTCCGGGCTTTACGGTCGATGCGGCGACGGGGGCCGTTCGATGGGTCACCTCGGAAGCGGACGGACCGAGCACGGTGACGTTTCTTGCAACGGTTCGCGACCAGCAAGGTGGATTCGATACGAAAGAGTTCACCATCACGGTGAACGAAGTGAACAACGCTCCAGTCATCACGGAGATCGACAACGTTTCTGTGGCGGAAA
>CAZUBB010000177.1:6013-8648 GCA_964618485.1 uncultured Pirellulales bacterium
GCCGACGGTGACCGATGTGGATCTGCCGGCGCAGACGTTGACGTACTCGCTGGGATCGGGTGCGCCGGCGGGAGCGACGATCGACGCGGCGACCGGGTTGTTCCAGTGGACGCCGAGTGAAACTCAGGGGCCGGGGGCGTATACGATTGCGATCACCGTCACCGACAGCGGCGGGCTGAGCGACACGGAGACGTTCTCGGTCACCGTGACCGAAGTGAACGATGCGCCGGTGATTGAGGAGATTACGGACAAGACCGTGAACTTGAACACGACGCTCACCATCGACGTCGTGGCGAGCGATCCGGACGTGCCGACGGGCGGGCCGCTGGAGTACAGCCTGGGGACCGGCGCACCGGCCGGGATGACGATCGACGCGGCGACGGGAAAACTCACCTGGACTCCGGCCGCGGCGCAGACGGGGCAGTCGTTCGATGTGCGGGTGATCGTCAAGGACAGCACGGGGCTGACCGACGAAGAGACGTTCCGGGCGACCGTGAACGCCGCGCCGGTGCTGGACGAGATTCTGGATCAATCGATTTTCGAAGAGACGTTGCTGGCGATCACGGCGAAGGCGAACGATGCGGACGCGATTACGTATTCGTTGGCCGCGGGAGCTCCGACAGGGATGACGATCGACCCGACGACGGGGGCGATTCGCTGGACGCCGACGGAAGCGGAAGGGCCCGGTGAGTTCGAGGTCACCGTCGTGGCGACCGACGCCGGCGGCTTGAGCGTTTCGGTGTCGTTCATGGTGATCGTCGGCGAGGCAAACACTGCTCCGGTGCTGCTGCCGGTCGAGGATCAGAGTGGCAATGCCGGCGAGGAATTGACGTTTACCGTTTCGGCGCAGGACGAAGACCTGCCGGGGAATACGCTGCGATTCAGCCTGGAGCCAGGCGCGCCGGAGGGGGCGACGATCGACCCGGTGACGGGGGTGTTCCGCTGGGCGGTACCGGTGGACTTCAGCGAGTCGAGCGTCGAGATTGTGATTCGCGTCACGGACGACGGGCCGGGGGCGCTGTCGACGACGATCACGGTGCAGATCGCGTTGACCGATACGGCGCTCGTGCTCTTCACGAACAATGGTACGAATGCACTCGGGACGGCGTCGTCCAATTCGTTGTTGCGGTCGCGGAATGTATCGGCGGTGGTGGTGCAACAGTCGGTGGCGCAGAGCGCGGCGGCGGTGGCGATCGAGGATTTCGATATTCCGTTGAGTGAAGCGGAACTGGCCTACATGGCGGGACGCACGTTCCGCTTCGGTCCGGAGGATGGCGGCGTCGGGCCGGTGGCGCGCGTGGATGCGGCGGAGGCGGAACGTCGGCGTCGTGCGCGCGAAGGAAACGCGCCGACCGAACAACGTTCGTTGAAGCCGCCGGTCGATGGCGAGAACAGCACGCCGACGAGCGGCCGAGGGAATCGGTCGAACTCCCCGCCGGTGACGCGCACGAAGATGGAATCGCGGCAGCAGGCTTCGCTCACTCCTCCGGCGGCGCAGCCGGTGGTGGATGAACTGTTCCAAGAGTGGGATGTGCCGTCGGCCGAAGAGCAGGCCGTCGAGAACGACCATGCGGCGCTGATCGACGTGGAGGCGGCGTGGATTGACGACGCGACGGCCGAGGCGATCGCGGAAGAGCAAACGCAGCGCGAGGACGCGAAGCCGCACGAAGCTTCGCTGGGAATGCTGGCGATTCCGCTCGTGGCGGGAGAGATTCTCGCCCGCGAGGGGCGCAAGAAGGATGAGCAGCAGGCGTCGCGGAAGCCGCGGTAAGTCATTGCGACTGAGGAATAGCCGCGAAAAACGCAAAAAGGCGCGAAAAAGAACGGCCAAGAGTGCGTATCTGAAGTTCCGCGCTCGTTTCGCAAAGCAAGTGTCGTTGCGCTGACGGTTGCTGCACGTATCCTACTTGGAGATTCGCGATGGCGCGGGCATTGGTAGTTGCGGCGCTGTTTACTGTCATGGCGTGCGTTCTGTTCGCGGCGCCGCCTGCTGCTGCGCGATGGGAAGAGGAGATTCGCGCGTTTGAGGCGCAGGATCTGAAGTCTCCGCCTGCGCCGGACGGCGTGCTGTTTGGAGTTCGAGCATTCGGCTTTGGAAGCTCGATGAGGCGTTCCCGAAGTTGGGGGCGATCAACCGCGGGTTCGGCGGATCGGAAGTGGCGGATTCGCTTGCGTATGCGGAGCGAATTATTTTGCCGTATCGGCCGCGGGTGATCGTGTTTTATGCGGGGGACAATGACATCGCGAACGGGAAGAGCGCTGCAGAGGTGAGTGATACGTTCCGGGCGCTGTATGGGAAGATTCACGCGGCGCTGCCGGAGACGCGGGTGTTGTTCTTGGCGATCAAGCCGAGTCGTTCGCGATGGGAGTTGATTGAGGTGCAGCGCGAGGCGAATCGATTGGTGGCGTCGTACGCCGATGAGCAGGAGGAGTTGGAGTTTGTGGATGTGGCAACGCCGCTGTTGGGTGAAGATGGTTTGCCGCGCGAGGAGATGTTTGAATCGGATAAGTTGCATTTGAACGCGGCGGGATACGAGGTTTGGAACGGCATCGTGGGGCCGCTCTTGGAGACGCCGCGCTAACCGGGATGGGACCTCGATCGATCAACGTTGATTGATCTTCTGCGCATTTTCTT
>CAZUBB010000177.1:8687-9894 GCA_964618485.1 uncultured Pirellulales bacterium
GACAGCGGTTTTTCGATCGGACATGACGTAGGGGATTCGCGCGAATCCCCACCTGGAATTGGAACAGAGGTTTTTGTCATGTCACGACTTTTCTCTCGCCGTGCCGCGCGCCGCGCGCGGATGTCGTCTCGCCGCGTTCTGCAGCATGAAACGTTGGAAGCGCGCCAATTGCTGGATGGCGAGCCGGTCTACATCAACTATCAGCTCGGGGGCGCGCCGGTGCCGGCGGGTTATCTGCCGGACATTGGGCTCGTGTACGGCGATCGCGGGAATGGGAACTCGTACGGTTGGAGCGTCGATCACACCGATTTTTCGCGCGACCGGAACCAGGTGGCGGATCAACGATTGGACACGTTGATTCACTTTCACGCGAACGCGACGTGGGAGATTGCACTGCCGGACGGCGTGTATGACGTGACGATTTCGATCGGCGATCCGCAGAGCGGCAGCTTGAATACGTTGAACGTGGAAGGGATCAATTTCTGGGACGAACAGAGTCTGAACGGCGGCGACTTCCGCAATCAGACGCAGGCGGTGACCGTGGCCGACGGGCGGCTGACGCTCGATCAGGGAGACTTGCCGGATAAGTCGACGAAGATCAATTACATCGACATCGTGCCGCTCGATGGCGGACCGAACGCGCCGCCCGACACGCCGGTGATCACCGAGCCGAACGTGGACGGCAAGATTGTGAATCCGGAAGACGTGCATATGGAAGCGCCGGACTTCAGCGATCCGGACGGCGATGCCCATTTCTGCACGATCTGGCAAGTGCTCACGACCGATGGGACACCCGAGGTGGCGTGGGAGACCGACTGCCTGAGCGGCGTGGAGAAGGTTCACGTGCATCAAGGGGACGGCGAGTTTGTGAACTCGCTCGAAGGGCGGACGAGTTTTCTGCCCAACACCGATTACCAGTTGAGCGTGCGGCAGCGCGACAGCCGCGGGGCCTTCAGCCTGCCGGGGACGCGGTTATTCACGACCGGAGCGGCGAGCAGCGTGTTTCCGCTCTTGTTGGAGGACGTGTCGGCAGCGCCAGCGCCGACGTGGCAGACCTCGGCGGGCGTGAACGTCGACTTGCCGTCCGGTGGCACTCCGGCTGAGTTGACGCTGGGGAGCGCGGCGGGCGACGTGCTGCTGCAGATTCGCGGGCAGGCGGCGGCCGGAAACCAGGTGACGAACCCGGGCGAACTCTCGGAACACGTGG
>CAZUBB010000178.1:0-7872 GCA_964618485.1 uncultured Pirellulales bacterium
CTGGCTCACGTCCCAACGGCGGAATACCATGTCGAGCATGGGGCGAGGGCGCTCCGAGGTGAAGGCTTCCGCGTCGTCGCTTGCAGCCGCAACTTCGGACGCCGCAGCTTCAGGCGTGGCATCGATCTGCTCGATCGTCTCGTCCGGCGCCGGCGGCGCGGCCTCTTGCGCCGAGGCAGCAAGCGGCGCGGCGAACGCCAACGTAAAACCCAGGAATTGCGCCTTTTTGCGCAGCGCGAAACGGATTCTCATCTTCTGTTCCCCAATCAAACCAAAGGGACAAAGGTGGGCTAGCGCTGCGCGGCAGCGCGTCAGAGTTTTTTTCTCGGGCGGCGTTCAAACGCACATTTTCATCTAACCCAAGAAAACCGGTTGGGTTTCGCGAAGTATCCCGCGATGCGGATCGAACGGCTCACTCCGGGCGATAACGCTTCCGGCTGCCAGGAAAAAACGGTTGACTTTGCAACGCATCTCAGTCGCGTTCTAATAGTGAGCCGTCAACCTATAACTAGCGAACCATCGAACGTTGGGAGCGTTACCCCGAATGCACCGACTCGCCTTGCGCGTGCTGCTATTGGTCTGCTGCTGCTCCACGCAACTTGCGGCGCAGGAGGTCGATATTCCGGCGCTCAAAGCACGTTTGGCAGATGGCGTGTTGCGTTGGGGCGGAGACGCCGAAGGGGGCGCGCCGTTTCAACTCCGCGATCCCGAAGACGCCTCGCGTGTGATTGGCTTCGAGGTGGAACTCGCCGATCTCATCGCCGAACGGCTCAGCGAACGCCTCGGCAAGCCGATTAAAGCGGAGTTCGTGCAATACGAGTGGGTCTCGCTCTCCCTGGGACTGGAGAACGAAGACTTTGACATGATTATCTCCGGCTACGAGGTCAATCCGGAGCGCCGCGCCGTCGTCCGCTTTTCGCGGCCCTATTACATCTTCTCGCAACAACTGGCGGTCCGCGCGGACGAGGAGATGATTCGCAACGTGCGCGATTGCATCAATCGTCCCGTCGGAACGCTGGCTGTCACCACGTCGGAGAGCATTCTCACGCGACTCGGCGTCACCGACATCTCCGGCTTCGACGACAACGTTTCGCCCTACCTCGATCTCGAAATGGGCAGCGTCGACGCCGTGCTCCTCGACCAACCGATCGCCATCTATTACGCCAGCACGAATCCTAACCTCAAGTTGATCGAACCGACATTCTCGCCGGGAGAGTACGCCGTCGCTATGCGGCCACAGGACGAAAACCTCGCCCGCGCTGTCGATCTCGCGATCGGCGACTCGGTCCGCTCGGGCCAATGGCAACAAGTCTTGCGCAAGTGGCGACTTTGGAATCCGCAGCAAGAGCAACTCGCACGAGGCGTGCCGATCGAAGCGGAACTGGCCGGCCTCGGCTTCGACGCCATCGGGCAGCCCGACACGACACTGGCGATGGAACCGGCGCAGTACGTCGATGTCAACATCGTCGCCGTCGCCGCGGCGTCGTGGAGCTTCGCAGACTATGCGCCACTGCTGTTGCGCGGCGCGGGTGTCACGGTCGCGCTCACGTTTTCCAGCATGGCCGTGGCGATGTCGATCGGCCTGATCGTCTGCCTGCTGCGGCTCTACGGCCCCGCGCCGATTCGCGTTGCGGCTCTTGGCTACGTGGAGTTCTTCCGTGGGATTCCGCTCTTACTGGTGCTGTTTTTCCTCTATTTCGGCCTCGCGGCCTTTGGCATCAAGCTCTATGCCGTGGCGGCCGCGATCATTGGCTTCGGCTTGAACTATGCCGCGTACGAAGCGGAAATCTACCGCAGCGCGATCGGCGCCGTCCCGCGCGGGCAATGGGAAGCGGCCCGCGCGCTGGGGATGAAGGATTCGCTGGCCTTTCGTCGCATCATTTTTCCGCAAGCGTTCCGCACGGCGCTTGGGCCGATGACGAACGACCTCGTGGCGTTGTTCAAAGATACGAGCCTGGTAAGCGTCATCGCGGTCCGCGAGCTGACCAAGGAATACATGATCCTGTCCCGGTCGAGCCTGAAGTTCGTGGAGCTAGGCCTGCTCACCGCGGCGCTCTACCTCGCGATGAGCGTGCCGCTGGGTTACCTCTCGCGATGGCTGGAACAGCGGTGGGGCGAAAAATAGTTATGCGCCTTGCGCCCGCCGCGCAGCGAAGTGATCGCGCAAGATGTAGACGAGTAAGCCCGAGCCGTAGACGACGAACATCAGAATGATGAGTTTCCGCTCATTGGTCGCCAGCAGAAACAGCCAGCCGCAAAGGGCGACGAGGCTCGGCAACGGATAGAACCACATGCGAAACGGCATCGGCTGCGTCGCGTCGCGGCGCATCGCGTGAACGGCGAACACCTGGGCCAGGAACTGCACGACGATGCGGACCGTGACCGCGCCTTGAATGACAATCTGTAGCGAGAAAAAACAGAAAAAAGCGGTCAGTGCGCTGAGCAGCGCCAGCGCCGCCCAGGGATACCCGCGCGTGGCGTGGAGCGCCGCGAAAGGCCGGAAGAAATCGCCGTTCTTCGCGGCCGCGTAAAGGATTCGCGAGTAGCCCAGCGTCATCGCGAACAACCCGGCCAGGCACGTCCAAATGATCAGCGCGGTGAACGCGGTCGCGGCGCCTTCTCCGTAAAGCTTTTCCATGAAGGCGCCGGCGATGTTCTTATTGGCCGTCGAACCTTCCACCAACGTTTCTTGCCAGGGCACGACGCCGATGAATGCGAAATTCATCGCCATATAGATGCTGGCCACGATGACGATCGACAAGAGCACCGCGCGAGGAATCGTCTTCTCCGGCGCGCGGACTTCTTCCCCCAGGTGGCAGATGTTGTAGTAACCGAGATAGTCGTACACGGCCACGCTCATGGCCGCGCCCAGGCCGAACAGAAACGCGCCGTCGAGCTGAAACGCGCCCTCGGGGAACGTAATCAGCGAGGCGTCGAAGTTCATCGCGCCGAGGACAATCACCGTGCCGACCGCCGCCAGAACGCCAATCACCAGAAACGTGCTGAGCCATCCGAGCGACCGGATGCGCTGCCGCAGCGAAAGGTAGATCAGGCCGACCATCAAACTCGCCGGCACGCCCACCAGCACCGTTTTCACCAGCTCCCACTCCACGAACCGTTCGGCCAGGCCGGGCGAAAGTCCCCTCACGACGCGATCGACCGATTCGTTGCTCGAGGCGAGAAAGTCCGGATAGCCAGGCACTCTGTCCAGGATAAAGCCCGACGCGGCAATGTAGCCGGAAGCGACTTCCAGCGTGCCGCTGACGAGGAATTGCCAGATAAACAGAAACGGCAGGAAGCGGCCCCATTCGGAGCCTTTGAAAATCTCGCGCAAATAGTGATAGGTCCCGCCGGTGCCGGGGTAGGCGGCGCCGAGTTCGGCCCAGATCAGGCCGTCGCACATCACGATCAGCATGGCCACGATCCAGCCGAGCATCGCCTGTGGGCCCCCCATCGCGCCGAGCAACACGGGAATGGTGATAAACGGCCCGGCCCCCAGCATGTTTGAGACGTTCAGCGACGTGGCGTGCAGCGTGTTCAGCCCGCGTTCGAGCTGCGGCGTGGGTTCATCACTCATGCGCAAGATTGGGATCGCCAGGGAAAGAGAAGTCGACACGGGTGCGGGCTGGCCCAGTATCACGACCATCGGCGGTCATCGCAAGCGCAGCGGCGCGCCCCTCTCGCGGCGCTTGCCGGCTCTGCTACGATTCCCGCTGAGCCATCCCGCACTTCGAGAACTCCGCCATGCCTGACGACGCGTCGCCGCCGGTTGCCGATGTCGCCGTGCTGGTGAGCGGCGGGCTTGATAGCGCCATCCTCGTGGGGAAACTCGCCCGCGACGGCCAGCGCGTGCAGCCGATTTACGTCAGTACCGCGCTGGCCTGGGAAGTGGCAGAGCTGCATTACTTGCGGCGATTCCTCGCGGCACTGCGCGAAGGAGACGTGCGACCGCTCGTAATACTCCAGCAGCCGACGGATGACCTCTACGACGATCATTGGAGCGTCACGCGCGATCACGTCCCCGATGCCGCTACGCCCGACGAGGCGGTCTATCTTCCGGGGCGCAATCCGTTGCTGCTGGTGAAGGCGGCGATCTGGTGCCGCATGCGCGGCATCGAGCGGCTCGCCCTCGCGCCGCTCGCGTCGAATCCGTTTCCCGACGCCACGCCGGAGTTCTTCGACGCCTTCGCCCGGCTCATGGGCCAGGCCACCGGCGGCCGCTTGGAAATCGTGCGACCGTTTGAGCGGCTCCACAAGGCCGACGTCATGAAACTCGGCGCGGGACTTCCGCTGGAAGAAACCTTTTCCTGCATCAACCCGGTCGGTCTGCTGCACTGCGGCGCGTGCAACAAATGCGCGGAGCGCCAGGCCGGCTTCCGCGCCGCGCGAATGCTCGATCCGACTCCGTATGCGACGGCAGCGGAACCTCCCCTCCCTTGCCGAGAGGGGGCAGGGGGAGGGTAGAACCGCGTTACGCGAACGGCGGCGTTGCATCCAATCAACGCGCCGCCGTCGCGAACATTCCCCGAACCATGGAAGATCCCTATGTCGACCCCAGCGACCATTCTGGCCTTCGCCGGCAGCGCCCGGCGCGATTCGTTCAACAAAAAGCTGATTCGCATCGCCGCCCGCGGCGCCGAGGCCGCCGGCGCGAAAGTCACGCTGGTCGACCTGGCGGACTACCCGCTGCCGCTTTACGACCAGGACGCCGAGTCGTCGACCGGCATGCCGGAGAACGCCCAAGCGCTGCTGTCGCTGTTCAAGTCGTACCACGGCTTGATGATCGCTTCGCCGGAATACAACAGCTCAATCACACCGCTCTTGAAGAACACGCTCGACTGGGTCTCGCGCAAGAATGGTTCGGACCCGGCATTGACGGCGTTTCAAGGCAAGACGGCGATCCTGATGAGCGCCTCGCCCGGAGCGCTCGGAGGTTTGCGCGGCTTGGTCCACCTGCGGGCGATCCTCGGCAACATCGGCGTTACGGTGCTGCCGGAGCAGCGCGCGGTCTCCCAGGCCGGCGATGCCTTCGACGAGCAAGGCAACCTCCGCGACGCGAAAACGCAGGCGGCAATCGAAGGCCTCGGCGCTCGCCTCGCAGCGGTGCTAAAAAAGCTTCACGCGTAAAGGGTTTGGAACCGCCAAAACTTTTTCTTTGACATTCATCGTTGCAGGTACAACAATGGTTGTCGCAGGGGGCATGCATCGATCCAAGGAAACTCCATGCGACAGGGCACCCCGGCCATGGTTCCGCGAAGTGTTCTCGCAATCGCATTGGCGCTGAGTGCCACGAGCGCCCAGGCGTCGTTTCATTTGTGGCGTTTCACTGAGATTTTCTCGAACGAAGATGGCAGCATTCAGTTTATCGAATTGCGCAGTCCCTCGGCCAACGAGCACCGTGTGGCGAATCATTCGTTGACCTCGGATGCCAACACGTTCGACATCCTGACCGACCTGCCCAACAACCAGACGGCGAATAAGTTCTTCATCCTCGCCACCGAAGGATTCGCCGCGCTTCCTGGCGCCGTGGAACCGGATTACATCATCCCCAGCGGGTTCTTTAACCCCCAGGGCGACACGCTCAACTGGGCCAACGGAACCGACAAGCTGATCTTCACGGCGGGCCAGCTACCGCTGGATGGGCGGCTATCGCTGTTGAAGAACCTGACGACGGCGCTGAACACGCCCACAAACTTTGCCGGCGACGTGGGAGAGATCGATCTCACGCCTCCATCGACGCCCGGCGACACCGATGACGACGGCGACGTCGATCTCGACGACTTGAACGCCGTGCGCAACAACTTTGGCGGCGTCGGCGATCCGATCGCCGGGGACACGGCGCCGTTTGACGGCGACGTCGATCTCGACGATTTGAACGCGGTGCGCAATAACTTTGGCGCGGCAGGCTCGGCGGTTCCCGAACCGACTTCGGCCTTGAGCGCGTTGCTCTTCGGCGCCTTCGGAGGACTGGCGTTGCTCCGCCGCCGGACGCTTACGACCAGTGCTGATAGTATTCAGCGCTAGCCACGAGCGCCCCTTGCAGCGGCTCTTGCCGCAGTCCCTGCTTCATCCGGTTGAGCCAATAGGTTCCGCCTCCGGTGTCGCAACTGCGGTGGAGGTATTGCTCGTACCAGCCGCGGATCAGACCCAGGCGATACTCGTCGCTCGTGACGAAGCCCTGGGCGATGGCGGTCATCGACGCGTGAGCGCTCACGCCGACCCAGTAGTTGACTTCGGACTGCGCTGCGTTGCGGTTGAGGATGTCCTGATACAACCCTTGCACGGCGCCGTAGACGGTGCCTCCGTGCGATTGAAGGTACTCTCCCGAACCGATCAGGCTCGCGCGGACCAATTCCGGTCCGCCGGTGGCCTGCCAGACGTTGAGCCAGTACTCGATTCCTCCACTGTCCGCGGTGCGGCCGAGGTAATCGAGGTAGTACTCTTTGATGAAGTTCGACCGACGCTCGCGCGACGTGAAGAAGCCCTGCGCAACCGCATCGCGGCTCGTCCCGGCATCGAGTAAGTTCGCCCAGAAGCCGGTCTCGCTCGGCGCGGCGTTCCGCCCCAGCACATCGGCGTAGAGATTCTGCACCCACGTGCCGTTCGGGCCGAGCACCGGTTGGGCGATGCTCAGGTACACTGTGGCGACGTTGGAGACGTTGGCAGAGCCATCTTCGACTGTGTAGGTGAACGAATCGCTTCCGACGTACGAAGCGTTGGGCGTGTAGCGGACCATGCCCGCGGCGTCGACTGAGATCGTGCCGTTGGTGGGACCGGAGACAATCGCCACGCTGGAGGCATTCAACAGCCCGCTGCCGTCGAAATCGTTGGCCAGCACGTCGATCAGCACTGGCTTCACGTTCGTGGTCGCCGCCGCGTCGTCCTCCGCCACGGGGGCGGTCAAGTCGATCGTCGGCTGGACCGTGCCGGTGATCGTGTATTGCCCCAGGTCGCCATACGTGCCGTGACTCGCCACGACCAGGCGGTAGTCGCCTTGCGTCACCGTCGCGTTGATCGTCGCGCCCAACACGGTCGAGGGCGCTGCCGACGCGATCAGCGTGCCGAGAGAATCGCGGAGTTCGATCCGCGTGTCGAGATTCGGGCCGACTGCGGCGACGTTCACTGTCAGGCTGATCGCCCCGGCGCCGGACGAAAACGCGAAGTAGTCGACGTCGGTCATCCGCTCGATCACGCCGGAGCCGCTGCGACTGGTGCCGCTCACCGCGAGGTTCGTGGCCGTGCCGACTGTGTTGCCGTGATCGTCGGCCCGGTAACCGAAGGCGTTCGTGGCATTGCTGATGACCGCCAGGTTGTCCTGGAAGGTCGAGGCGCTGTTGGTCGTTCCGTTGGCCCACGTGCTGCGGGCGGAGTAATATCCCACGCCCATGATCGGCGCCCTGTTGGCGTCGCCTTGCGAATAGGTGGCGATCAGATTGCCTTGCGCGTCGTACAGGCTTTGGTGGAGCAACCCCAGCGCGTGACCGTATTCGTGGCTCGTCGCCTCGGCGACGTACTTGCCGTTGCCGTTGCCGAGATTCGAGGAGAAGACATAAACGGTATTCACCACGCTGTTGGTGAACGCGTTGATGTAGGCCACTCCCCCCGCCGAACCGTACCAGCTGCCGTTGCCGCCGATCGCCGCCCGCAGCCCGACGCCGTTGCTGAAATTCCCCGGGTCCTGGGTGGTCACGTCAACATTGAAGGGCGCGAAGTCCTCCGCCACACGTTGCCAGATCTCTTGGATGGTGCTCAGCTCGGTGTCGCTGAAGGTCGTGCCGTCGCCGTCGCGATCGAAGACCGGCGTGGTGATGTTCGAAAACGCGCCCCACACCGCGTCATAATGGCCGTCGAAGTCCAGGAAGAACTTGGCGG
>CAZUBB010000178.1:7882-9827 GCA_964618485.1 uncultured Pirellulales bacterium
CGTCGCCCCCTGGGGGTCCGACGCGGCCGGTTGGTTCAATTCATCGGCCAGCAACTGCGCGGGGTCGATCAAGGGGAGTCCGCAGGCGCAAAGCGTTCCGCCGCAGCGCGGGCAACCGCATCCCGCGTCCGAAGCCCAATCGGCGTTCAATAGTTGCTTGGTCTCCAGCGGCTCGATCCGCATGGCCCGCCGGAAATTCGCCGCTCTCCGTAACGGCCGGGAAGTTGACTTACCAGGCTGCGTCCAGCCGGCCCACCATCGCGACCAGGTGTTGCGCGATCCCATGACAAAGTTGTTCCGCTCAGGTTGTTCGTTCGGGGGCGGCGCGAACGGCCGCGGTCGTGGAACGAGACGCCTGGAGTCGCTGGCGGCGGAGTCGAGAAAAGATGGGTGCGCCGAACGGCTCTGGGCGAATAGGGAGCGGAGTCGATCGTCATGATCCGGCTCCAGTGAAACCTAGGTCAGAATCGGTCCCCACGCAAAACCGGGGGGGGAGGGTCGCGCCGTTTGGAGCAATCGAAAGAGCGTAAGCCCCTTTTTTGCAGGGTCGCTTGCTTGAACAATCCGGGATGCGACTATACCTTGAAAGAGGCAGTGTTGAGCTTCCTACCCCGCGCGCCGGCCCGGAACCCGGTGTGTGATGATTTTGTCCGCTCGCGCCGCTCGGAGAGCTCGGTGACAAACGTTAGGCACCTGTTGCGTCGATGCGCGCTGGGGGCGTTCCTGCTGGCTTTGTGGAGCCCGCCAGTCGCCCGCGCCGCGGAACCGTACGCCGCATTTCTCGACGGCCTCAAGCAGCGGGGATATCTCGACGAAGCGGCCGCCTACTTGGACCAAATGTCCAACAGTCCGCTCCTTTCGGACGCCGACAAGCGGCGGATTCCCTTTGAGAAGGCGCAGATTCAGTTCGACCGCGCCCGGGCGGAGCGCGATACCGCCCGGCGAATGAAACTGCTCGACGAGACGGCCGCCACATTCCGGGCGTTTGCGGAGGCGAACGCGACGTCCCCATTGATCCCGTCGGTCCGCATGCAGTTGGGGAGCATCCTCGCGGAGCGGGCCAATACCGCGGTCGCGCAGGCCGCCCTGCCGGAGTTTGCCGCGAAGCAGGCGCAACTGAATGAACAAGCCCAGAAATGGTTCGGCGAAGCGAAAACCGAAATCGCGGCTGCCGAGACCGACCTGCTCGCCAAGATCAAGGCGTTGCCGGATGACGACTCGGCGGTGCCCGATCTGCGCAGCGATCTGATCCGCGCCCGATTGATGCTCGGTGCGGTGCTGTTCGATCAGGCCAAGTCCCTGCCCGCCGATACAGCCGATCGGAAGACCCTGTTCGAGGAATCGGCCAAAAAATCGAACGAGGTCTATACCAAGTACCGCGGGATCTTCGCCGCGCTCCGCGGTCGCTTGAATGAAGCCCGCGCCTACTTGCAGCTTGGCGAATCGCAAAAAGCGCTCGGGATGTTCAACGAAATTCTGGTCCAGCCGGGGGATGAACCCCTCGTGCGCGACTTGCAGGCGCAGACGTTGGAGCTGGCGATTCCGGCCTGGTGTTCCGAACAAGAGAAGAAATATGCCGAAGCCGCGGACGCCGGACGCGCTTGGCTTTCCGGCGCCAAGACCGCAGAACTCCGCACGCCGCTGGGGCTCACGGTGAACTACTTCACCGCCTGGGCGATCGAACAGCAGATTCTCAACGGCGACGCCAGCGTGAAGCAGCGCGAGAGCGAGCTCAAAGGCGAAGCCCGGGAGATGGCCCAACTGGCGGCTCGCTTCCCGCACGCGCGGCAGCGCGAGGCCCGCGAGTTGCTGAACCGGTTGCGGGTCCGCAACGACGTCGCCACCAAGGACCCGCAGTCGTTCGCGGAAGCCTACTCGCTGGCGGACGAGGCGATGCGCGAGATGGAAGTCCGTTTCCAGCAGATTCAGCTCGCCCCCGAGACCG
>CAZUBB010000179.1:0-9817 GCA_964618485.1 uncultured Pirellulales bacterium
AGCACCTTACCTAACCCACCAAGACCCGGCCGACACAAGAATTAGGACAGGGCCAAAAAGTGAGCGCAGCCTGACTCTTCGCGATGATCGCCAGCAATGCCCCGGTGATAGTCAGAATCACGAACGCGGTCCGAAGTGTGAGTCGCGACTCGGTCGCGAGAAAACTCCGGGCAATCACGGTCGTTGCCGCGACCATGTAAATCAAGATGACAAATGGCAAGCCCCAAACTGGCAGGAGTACGAATACTTCGCGCCACGGCAAGGCCATCATTTCCACGACAGCGGTCTGTGCAGCGACGGTCCAAGCCAGGGCCGACATTGCTGCAAGGGGTATCACATAGAGCCGCTTCGGACGTTGGCTCATCGCGCAATGCGCTGAAAAAACGACGAAGGGAGTCGGGAGCGTTGCAATCGCTCGATTCGCAAGACTCAACCCCCAACCATCAGCAGTTAACACAACTGCGCCGATGTAAATCGCTGCACCAGCGATGGAGGCGGCCATGAATGGCAATGCTGAGGCGCGATTGTTCGCCATCGCGCCAGTTTAGTGCGAAAGTCTCGCTCGGACTATGGGAGAGTGCCGTCCTCCGCTGATTCGCCATCAGTCGCATCGCTGGTCGGCGTCGCTTCGTCCTCATCGGTCGCGGCGGCTTCCTTCTCGGATTCCGTCGCCGCGTCGCTGCCTCGATTGTCCGGCAGGATCAACCGGTCGAGCTTCGGCTCCTCCGGCGTAGCGGCGATCTCGACCGGTTTCTTTTCCGCTGCGATGAATACCCGCTCGTCGTAGAGCGCCAGCGCGTGCAGCGAATGCCCGAGCGGGCCGATCGCCCATTCCGCCTGGCGATCGCCATCCAGCAGCGTCGCGAGGAAGTCGATCGCGCTGACCATTCGCGGGTCGGTGAGGTGATCCTCCGGGAGCGAGTAGGCGAGCCATTCGGTGATGTGGCCCGTGGTTTGGAGCTTGCGGTCGCGATCGTCGCGATCGCCCCGGCCTTTGAACCACTCGGTGCTGAACGAGCCGTCGTCGTTCTGCAGGCTGAAGGCGTAGCGGTGGTAGTCGCGCAGATACTTTTCCGCGCGGCCGTACTCGCCATCCATCGGCTGTTCGAGCGACTCCCGGCGGCGCACGGCGTAGCTCAGGCCCATTAGGCGATGCGTGCCGCCACAGGCGGCGCCGCGAATCGGCGCGTTGATTTCGTCCCGCAGAATGCGCTCGATGGTCCAAGTCTCACCCCGTTCGTTTTTCCAGCGGGCGCCAGGCTCCAAGTAGTGCGAGAACGAGATCAACTTAAAGGTCAGCTCCTCGCCGGAGCGGCAGGTCCGCTGTTCCATTTTGAGGAGATCGGCGACGGTGAATTTACGGCCGTCGAACTCGATCGGGTAATCGAGCGCCACGTCGTGTTGACCCAGGATCGCCAGAAACTGCCCGTAGTGTCCCTGGATGCCTTTGGCACGCCCCAACGCGAGGCGGCCGTTTTCGAGGTGCATTAGCTTCTGGCCGTGCGAGGCGCGGTTATCGCAGAGCCACCGCACGGCGTCGACCGGCGCTCCCTTCGGCCCACCGCGGCGCACCTGGGTTTCGCTGCCATACGCGACGATCTGGTGAAAGACTTCCCAAGGCGTGTGGTCGCGCGTGTTGAGCTTGCGGCGATAGTACGAGCCCAGCGTCCGCCGTACTTTCGTTCGTAACTCGGCAAGCTCGGCGCTCAAGCCGTCGCTGGACGGCGCTTCGGACTCTACGGGTGGAACTTCCGCTGCGGCTTCTTCATCCAGCGGCATCGTGCCGCCGTCGCCGGCCAAGGCCTCTGCTTCATCCGGCAGCGTCTTTCGCGGCTTCGACGGGTCGGGCAGTAGCTTGGCGGAGAACTCCGGATCGATCAGCGCGGGCTCTTCGCCGACCTCCACGACAGGCGTGGACTCGTCGGCCGTCGCAGGCTCATCCCCGCGCGCGAATCCGCCACACGAAAGAGCAAATGCCGCGTAGAAGATGCACGAGAGCGACGCGAGACGCCGCGCTTTCAGGGTGAATCGGCAAGAGCTCATTTCCACCAGCCCCACAGGCGAGCCGTCAACGGAGGCGCTTCCACTTGCGGCTCACGGCCGGCGGCGTACTCGCGCCAGGCATTGACGTCGTTGCCGAAACTGCGGCCGCTCACCGTTTGCAACGATCGCACCGCCACGACTTGCATCGCCGGATCGTCGTCCTCGAGCGCCGGCTGGAGCGCCGTGATCGCGCCGCTGTCACCCGTCGAGCCGAGGGCCTTCGCGGCCGCCAGGCGAACATCGGAACTCTCATCAGTATTCAGCACGCTGCCCAGCACCGAGACTGCTTCGCCGCCGCCGACATTTCCCCAGGCCTGGCAGCAGGCGACGCGCACTTCCGGATCGGGGTCTTGCATCGCCTGTCGCAGACACTCGGCCGACGTAGGACAGGCATGCGCGCCGAGCGCGCGAACCACTTCGCAGCGCACCAGCGGGTCTTGTTCCGTCTGCAATTCCTGCGACAGCTCCGTGGCAACGCGAAGCCGCTCATCCGCGGTTTTTGATTTGCCCTCCGCGGTCATGGCGCGCAGCTCGTCCATCCGCTCGCTCGGCGTCTTGATGCCCGAGGTGTTCTTTTCGGCGAACGGTCCCCAGGCGGGCAGGAACTCGTACGGATCGGGGATCTCGTCCTTCGCGCAGCCCGCCAAGGCCAGCGCCGCAACGTGGATCAGAAGCAACTTACGCATCAGTCATCAGCCCCGAAGTGGATACGGAGGCACGGATCGGGGCGGGACTATAGCGACGCGACGGCGCGAGGCCAAGAGAGAGATTTTGACGCTTTGCGCCGTTCCGCGGCGCGCCTCGGCAACGGCTGGAACGATCTTGACCCAAAATTCGGAGATTCTTATAGTGCCGCCCGAATTTCTTGCCGCGGAAGGTGCGCTTCGAGTGGTCCGCGGCCCGCTATCCCGCCAGAAGCGCCTGGATTCCGGTACAAGGAGGACCCGCGATGTCGCGAATGGATTCGCAATCGGCTGTCGGCCGCCCCAACACATGGAAGAAGTACGCCAGCTTGGCGTTCGGCGCGCTCGCGCTCGCGGGACTCGCCGCGTACAATCGATACGGCTGGGGACCGGAATCGGCCAGCGCCCAGCAGCTTCCGCCGGCCTCGACACAACCGCGCATTTCCACGGCGCCGCGTGCAGCCGCGAAAGCGCCCGGCGCCGCCGCTCCGAAGACTCCCGCGGCCGCGCCGCCGGCGGAAGCGGTCACGCCTCCCGCAGATGTCGTCGCCACGGTGAACGGCGAGCAGATTAAGCAGGCCGAACTGGCCGTGGAATGCATGCGGCATTACGGGCCGGACGTGCTGGACACGATGGTCAATAAGTTCCTGATCACTTCGGCCAGCAAACAGCAGAACGTCGTCGTCACCGAAGCCGAGGTGAAGGCGGAAATTGCCCGGATGGCCGAGTACTTCAGCGTACCGACCGACAAGTTCCTGGAAATGCTCGAAAAGGAACGGCACATCAAGCCGGATCAGTACGCGCGGGACATCATCTGGCCGATGATCGCCCTCCGCAAATTGGCGGCCGCGCAATTGAACGTGACGCAGCAGGAAGTCCGCGAGGCCTATGAAACGCAATACGGCGCGGCGGTGCAATGCCGTCTGATCGCCTGCGAATCGCTCGAAGAGGCCAAGAAGATTCGCGAGATGGCGATCGCCAAGCCGGATGACTTCGGCAACCTGGCGAAGCAGTACTCGGTCGACCCCAACAGCGCGAGCGCGAAAGGCCTGATCCAGCCGATCCGCAAGCATCTGGGCGACAAGAAGATGGAAGACGCCGCCTTTCGCCTGCAAGCAGGCGCGATCTCGGACATCATTCAAGTGGCCGATCAATTCGTGTTTCTGAAATGCGAAAAGCACCTGCCGGCGCGCGACGTCAAGCTGGAAGGGAAGATTCACCAGGTGTTGGTCGAAGCGATCCGCGACAAGAAGTTGCGCCTCGTGGCGGACGACGTCTTCGAGAATTTGAAGAAGCAGTCGAAGGTGGAATTGATCTACACCGATCCCGACAGGCGCGCCGCCCAGCCCGAAGTGGCCGCGATCGTCAACGGTCAGCAGTTGTTGACCAAAGACCTGGCCGCCGAGTGCGTGAAGCGTCACGGACCGGAGATGTTGGAAGCGATGATCAGCCGCCGGCTGCTCGATCAGGCCTGCCGCAAGAAACGCATCCAAGTCACTCCGGCCGACGTGGACGCGGAAATCGCCCATGCGGCGTCGCTGATGGGCGAAGGCCAGCCCGACGTGCAGAAGTGGCTGGCGCAAGTCAGCGACGGCATGCCGGTCGAGGTCTACAAGCAGGACTCGGTCGTGCCCAGCGTGATGCTGAAGAAGCTCATCGGCCAGGGAGTGGAAGTGACCGAGGCCGATCTGCAAAAAGGCTTCGAGGCCAACTACGGTCCCCGCGTTCGCTGCCTGGCGATCGTCGTGGATAATCAGCGCCGCGCCCAGGAAGTCTGGGACAAGGCCCGCAAGAATCTGAACGAGAAAACCTTCGGCGACCTGGCGGAGCAATACTCTTCCGACGCCTCGACGCGCGTGCTGCGAGGAGAAATCCCGCCGATTCAAAAGCACGGCGGCCAGCCGCTCTTGGAAAAGGAAGCCTTCGAGCTGACCGAAGCGAATCCGCTCTCGGGCATCGTGCAGGTCGGCGACCAGTTCGTCGTTCTCTATTACCAAGGCATGACGCAACCGAGCGTGCCGGACTTCGCCCAGGTCAAGAACGATATCTACACCGACCTGTACGAAAAGAAACTCCGCATTGCGATGGCGCAGGAATTTGAACGCCTGCAATCGAGCGCCCGAATCGTCAACCACCTGACGGGCGAGTCGCACCTGCCGAAGCAGGCGACCGCGAAGACCACGGACCCGCAGGTGAAACCGACCGAGTTCGTGCCGCAAAGCGCCCGTAAGACGGCGCCGGCCAGCACGACGCGACGCTAGCTCGCGAGCGGGTCGTCCGCCGCGTCCCAGTTGAATCGCCACAGCTCCGGCTGGTTCGGTTGCCGGCCGGGGCAGAGGAGCGCGGCGCTGATTTCGTGATGCACGGCGCAGTAGCGCTCCGCTTCCTCGGGTCCGAGAATGAAAAGCGCCGTCGAGAGCGCATCGGCGACCGCCGCCGTCGGCGCGAGCACCGTGGCGCACACGACCTGTTCCGCCGGATAACCGGTGCGCGGGTCGATGACGTGGCCGTAGCGTTTTCCGGCACTGCGGAAGAATTGATACTGCGTCCCCGAAGTTCCGGCGGCGCGGTCGACGAGCGCAAAGTCGAGCAACGTCTTTCCCGGCCGCAACGGGTCCCCCAGGCTGATCCGCCAGCCGCGATCGTCAGGATTTCCGCTGGCGCGAGCGCCGCGCGCGAGGATACTGCTGTTGCCGCCGTGCAACAGGAAATCACCGATCCCGCCCGAGGTCAAACACTCGGCGGCGCGATCGAGCGCATAACCTTTGCCGATGCCGCCGAAGTTCAACTCCACGCCGGATTGCGTAAACGCGACCGTGCGGGCATCAGGTTCGAGTTGCAGTTTCGCCGTGCCGACCTTGGCGAGCGCCTCCGCGAGCGCCGCTTCATCCGGCACCTCGCCCTGGCGACGAAAGAACCCCCAGGCTTTGCTGAGCGGCCCGGCGGTGACGTCGTACGCGCCATGCGTCTCAGCGTGAATGCGCACCGCCAGCGCAATCAAGTCGAACAGCCGCTCCTCGACCTCAACCGGCCCAGCAGCCGCGTCACGATTGATCGCCTGCACTTCGCTCGTGTCGCGATAGACGGTGAGCTGCGCTTCGAGCGCTTCGATGAGGTTGAGCGCCTCGATGGCCAAGACCGGCGCGGCGTCGTATTGCCCCGCATTAAACATCGCGACGAAATCGCACGCCATCGCCCGGCGGCGCAGCGTGAGGAGATAGCGCCCCCCTGACTCGATGGGAGCGACGTCCAGCGACGGCGGGACGGCGTCGAGCAGATCGTTGACGGCGTCCACGGCCGATTGGCCGCGCAGAAAATCGCGCCGAGAACTACGCCGCGCGGACATCGGTTTGCCGTCGAAGTACGAAAGTGAATTTCAGTTCGCGAAGTCGCCGGCTGCGTCGCGTCGAACTCAATTATGCCTCGGCCGCGACGAGGTGCCCCGTCTTTTCGATCGCCCAATCTTTGAGTTTCTTCAAATCGAGCTTCCCCGTGCCAAGAACCGGCATCTCCTCGACGACGAAAAAGCTGTCCGCGCCGGGAATCCACAGATTCGGCAAACCGGCTTCGGCGAGCTCGTGCGTGATCTCGCGAGGCGTTTTCTCCGCCGCTAGCATCAGGACCACCAAGCGTTCTCCCTTCTTGGCGTCGGGGACGGCCGTGACCGCCGCGCAGACCGTCTCGGGATCAGCGCACAGAATGCGATTGATCTCGTCTTCGATCCGCAAATGCGGCACCATCTCGCCGCCGAGCTTGGAAAAGCGGCTCATACGGCCGGTGATTTCGATGAAACCGTCGGCGTCGACGCGGGCGATGTCGCCGGTCTTGTACCAGCCATCGCGAATCACTTCGGCGGTTTGCTGCGGCTTGTCCAGATACCCTTTCATCACCGTAGGGCCGCCCACCCAGAGCATGCCGGCGTCGCCGGCCGGGAGCGGTTCGTCGGTATCGGGGTCAAGCACCTTGACCTGGACGCCCTTGATCGGCCGACCGACGGTCCCTTCCTTGACCCACGGGCCGCCCTCGTAGGGGGCGCGGTGTTTCGGCACGTTCACGCTCACCAGCGGTGAAAGTTCCGTCGCCCCGTAGGCCTCGAGCGGGCGGACGCCGAACTTCTTCGCAAAGGCGTCGCACAAGTCGCTCGGCAGTTTTTCGGCGCTGCCGAACACGGCGTCCAGCGTCGTGAAATGCTCCGGCGGGCAACGCTTCAGGTACGAACGCAGGAACGTGGGCGTCGACATCAGAATCGTGACGCGGTACTTCGCGCACAACTCGCCGACGACGCCGGCCTCGAGCGGGCTGAAGTGATACACGCCCATTGGGTCGAGCGTCAGCACCGACCACATCGTGGCGGTGAAGCCGTATGAGTGAAAGAACGGCAACGTGCCGATCAATACGTCGTCGGGCGTGAGCCGCACGCTGGTGGCGATGCCTTCGATGTTGCTCGAGACGTTCCCATGCGAGAGCATCACCCCCTTGGGGTCGCCGGTCGAACCGGAAGTGAAGATGACTGTGAGGAGATCATCTTGCGAAAGCTTGTCGAGCCCCAACGATCGTTCCAGCGTCCGCAGCGGCCACAGCTTGGCCATCATGAAGGCGATCGCCTTGTCCTTCCACGTCACCTTTTTCAGCAAGTCTTCCAGGTAGATCAGTTTCGCTTCGAAGTGGAAGTGCTCGAACTTCTTCATCACCCGCTTGCTGGTCAGCACGTGCGTAATGCCGCATTGGCTGACGCAGGAGTTCATCACCTCGTTCGAGACGGTGTAATTCAGATTGACTGCGACGCGCCCCGCGAGGGTCACCGCCACGTTCGACAGCACGCCGCCGATCGAGGGGGGAAGCAACAACCCGACGTATTTCTCGCCCGGCTGCAGCACCTCGCGCAACAGCAGGCGGCGGAAGACAATCGCTGCCATCAACGTTTCGCCGCCGGTCATTTGCTTGCCGGTCGAGTCGGCCAGCTTGGGCTGTTTCCAAAGCCGGCGGCACATCCGCACAAACGTGCGGGGCGGAATCAGGTTGGATTCAGGCTTCACAGCGACGGCCTCGTTCCCTAGTTGGACTACCGCCTCGCGCACGCCGGAGACGTCGAATGGCTCATGAAGGGGGGCGCCGAAATGGACCGCGACCTCGTACGGCCAGCGCCGCGGCCATTTCCAGAGCAATTTCCCCCGCTCATAACTAAAGATACTCCCCCAAAGTTGGCCGAGAAAGACCGGAATGATCGGTGTGCCGGTACCGCCGACGATATGCAGCATCCCTGGTTTGAATTCCGCCAGTTCGCCGTCGCGCGTGATGCCCCCTTCGGGAAAAATGCAGACCAATTCGCCGTTCTCGATCGCCTGACGCGCCGTCGTCAACGCCAGCTTGATCGACTTGGGACCAGGCCCGATGGGAATGATTCCCATCACCCGCCCGAGCCAGCCCAGTCCGCGAATCTGCACATAGGGGGCGTAGGCCACGAACCGTACGGGACGCGACGACGTGACCAACAGCACGAGACCGTCGATCCAACTGACGTGATTCGCTACGAGCAGCGCGCCGCCCCGTTCCGGCAGGTTCTTCAATCCGGAAATGCGGAAGCGATAAACCGTGTGGCTGAGCAGCCAGAGCAAGAAGCGAATCGACGCCTGCGGCAGCAGGAAGATGATGTACAGAAACACCGGTACCGTCGCCAGGCCGGCGAATAAGAAGATCTCGCGCGCGGAAAAGGCCGGAGCCCCCCCGGCGCGCGGCATGCGCAAGAGGTAGAAGATCCCGGACGTCGCGAGGATGCCCGAGAACACGAGGAAGTTGACTGCGGCCAGGTTTTGCCCTCGCCGTTCCGGCGGGCTGCGGTGCTGGATGTACGAGGCCAACGGCACGTCGAACAGCCCGGCGCTCATCCCGAGCAACCCCAGCAAGACGCAGGTCATCGCGTAGCTGTGGTTCCAGATCGTTTCATCGGCCACGAGCGATCCATGCAGCAGGTAGAGCCACACCGACGTGATCGCCAGTCCCGCGGCGCCGAGCGGTAGGATGCCCAGTTCGACCTTGCCCGCCGACCACCATCCGGCGAGCACGCTGCCAAGGCCCAGTCCCGCCACGAGCGACATCAACATCGGCACGACGTCTTCCTGGCGGACGACGCCTCCTTCGAAGGCGTACTGATCGATGTTCATCTGCGCCAGCGCGGCCAGCGACCAGAAAAACACTTCGCCGACCGCGACACGCAGCATCGCTCGGGTGCCGGCCAACGCGCGCAGATCGCGCGCGGTTTGAGTGACCGCGTTCCAGGGGAACGTTTGCTGCGGATTCGCCGCCGGGATGAAAACAATCCGCAAGCTGCTGAGCCAGCCGATGATCGCCAGCGAAATCACCGTGATCGCGGCCACCGAGGTCCAGACAGGAAACTCGACGCCCCGGCTGCCCATGCGATCGCTGAGAATGTTACCTAACCCCGCGCCAAGCGCCGTGCAAACGACGGTCACCAGACCGAGCGCGCCGTTGGCGACGGAGATTTTCGTAGCGGGAAGCACTTCCGGAATCGCGCCGAACTTGGCCGGACCGAAAAGCGCCGATTGCGCGCCCATCAGAAAAACCGCGCCGAACAACAGGTAGACGTCGCCGATCCAGATCGTGGCCATCCCCAGCAGCATGAGCGCGATCTCGGCCACCTTGCACCACACGATCACGCTGCGCTTGCTGTAGCGATCGGCCAGGTAGCCGGCCGGCGCCGCCAGCAAAATGTACGGCAGGACAAAGCACGCCGAACCGACGGCCAGCACCGCCGAGGCGTTCTCCTGGCTGACAAAGTCTTTGCCGATCCCGATCGCCAGCCAGCGGAAGATGTTGTCATTGACCGTGCCCAGCGCCTGGGTCGTCGCCAGCCCCAGGAACGACGGCGACATCAGGCCGCGCGGCTTCCCATCCGGCGCTAAAGTCTGGTCTTGGCTCATTGCAGCGCGCCTCACTGTCGCGTGTTGCTTGGGGGGCCCCGGCGGAGCGTCTCCACGCCCTCCGGGGCGTTGACGCCCGGAGTCTATAACAGCTTGGCACGAAGGAACCCCCCAGGCGGCTGAATCCTGCCGTAGACGGCGGCCGCTTATGGC
>CAZUBB010000180.1:0-5872 GCA_964618485.1 uncultured Pirellulales bacterium
TCAAGGGCGCCTTGCGCCAACTGCGGCGCACGCGGGAATCCTGCCGCGTCCACAACAGCGCCGCCGACGCCAGCGCGATGCACAACAGCGGCCCGCGCGAAAACAGAAACGACTGCCAGCCCGCGGCGCCCAGCGACGGCCGGAAGAGTGTGTACACGAACCAAAGGTACACGCCGACCATCGTCAACACCAGGACGCGGGCCACGTACCAGCCCCAACGGTAATGGAGCTTGATCGCGCGCAGGTAATCGCGCTCGGTGATCGTCCCCTCGGCGAAAATCGCCCCGTCCGCGTCCGCAGGCCTGCCGAACGCCGCGGCCGCCTTCGCATAGGCGTCGCCAAAGGCCTCGGGAGAGGCATACGGGTTTTGCAAGGGCGATTCGAGAGCCATGAACTGATTCTGACCGCGCGGGGTTTCGACCTCAAGCATAGGGCGCCGACGACCGTCGGTGAGTTACTTTGCCCAGGAATTCCGCGTAAGATAAATCGCGATGAAGCGTTGCTCTTACGATTTCGACGTGGTGGTGATCGGCGCCGGGCATGCGGGAACCGAGGCGGCGCTGGCGGCTGCGCGGATGGGGGCCCGCGTGGCGTTGTTGACGACGAATCTTGATACGGTCGGGCAGATGAGTTGTAACCCGGCCATCGGCGGCGTGGCCAAGGGGCAGATCGTCCGCGAAATCGACGCTCTCGGCGGCGCGATGGGACAAGTGATCGACGCCACGGGCATTCAATTCCGAATGCTCAACCGGAGCAAGGGCCCCGCGATGCACAGCCCGCGGGCGCAGGCCGATAAGAAGGCGTACCAGTTCGAAGTGAAGCGGCTGGTGGAGTCGCAGCCGGGATTGTCGCTGCGACAGGAAGTGGTCGAGGACTTGCTCGTCGAGGAATCGAGCTCGCGCCCACGCGTCGTCGGCGTGCGCGTTCGCGGCGACGCGGAATATCGCGCGCCGGCCGTCGTCCTGACGACGGGAACGTTCCTGCAAGCACTTATGCACACCGGCGAGGCCAAGACGCCCGGCGGCCGGGCCGGCGAAGGGACAACGGCCGGAATCAGCGGCGCGCTCTTGCGGCTCGGTTTCGAGGTGCGGCGCTTCAAGACCGGCACGCCGGCGCGGTTGAACGGGCGAACGATCGATTTCAGCCGCACGGAACTGCAGCCCGGCGACGACGATCCGCGGCCGTTTTCGTTCTTGAACGAACGTATCGTCACAGAGCAAATCCCCTGTTGGATCACGCACACCAACGCCGCGGTGCATGAATTGATCCGCGCGAATCTGGATCGCGCCCCGATGTATTCGGGACAGATTAATTCGCGCGGGCCGCGCTATTGCCCCTCGATCGAAGACAAAGTGGTGCGGTTCGCCGATAAAGAACAGCACCAGCTCTTTCTGGAGCCGGAAGGGCGCAATACGCTGGAATACTACGTAAACGGCATCTCCACCAGCCTGCCGCGCGACGTGCAGGACGAGATGCTGCGGATGATTCCCGGGCTGGAACGGGCGGAAATCATGCGCTACGGTTACGCCGTGGAGTACGACTTCTGCCCGCCGGAACAGTTGACGCCAGCGCTCGAGGCGAAGCAGGTCGGCGGACTGTATCTCGCGGGGCAAATCAACGGCACTACCGGATATGAAGAAGCAGGCGCGCAGGGGCTGATGGCCGGCGTGAATGCCGCGCTCCAGGTCGCTGGGCGCGAGGCGTTCGTGCTCGGGCGCGAGGAGGCTTACATCGGCGTGTTGATCGACGACCTGGTGACGAAGGGCGTCGACGAACCGTACCGGATGTTCACGAGCCGCGCGGAATATCGTCTCTCGTTGCGGCACGACAACGCCGATCGGCGGCTGACCGGCGCGGGCGCCGCGATCGGTTGCGTCGGCGCGGAACGCGCCGCCCGCTGGACCGCGAAAGAAGCGGAGATCGCCCGCGTGGAAGCGCTGCTGGCCGGCACGCGCACCGAAAACATCACGCTCGCGCAGTTCTTGTTGCGCACGGAAACAACGTGGGGCGAAGTCGTTGCAAGGCTGCCGGAGTTGGAGAACGTCTCAAGCGAAGTCGCCGAGCAGGTGGTGAACGACATCAAGTATTCCGGCTACCTCGCGCGGCAGCAGCTCGACGTCGAACGCCAACGCCGGCTGGCGGAAAAACGCATTCCGGCGAATTTCGATTTCCACGCGCTGCGGCAGTTGCGCGTGGAAGCCCGCGAAAAGCTCGCGCGCGTGCAGCCGGCGAGCCTCGCCCAAGCCAGCCGGATCAGCGGCATCACGCCGGCCGATCTGGCGCTGGTGTTGGTGCATCTCGAAGCCCGACGGTAGAGCAGCGCCGATCCGCGCCGTCATTCTTTCTTGGCGTCGGTCGAACCTTCCGGCGCCGGGCTCTCACCTTGAACCGCCGGCGGCGTCGGCAGCGAGTTCTTGAGTTGCTCGAACTCTTCCAGCGTGTTCTTGTCGCCGGTGAGCGGGTCGATGCCCTTGATCACGTCGGCGCGGCTGACCTTGATCTTTTTGTACATGTCGTCGGAGATCACGTAGTACCAGTCGGCAAACCGGGCATTCAATTCCTGCGCTTTCTTTTCGCCGTCTTGCACCTTCTGATCGTAAAGCGCCTGCAAACGCTTGTTCTCGGTCTCGATCCGCTGCCGCTCGGCTTCGACGGCGATCTGGTCCGGGGCCTGCGTCGTCACGTCGGCGTCTTCCGCGGGGGCCGTGGTCTCGGCGGGTTGTGCTTCCGTTTCAGTTGCTTCAGGACCCTGGCAGGCGCCGGCGGCCGGCGTTTCCGTCGACTCGGCCGGGGCAGGCTCCGGTGCGGCGGGAGCTTCTGCGCCCGTGGCTGGCGCTTCCGCCGCGGGTTGCGCGGGCGGCTCTTCGCCCGGTAGCGGTTGGAGTTGCGGCGGCTCGATGCGGTCCTTGTCGAACTGGGCGGAGATAAAGACGTAACGGTTCTGTTTCTTTTCATCGTCGCCCGCGGCGGGGGCGCTGCCGGTGTCGCTGGCGATTTCGCCGAAACGCAACACGTATTCAATGCCTTCCTTTGTGCCGACGACGAGGTCGCCTTCGTTGGAGACCAGCGTTCCCTCGCGCGTGATGAAGAAGCCCTTCGATTGCAGCGAGAGCATCGCCTCCTCGTTCAGCGTCATGCCTTCTTTGGTCTTGAGCTCGGCGCTCAGGCCTGGCGGCTTGCGGCGAACGTCGACGATCCGCAGGTCATCGAGCGCGTCTTTCATCTCGTCGAGGCGCGCCACGTTGAGTTCTTCGCCTTCTTCCGTCCCGGCGAGCGTCCACTTGTTTTCCGTCGCCATGTCGTCGTACTTGAGCGCCAGGCGATCCCCATCCTTAATGCCGCCGGCAGCCTCGTCGACCGAGTAGTTGTCCAGGTCGATCGACGTGATGTCCCAACCGTTCACCTTCAGCAAGTCCGGCTGGATCCAGTCTTCAAACTTGGTGGAGAGCTTGCCGGTGTCGACTTTCGTGGCGTAGACGGTGTCTTTCCCCGCGCGGCGCACGAAGCGCACGCCCGGCTGGCTCGGGTCTTCCTTGCCGATGATCAGGCGCATGATCTCCTTACTCGACTTATCGTCGAGGACGACCTTGACGCCGACCCCTTCCGAGCCGGATTTGATTTCCTTGGCCTCGGGATCGGGATCGAGCACGCCGTATTGCTCGTGTTCGGACTTTTCGTGCGTCTTGACTTCCAGAATCTTCAAGTCTAGCAGGCTCGCCGCCGCCGCCGGCAACTGTTGCTCGGCGTCGGTCGGGTAGTTCTCGTGCGACGGGATCACCCAACTGTTGTTGACGAGCGCCACTTTGAAATCCTTCGGCGTCGCCGTCTCCTTGTCGAAGGAGAGGATCTCCAGGCTGCCGGCGGAGAGCGGATCAACGAAGTCCGGATAAAGCATCGCGCCGACTTCCTCGCGGGCGTCGACGGGCGAGACGATGGGACGCGTTACATAAACGGCAACGAGCGCCGCCACGAGAGAACAGAAGAAAAGGAGAAAAGAAGGGGCGGAAAAAAGGTCAAGAAGCGCGAACGACATCGCTTGCAAACTTCTTTTCTCCTTTTCTTCTTTTCTCCTCGCACTCACGTCATCCGCAGCCGGTTGCGCGAAACCCCTTCGCGTTCTCTTGCGCGGCGGTTGAAAAACACAATCAAGCCGACGATCAGCGGCGGGATCGCGGGAAGCGTCACCGCCAGCAGTTTGTAGCGATTCTGGATACGGTTGATCTCCAATTGCGCGCTGCGCTCCGCTTGTTCGATATTGACGTCGCGGACGCGCTGCAACTCCTCGGTCTTGGCGATCAGCCGCCGGCTGCCGGCTTCCTGCAACTGCCTGATCGTCATGGCTTGTTGTCGGGCATCGAGGCTCTTGTCCTTTTGAACTTTCTGCACCTGTTCGTTGAGCTTCGGCCAACGCCTGGTCGAGGAACCCGCTGGTCTGTTCTTCAATCGCCTTCAACGTGCGATACTCCGCGCGGCGCTTGCGGATATCGATGAAGCGGTCGTCCCCCGCGAGGCCGTCCAGCACGTTGAGCACGAAGGGCACGTTGTCGAACTCGAACTTCACTTCGCTGCCGGCCTCGTTCCCCTGCGCGCGGAGCCGGAAGATTTCGCTGCTCAGCAGGTCGATGTCGGTCACCAGGACCACGTTCATCTCGTCGCGCTTCGGCTTCGTCTCGGCGGCCGCTTCGGCCGGATCTTTCGCCGGTTCCGCTTTGGACTTCTCCTCGGTGGGGGCTTCGGCGTCTTGAGTTTCGGCGGCCGGATCATCCGCGTACATCGGCACGGCGACCGGCTTCGGCTTCCCCTTGATGTGGGCCGCCATCACGTACTCGTCGCCCGACTTTATGTATTTCGGCGGCTCCGGCGGAGCGCCAAAGGGGTTCGCTTGCGCCATGAGCGCGTCGTAATCCACGGTGCCCGTGCGCGTACCTGTGGTGATCAGCTTCTCAAAGGTCAGGTCGGATGAGTTGCGTTGACGGATGGCGCCGGGATAGATCAGCACGATCTGCTGCAATCCGCCCGCGATGGGATCGGTCGCGCTGAACGGCGTCGCGTTCCCGGGCTGCGCGTCGTCGACAAAGATGACTTCGCGCGGCAGCTCGTTGAGTTTTCGGTATGGCTTGTAGTCTTGCCAGACGATCGCCTTGTCGTCGAAGTCGACGCCGAGCAGGTCCCATAGTTCCTGGATGTTGCCTTTCGGCTGCGGCTGTTGCTGCTGCATGAACGGGTTCGCGGCGTTCGCCGGCATGCGCGGCGCGCTGGTGCCGGGCGCTTGAATGCCGCGCGGAAGCGGGTCTTCGAAGATCGCCGTCGGCATTCCTGCCCGAATCGCGGTCATCAGGTTCTGCAACCCCTCAGGGCCCATCGCCGACGGCTGCACGGCGAGGAGCACGTCGAGGTCGTCCGGAATCGCCTGGTCCGGATTGACGCGGACAACTTCGTACTGCTTTTCGAGTTCGCTGATGATCGGCTCGTTGTCGCTCATCGAGAATGTCATTTGATTGAACGAGCCGAAGAGTTGGGCATCGGTGAGCAGCACGCCGAGCCGCTTGCGCTTCTGCTGGCTGACCGTGGCAATGGAGCGAATGAGCTCGTACTCCACCGGGAGGCCACGATCGAAGAACGGCACCTTGACTTTCTCGAGTCCCGAGCTGAACGCCACGCCGAGGTAGATTTCCTCGACGGCGATCGAGCCGCGCTCGCGCGAGATCACGCGCTGGCTCTCGATGCCGTGGCGATCGCGGGCCAGCTCGGCATTTTCGCTGAAGCGTTCGGTGTCGTACACGTGGACGTCGACTTTTTCGCCCCCCAGCGCATCCAACTCGCGCAATTTGGCGAGCAGTTCCAAACGAGACGGAACGTATTCTTCCGGCAC
>CAZUBB010000180.1:5882-9750 GCA_964618485.1 uncultured Pirellulales bacterium
TCGATGCGCACGGGGCGGTCGAGATCCTTGAGCAGTTTTTTTGTCGAATCCGACAGGGCCGTGAGCCGCGCCTCGGTCACATCCTGCCGTTGGTCGCGGGCCTGAGCGATAACGTTAATCGCCACGACCGCCACGAGGATCGACACGCAACGAATCAGGTAGTGCCACGCCTGGCTCGAGGAGTTCTTGCCCCCCAACCAGTGGCGGCGGCCGATCAGCACGACGCTCAGATAGTACATCGCCGCGGCGATTGCCACGAAGTACAGCACGCTGGACAGGCTCAGCACGCCGCGGCCGAAATCGACGAACCGCTCGCTGAGACTCCATTGGCGAATCGCGATCGCCCGGTCGCTCCCCGTGACGATCACATCGGCGTACGATGCGAACACGAGCGGCAGGTTGAACACCGCGCCGAGAATGAACCCGACAGTGAGATTGCCGGTGAGAAAACTGGCGACCATGCCGATCGCGAGCATCGCCAGCCCCATGAACCAGTAGCCGATATACGTGGCCACGAAGAGGCCGACGTCGGGATTGCCGAGCACGCCCAGCACGAAGTAGTTCGAGAAGAGCGAGAACATCAGCGCAACCGTGAAGATCGCCACGGCCGCGAGATACTTGCCGAGCACGACGTCGGTGTCGGCCGCGGGGATCGTGAGCAGCAACTCGTCCGTCCCTTGGCGCCGCTCGTCGGCCCAGAGGCTCATCGTGATGGCCGGGATAAAGACCAGCATCACCCACGGAAGGTAGGCGTTGAGTTGATCGAGGTTCGCCAGGTTCGAGTTGAAAAACTCATTCGGCCAGAAGGCCGCAAACGAGCCCGACAGCACGAAGACGCAGATGAACGCGTATCCCGTCGGGTTGCTGAAATAGCTGACGAAATTGCGTTTCAACACGGCATAGGCGGCGCGCTTCCACGTGACGAGCGCGCGGACGGCCAGGTACCAGATGCAGCCGAACACGGCGAGCACGCCGATAATCGTGGCGAAGGAGGTCAAAAACCCTGGCATGGGCGTGATTCCTCGGCAGTCAATTTCCGCAGCGGCGCAACGGCGATCAGCCGGTCGGCGCGGTCAGTTCATAAAAGTGTTCATCCAGCGGACGTCCGTCCGCCACGAGCTTTTCCACGGGGCCGTCATACAGTAGCCGCCCTTCGCTGATAAACAGCACGCGGCGGCACATGGCGTGAACTTCCTGCAGGATGTGCGTCGAGAGGAGAATGGTTTTCTCCTTGCCGAGCCGGACGATGTTGTCGCGGACCTCGCGAATTTGATTGGGATCGAGGCCCGCGGTCGGTTCGTCCAGGATCAGCACGTCCGGTTCGTGCAGCAGGGCCTGCGCCATGCCGACGCGCTGGCGGTAACCTTTGGACAGCTTGCCGACTGGCTTGCCGATGACGTCTCCCAAAGCGCACTGGTCGATGACGGCTTCGATCCGTTGCCGGCGATGGGCCCCCGTAAGGCCGCGGGCATCGGCGAAGAACGAGAGCAGGGAGCGCGGCGTCATATCGGGATAGAGCGGCCCGTTTTCCGGCAGATAACCGAGGCGGCGGCTCCCTTCGATGCGGTCGGTGGACATATCATGTCCCGCGATCCGCGCCACGCCGGCCGTGGGTGCCAGGTAGCCGGTCAGGAGCTTCATCGTGGTGCTTTTTCCGGCGCCGTTGGGCCCCAGGAATGCGACGACTTCTCCTTTGGGGATCGAGAACGAAACGTCGTCGATGGCCGCGAATTCGCCGTAGTATTTGGTCAGCCCCACGGCTTCAATCATTGCTGGCCCGGACGCCTGACTCATCGTATTCATCCTCCTCGTTGGTCGCGAAACGCGATTCCTAAAGGCAACCGCTGTCGCCCCGTCGCCAGTCACTTGCGACCGATCGTCTGCTTGAATCTGGGGACCGTCGAACGGGGGCGCCGTTGTCACGGTCGGCGGCCTACATGTGGCCGCGGCTGCGGAAGCCCCTCTGCCGCGTGCGTCGAATATGCCGGCGGGCACTTCCAGGGATGGTCCGTCAGGGTACCGCAACCGGCCCCAAACTGTCCATACCTAACCGTACGCGCGCGAAAGGCAAACGGTTCGCGACCTGATGGGCCGTGTGACGCACGGGCAACAAAAAAGGAACGGGAAGCGCCACTGAAGGCGTTCCCGTTCCTTTGATCGACTCGATTGATATCGTTCCGCCCGCCGGCAGTGCTAGAAGCCGGCGCCGCCGCCCCCGGTGCCGCCGCCTGCACCGCCACCGAACCCGCCGGTGCCGCCGCCCCCCGGAACGGGAGTCATGCCGCCCTGGCCCGTGGCGAAGTTAAACGTCTGCACCTGCGTGATCTGAGAGAACAACGGCGCCGCCGAGATACGGACATAGCGACGGTCCGCTGAAATCACCGCCGTGGCGCTCATCTGGGCGCCTTGCGGGAGGGTGATAATGACCGGTTGATAGCCGACCGCGCCGCGGGCGATGAACGGGAGTCCGAAACCATTACCGTTGCCGCCGCCGTCATTGCCACCGCCGGTTCCGCCGGAGCCGGTCAGGATGCGGTTCGCAATCAGGTTACGCGCCAGGTTCTCGTCGTTAATCATCGCCAATTGCTGCGCCAAGATGTGGCGACCGACTTCCATTTGCCCGGCCACGGCGCCGGCCAACTGAACGTTCTCCAACGCCTCCTTGCGGCGTCCTTTCTCCAGGTCGTACAGAATCATCACCGGCTCGTCCGCGAGCTCGATCTGGCGGCTCTCGTACTTGGCTTCGAGCGAGCCGTAATTCTTGTAGATCTCGACCGTGGCCTTGCCGCCGGCGAGCTTGCCGAAAACACGCTGCAAGGCGACTTTGTACTGTCCGGCAAAGCCGCGCGGGCAGACGTAGACCTCTTGCATCTTGGCTTCTTTGTCACTGTCAGCACTGCGGAGCGAATCGCCCAGCATCACTCCGCCGCCGGCAGTCCGCGGGGTGCGGAACGAACACAGCGTGTGCGTGGGCTCTTCCACCACGAGGTCCACGTCGGCGTCCCCGGTCCAGGAGACGATGACCACGGTGTCACGAATGAGCGCGTCGTTCAGTTGCTCCTGGAAGGCGCTCATTTCCTGGTGGCGCCCTTCAGTCTCGAACTGGGTCAACAGGGCGTTCGCCGAGCGTCGGGCCGACTCCCAGATTTCCGTTTGTTCCGCGGTCCAGGCCTGGCTGAGGATGCCGAGGGTGGTCCACTTGAGCCCATCCGCATCGTTCAGGCGTTGAGCAATCTGCAGCCCGCGCATGAACGGCTCGGTGTTGAGCGGCTCCAACTGCGAGACCTGCTTATAGAGACCCAGCGCACGATTCTCAAATCCAGCCTTGTGCAGGTACTCCGCGAGCCGCGTTAATTCGCCGGGGCCTTGCGCGAAATCAGCCGCCGACAGCAGCGCCCGTTCGACCTCCGCCGCGGGACGCTCGTCGGCTTGCATCGCTAGCGCAAGGACTTCGTACATCCAAGGCTGCGTCTGCTGATTGCGAAGCGCCGCTTGGACGATCGCGATCACTTCGCCGAATTGATGCGCCCGCATGCGATCACGAATCGTCTGGCGAATCGCCGCGGGATCGGGGGTGTTCTTGGCCAGGTAATCGTTCCAGACCGCGGCGGCGTCTTGGCCTGCGCCGATTGGAAGTTCGATGGCCACCACTGGTTGGGGCGCTTCCACGGCGGGCGCAACGGGCGCTTCCACCGCGGGAGCCGCTGCCTCGACTTCCTTCGCGGGTTCAACGGCCGCCTTCGCGGACGGGGACTTGCCCCCCTTCAAGCGGAGCTCGTCTTTCACGGCGAAGGGGCGAAAGGGGAGGTTCATCTCCGGGCGGACATTAAAGAAACCGCCGCCGCCGCCGCCAAAACCACCTTGGCCG
>CAZUBB010000181.1:0-655 GCA_964618485.1 uncultured Pirellulales bacterium
CCGCGGTCATGGCGGCGGTATTTCGTGTCGAGCAGGATTGGGGCGCTTACTTGTTCTGGCCAAGTTGGACCGCCGGGGCCATTCATGTCCTTGAGCAATCGGTCGGCCGGCGCGCGAGCGCCGTGCGGCGGATGTGCTGGGCGATTCTCGGCGGTTGCATCGTGGGCGGCGCGTTGGCCGCACTGATCTACGCGGCCGGAGAGCCTGATGCGCAATTCAATTTCTTGGTCGCTCCGTCGCCGTTGCGGAAGCTGGTGGGGATCATCCTTGTGGCGGGCGTTTTGCAGGGGGCGTCGGGGGGAGCGCTGTTTGGGATGATGCAGGGCATTTTGTACGCCGCGCCGCGCCGTCCTGTTGCGCAATGATGACGGTCCATGAGAGCCGGAAGCGTGAGCGCCCGGAGCTACGTGTGGCGATGTAGGAACCGTCGCGATTCAGGGAGACCTTCGGTCCTGGCAGTAGCACGGTCGGGAGTCCGTGCTACAATGATGCGCGACCGTGTTACGACGCCGACGCGCTGTGCTGACTTGAAAGCGATTCGGCGCGCGGCTCTGGCTCGGGGCCTGGTGCGTGTCCGGGGCGGCGCCATTCGAAGGTGAGACGGGTGTCGAAGGCGTGCTCGAAGAATTCCGCGCGGCTCTTGGCGCCCCAGAGA
>CAZUBB010000181.1:665-1973 GCA_964618485.1 uncultured Pirellulales bacterium
TTCGCCGTCGGCGCGCGCGACTTCCACCGCACGCACTTGCTGCGAGTGGCTGCGATCGAGCCCGCCGGCGATGCGTAGAATCGCCGCCATTTTGGAGACGCGGTCCTGCTCGGCGGGGCTGAGTTGCGCGAAGCAGGTGTGCTTCTTTTTCGGCAACGAACCGCGATGGTAGCGCGCGACGTTCGCGACGATTTGCAACTCGTGCGGTTGAAACCCGGCCAGGCGGCTGTTCAGGATCAGGTGATAGCTGTGCTTGTGGTGCTTTTCGTAGTTGATGAGATAGCCGGCATCCTGCAGCCGCGCCGCGGCCTCTAACAGCGGGCGGTCTTCCGCATCGAGCGCGAAGGGTTCGACGAGCTGCGCGAAGATCTCGCCCGAGAGTCGCGCCACTTGCCGCCCATGTTCTAAGTCGGTGCCGCAGGCGACTGCGAAGCGCTCCACTGCGGCCTCGCGATCGTGCGGATTCACTTCGGGTCGTCCGACCGCAGCGTCGAGCATGCTTAACAGCAGTCCATCGCGGACGCCGCGATCGTGGACTTGCAAACGGTTGACGTTCAGCCGGCGCATGACGCGGTCGATCACCGCCAACCCCGGAATGATGATGTCGAGCCGGTCGGCGCTGAGACCCGGCACGCCGCGGCGGGCCTTAATCGGCATCTTGCGCAGGCGTTCCAGCAGGTGCGTGACTTCGGCGCGATTGATTTCATAGCCGCGCACCGGGAGCCCCGGTTGCTTTTTCTGGGCCATGATCATTTCGGCCAGCGTGGTGAAGGTGCCGCCGGAGCCAATCAGCAATTGCGGTTGAAAGATGGGCTTCTCGGTGTGCTTCTTGAGCAGCTTGTCGATGCCGCGGAGCATGGCGTCGTAGTTATCGCCCCAGGCGCCGCCGGCGTTGCCGTACATTTCGCCGATGCGGACCGCGCCGAGCGGCGTCGTGTAGATCGCTTCGATCAGCCCGCCCGAGGCGAGGACGATTTCCGTGCTTCCGCCGCCGATATCGGCGACCGCGACCTCTTTTCCCTTGAGATCGAACGCGCGGGCGACGCTGGCAAACGCCAGATGCGCTTCCTTCTGGGCTGTGATGCACTCCACCTTAAGCCCGGTCTCGCGCTTGACCTTCCGCCGGAACGAGGGGCCATCGGCGGCCTCGCGGACGGCACAGGTAGCGATGACGCGCATCTCGCGGACCTGGTAGCCCTCGGCGATTTGCTTCATCCGGCGGAGGGCTTCGATAGAGCGATCGACCGCGTCGGGGTCGAGCTTGCCCGTCGAACTGAGGTGCGCCCCGAGTCGCGTGGAGTCCTTTTT
>CAZUBB010000181.1:1983-9633 GCA_964618485.1 uncultured Pirellulales bacterium
GAATGCGGTAGTTACCGTCTCGCAAGGCCTCGGCGATGATCAGTCGCATGCTGTTGGTGCCGATATCGATCGCGGCGAACCGGTGCGAAAGATCCGTGGAAAGCAGACTCTGGTGCAGGTCCATAGAAGCGGCAAAACAGGCTGGGGGGATCTGGCCGTAGTTTAGTGTAGAAGCGGCCCTGGGCGGAGGAGTGGGTGGCGAGAGGAGAAAAGAAGAAAAGGAGAAAAGAAGAAAAGGAGCCCGGCGGAACCGATTGGACCAGGAGAATTGCTCCATTCTGATGCGTTCTTCCCCCTTCTTTTCTCCTTTTCTTCTTTTCTCCTTTTCTTCTCCCACCTGCCCCTTTTCGGCCCCGTTTGCTACCCTAGAACATACGTCTTACACAGTTACAGCGGAGCAGAGGGTGCGCGATGGCTGGGCATTCCCATTGGGCCGGAATCAAACACAAAAAGGCCCTGATCGACAACAAGCGTGGCAAGCTCTGGAGCAAGCTGGCCAAGGCGATTATGGTCGCGGCGCGGATGGGCGGGGGCGACCCCGACGCTAACCTGCGGTTGCGCATCGCCATCGACGCCGCCAAGGCGGTCAGCCTGCCGAAAGAGAACATCCAACGGGCCATCAAGGCCGGCACCGGCGAGTCGAAGGGGGATAACCTCGAAGAGACGATCTACGAGGGCTACGCCGCCGGGGGCGTAGCGGTGATGTGCGAGATCGTCACCGATAACCGCAATCGGACCGCGGGCGAAATCCGCAAAATCTTCGAGCTAGGGGACGGCAATCTGGGCTCGACCAACTGCGTCGCCTGGATGTTCGACCGCAAAGGGCTGATCTTGATCGCGGCCGACAAATGCGATGAAGACCAGCTCATGGAAATTGCCCTCGAGGCCGGCGCCGACGACGTGAAACGTTCTGACGGCAACTTTGAAGTGACCTGCGATCCCGGTAATTTCCAGACGGTCACGGCGGCCATCGAAGCAGCCGGCATCACGCCGGAGGTGAAGGAAATCAGTCGCATCCCGAAGAACACCGTCGATCTCGACGCGGAAACCGCGCGCAAGGTGCTGAAGCTGGTGGAAGCCTTGGACGATCACGACGACGTGCAGAGCGTCGCCGCGAACTTTAATATTCCGGACGAGGCGATGGCGGAGATTGGGGAGGGGTAAAGGTGAGTCTTGTGCGATCCCAGGGAAGGCCGCGCGGGGTCGCCTTAGTGGATTGGGTCCGTGGTGGCCATCCCTGGGCTTGGGGGACTGAGAGCGTGATTGAGGGGGGATTGGTTTCTCGCTGGTTTGCATCGGTGAATTTCTCTGGATAGACTGGCCGTTACGGTGCGCGAAAGACCTCACGTCGCGCCGTCGTGCCGGATTCTTCCTAATTTGCCGATTGAGGACGTGATGACGAACGAGCGAGGCGAGGAGTCGGCGGGGATTTCTATTCCGCCGGAGACGCAGGACTTTATCCGCCGGGTTCGCGAGCGGATCGCGGAAGTGGTCGTCGGGCAGGACGTCGTCGTCGAGCGCTTGCTGATCTCCCTCTTCACGAGCGGCCATATCCTGCTGCAAGGCGTGCCAGGGTTGGCGAAGACGCTCTTGGTGAGCGTGCTCGCGCGGACCATCGACCTCGGCTTCAAACGGATTCAGTTCACCGTCGACTTGCTCCCCTCCGATATCGTCGGCTCGGAAATTCTCGATCAGCGGACGAACGAGTTTCGCACCTATCAAGGGCCGATTTTCACCAACCTGCTGCTGGCGGACGAAATCAACCGCGCTGCTCCCAAGGTGCAAAGCGCGTTGCTCGAAGCGATGCAGGAACGCAAGGTGACGATCGGCAACGCCACGTATCCGTTGCCGGCGCCGTTTTTGGTGATCGCCACGCAGAACCCCGTCGAACAAAGCGGTACGTTTGAGCTCCCCGAAGCGCAGTTAGACCGCTTCCTGCTGTGCCATCGCTTCCACTACCCGAAGCGCGAGGAAGAGAAAGAAATCCTCCGCCGCAACGCCAAGCTCGGCGTGAAGCGCCAAGACCATGGCGCCGTGGCGCGATCGGAGTTCGACGTCCTCAGCGACGGCCCCGTGGCCACGGCCGACGACCTGGTCAAGGCGATGGAAGTAGTGCACGAGATTCACGTCAGCGAGACCTTTACCGATCACGTGGTCGATCTCGTCGAGCGGACGCGGAAGCATCCGTACATCGACCTCGGTTGCAGTCCGCGCGCCGGGATCGCACTCGTGAAGGCCTCCCGCGCCCGCGCCATGATTCACGGCCGCAACTATGTGATTCCGGACGACCTGTTCGCGCTGGCCGAAGACACGCTGTTGCACCGGATGCGGCTCACCTACGAAGCCCTGGCCGAAGGCATTACCGGCAGTGACGTCTTGCGTTCGCTCCTGCACGAATTTGGCGGAGCGGCCGGCAGTAACGGCCAGGCCACGAAGCACTCGGCGATTGTCTGACGGCAACTGGGAGACCTTCAGTCGGGCAGCGGCGGCACGGTCGGGAGACCGTGCCACAACAAGGAACCGAGATGCAGGGCTACATCGACAACACCGATCTCCTGAACTCGCGGCAGTTCCAGGTCGCGGTTCGCGGTTTGGCGAATAGCCTCAGCTTCGGCGCCGATCACTCGAAGACGCTGGGCTCCGGCATCGAGTATGTACAGTCGCGGCTCTACGAGCCGGGGGATTCGGTCCGTTCGATCGATTGGCGCGTGACCGCGCGTACTCGAAAGATTCACGTCAAAGAATATGAAGCGCCGCGGCGGATGCCGGTGTATCTACTGATCGACACCTCGGCCTCGATGACCATCCGATCCGCCTCAAAAAGCAAGTACGAAACCGCGGTATTCGTAGCGGGCGGGCTGGCGCTGGCCTGCTTGGACCGAATCAGCCCGGTCGGCGTGCTGGGCGTGGGCAACTCGCGAGTTCACGTGCGCCCGAGCCTCTCGCGCGATCAGATTCTGGGCTGGCTCTATCGGTTGCGGGAATACAGCTACGACGAACCGACGCGGCTTTCCGAGCGTCTGAAACAACTGGAGCCGAGCCTCAGCCATCGCACTTTGGTCATCGTGCTCAGCGATCTGCACGACCCGGAATCGATTCCGCTACTGAAGAGTCTCGGGCAACGGCACGATTGCGTCGTGCTGCAATTACGCGATCCTGCCGAAAAGTCGCTGCGCGGCGCGGGGTTGCTTCGCGCCCGCGAGGCCGAGACGGGCCGCGCGGTAGTCACGCACGGCCGGGCGAAATGGCTCGATCACGAGGCGATTGGCGACGAATTGCGCCGCGCGGCGATCGATCATTTGCTGATTGACGTCGATCAGCCGTTCGTGCCGCGGCTGCGGCACTTTTTCCGCTCCCGAGGCATTGTCGGTCGAGGAACACGATGATCCACACCGCTGGCCTGCGAAACGTTTGTTGTTGGGCGCTCCTCACGGCGCTCGTGCCGTGCGCGAACGTGGTAGCGCAAACGGCGCCCGCGCAGTCGCCTGCGGTGAAGGCCCCTGCGACTGCGGCGAAACGGGAGTCGTCGGTCGGGCTGCCGGTCAGGATCGAACAGTTGGTCCTTCCCGGCACAGAACTCGAAGCCAAGCCGCTTTCCGATCGCGACGCTAAAGTCGTGTTGCGCATCGTTTCGGCGTATCCGCACGGGACCGCGTTTCGTTACGACCTGGAGTATTACGGCCTCGAGCCAGGGCAATTTGATCTGCGCGATTACTTGAAGCGCAAAGATGCTTCGGCGAGCGATGACCTGCCGCCGATTCCGGTGAAGATTGTTTCCGCCCTCCCAGCGGGACAGATTTTGCCGGGCGAACTGCAGCCGGTGTCGCCGCCGTGGGTCGGCGGATATGTCCTCGTGCTGTTGTTGGGGGCGGTCGTCTGGATCGCGGGATTGATCGCGCTGATTTTCATGGGTCGTAAGAAGCGGAAGACGGCCGTGCGCGTGGCCGAACATCAACTCACACTCGCCGAACGATTGCAACCGCTCGTGGAAAGCGCCCTGGCCGGGCGGCTGACGCTCGATCAACAAGCGGCGCTGGAGCGGCTGTTGCTCGGTTATTGGAGCGAACGATTGGGCCTGACCGACGTCGATCCGGCCGAGGCGATGCAACGGCTGCGAAGTCACCCGGAAGCTGGGCAACTGCTCCGGCAAGTCGAGGCGTGGCTCCATCAGCCCGGGGGCGCTCGCGAAGTGAACCTGGCGCAAATGCTCGCGCCGTATCGCGGCGCGTCGGCCGGCAAGTCGCCGGGGAACTCCCCGTTCGCCGCCGTGGTCGTCGCTGAAGAGGTGGCGCCATGAGTTTCGGCCATCCCTGGGTTTTGTTTCTGCTCGTCGTGCCCGTGGCGCTCATTTTCTGGAACTGGCGCCGCGAGGGGACGCAGGTGGTCGTGCCGCTCGATCATTCCCCGAAGAAATCGTCGCGCGGAATCTACGGCCTCATCGGCGTCGTCGAATGTCTGCCGGCGCTGTTGCTGGCAATGGTGATCTTTCTCCTCGCGGGACCGGAACGGCTCGGCGAACCGGTGAGTAAGCGTTCCTTGACCAACATCGAATTCTGCGTCGATATCTCCGGCAGCATGACGGCGAAGCTTGGGGAGGGGACGCGCTACGACGCCTCGATGGCGGCGATCGACGAGTTTCTCGACTATCGCAAAGGGGACGCCTTCGGGCTGACGTTCTTCGGCAGCAGCGTGTTGCATTGGGTGCCGCTGACGAGCGACGTTTCGGCGATCCGCTGCAGCCCGCCGTTTATGCGGCCCGAGATCGCGCCGCCATGGTTTGGCGGGACCGAAATCGCGAAGGCGCTGATGGCCTGCCAGGATGTCTTGACCGCGCGCGAAGAAGGGGACCGGATGATCGTGCTGGTCTCCGACGGCTTCAGCTCCGATTTGGGCGACGGCAATGACTTTGAACTCGCCAAGCGTCTCAAAGACGACAAGATCACGGTGTATGCCGTGCACGTGGCCGACACCGATGTGCCCGGCGAGATCGTCAATCTCACCATGAGCACGGGCGGCGAGGCGTTCTCGGCCGGCGACGCGGAAGGGGTTCGCGCCGTTTTTGCACGGATCGACAAGATGCAGCAAACGCGGATCGACAAGGCCGCCGCGGAACGGCAGGATCACTTCCCGCCGTTCGCCATCGCGGGCTTGTCGATGATGGGGGTCGCTTCGCTCTGCCTGTGGGGATTGAGGTACACGCCATGGTAGCGGAGCTCGTCGCGCTCGCCACGCTGGTGTTCGTCGCTGGAGCGGAGTTGCTCCACCAGCGACGCGTGCGCCACGTTGCGCAACTGGCGTTCGGACCCGATCGCCGGCCCAGGTGGTGGGCCCGCTTTGCGCCGGCGATTCGCACGCTTTCGTTGGGATTGTTGGCCTGGGGGCTGACCACGCTGCTGATGATCGAACCCAAGGTCCACGGCAGCGAGGCGGTCGATAAATCGAAGCTGCGGCATCTGATTCTGATGCTCGACGTCTCGCCGAGTATGCGGCTGCAGGACGCCGGGCCGACGCACAAGCAGGCCCGAGCCGCGCGGGTGGCCGACTTGCTCGATTCGTTCTATGCCCGGTCCGGAATGCAGTTCAAGACGACCGTGGTCGCGTTTTACACCGGGGCGAAACCGGTAGCGACTGAAACGGTCGATATGGAGATTATCCGCAATATTCTCAACGACCTGCCGATGCACTACGCGTTCCAGTCGGGGGAGACCGACTTGTTCGCCGGCCTCGAAGAGGTGGTTGAGTTGGCCAAGCCCTGGAACCCTCGCGACGCCACATTGGTTATCCTCACCGACGGCGACTCGGTCCCCGGGACCGGTATGCCGAAGTTGCCGGCGTCGATTTCCCATACGCTCGTGGTCGGAGTGGGCGACACGCGGGTCGGCAAGTTCATCAACGGCAGGCAGTCGCGACAGGATGCTTCGACGTTGCGCCAGGTGGCGATTCGCTTGGGGGGCGTTTACCACAACGGCAACGAAAAACAGATTCCGACCGACATGGTACGGCTGGTCACGGCGCAGTCGCGCGAGAGCGTTTTCGAGGCCTTCACGCGGCGCGAATACGCGTTGATCGCGTGCGGCGTCGGCGGCGTAACTTTTGCGCTCCTGCCGGTGTTTCTGGGAGTGTTCGGCGCGGCTTGGCGGCCCGGCGTGCGAAACCACTCCCGTTTGGGGGAGGCCGAGGGCGCCAAGCAGTCAAAAAAGGTTGACCGCCGCGCCGCGGCGGCGGTATTGTGAGGAAGAAGGTGAGGAGGTAAGGAGGTGAGAAGATAAGAAGGGGGTGGCACAGCGATTCGCGTTATGGCCGAAACTTCTTACCTACTCACATTCTTACCTTCTCACCTTCTTCCCCCAAACCAACACAGTTTCCGTCCTGCGTAGGGAGACAATGCGAGGATTACTGATTTGCGCCTGGCTGCTGGTTCCGGCGGCCGCCGTGGCGTATCACCTGGGGCCGGGACAGAAGGCCGTCGTGGTCGACGAGGCCGGGATGTTTCTCCGTGCCGGGGACGCATACGCCAAGGCGGGCCAATGGGTCAACGCCGCCGACGCCTATAACATGGCAATTGAGAGGCTTCCGGAAGAGGCCGTGGAAGTCGCACAACGCGCGCGAATCGAGCGGGCCAAAGCGCAGTTGAATTGCAGCCAGCTACCGGCCGCCTATGACGACCTGACGATGCTGGTCGACGAACTGAACGACAGCCCGAAGCCCGACGCGGCGATCCTGAAGGACGCCCGCACGTCGCTCGCGCAGGCTCAATATTACCTGACTTGGTTGATGCGACTGGAAGGGGAGCCGCGCGACGCGTGGGAACCGGAGATCGAAGCGGCACGTCAGAACTATCGCCTGCTGGCGGAATCGGCCGCAGCCGCGAATGACACCGCCGAAGCCAAGGCCCGCAGCGAGGACGTGGAGGCCGCGATTCGCCTGGCCCGGCTCGACCTTTCCGACTTGCAGGCGCTGGCGCTGCCGAGCCAATGCAAGAACTGCCAGAGCGGCAACTGCCAGTGCAAGTGCAAAGGCGCGAAGAAGTCGAAGAAGGAAGCCAAGAACAAGTCCGATGACGCCCGCGGCGCGAGCGGCGGCCCGCCCCCGGACAATCAAGGCTCGTAGTCGCGGATTGTGATCTTGTTATCCCTGAATTGAACCGGCGGCCACTGCTTCCCCTGCGATGCAGTGGCCGTCTGCGCATGGAACCTGAGGAGAAGTGGCAATGCGTTGGCGTACATTCGTAGTAGCCGCGGTGAGTTCGTCGATTGCCGCCACGGCGGTCGCGCAGACCATTATTTCCGCTCCCTCAGGGCGTGCGATCACGATCCGCGCCGCGGTCGCCGGACAGCCGAGTTCGGGCATCGTGGTTTCCGAAGTTCGCGAAGCGCCGGCGCCGGGCGCTGAAGCCATCACGCCTGCGGCGACAGATCCCGCGGCCGCGACCGCTGACGCGGCCAAGGCCGCCGAGAACGAGCAGAAGCAGAAGCGGCTGGAGAAGATCCGCCAGTTGATGTTCGACCGGCGTCCTTCGACGATTCTGCGCGTTTGGCTGGAACCCGCGCCGAAGCCGCCAACAAAAACGCCGGACGGCGCGGCGGCAGCAGCCCCTGCCGAGGGCGCGGCGCCCGCTGCCGCCCCGGCGGAAAGCGCGGCGCCTGTTCC
>CAZUBB010000182.1:0-2090 GCA_964618485.1 uncultured Pirellulales bacterium
CCGCCTGCTGCGGAAGTAGCCGAGCATGAGCACCACGAGCAGTAGCGACAGGCCGGCAATCCACCAGAACTGCGCGGGTTCGCCGCCGGGAAACGCCGGCAGCGGGACGTTCATCCCCCAGAGGCCGGCCACGAGCGTCAGCGGCAGCACGATGGTGGACATCACCGTCAGCACCTTCACCACCTCGTTCAGGCGGTTGCTGACGTTGCTCAGGTGCGCGTCGAGGATGTTCGAGACGCGGTCCTGGAAGATCACCGCATCGCGCTCGGTGATCGTTCCCCAGACGTGAGGCTCGTCGAGTTGCGCGGCGATGTAGAAATACTCGTCGTCCCAGAGCATCTTTGCCCGCGTGCGGAAGCGCGGGAGCGGCTTCTTGTCTCCTTCGATATCGACAAAGTCGTCGGTCCAGGGCGCGGCCTGCCAGGCCACGTCGTCAAGCTTGCCGTCGATCGCCACTTTCTCCGCAGCGCGTTGGCAAACGTACTCCTTCGGCTTGATCGCCGCCGGCTCTTCCGCGCCGACGAAGGAAGCAGCCGCCACAACGCCCAGCAACGCCATCATTCGCGAGCAAGTCATGAGTGCACGACCCAACGTGAAAGGAAGCGAACCGCGATCTCGAAACACTGAAAACCGAACACTGAAAACCGAACACTCGCGCCTAGTCCCGATTCCCAAACAACCCCGTCGCGTACCAGATTCCGTTGTGTCCGCGCTTGATGTCGAAGCCGAACACCGGGTGACGGCGGCGTACCGCACTCCAATGTCCCGACGACTGCCGCCAGCTCGCCACGCAATCGACGCAGGCGTCCATCAAGTCTTCGCCGGGCCAGCTTTCCGCGACTACTTCCTGAGCGGTTGTGTCGGCCGGCAGCCGGGCGTTGATGCGGTGAAAGCGGCTCTCCCAGTTGTGGTGACCTTGCACGCCCATGCCCGCCTGATCGTTGGAGTGACTGGCGGCCTCGCGCCCCAGCGCGGCGAGGAACTTGCCATTCGCTCCCTGCGGTTTCTCTGGATGGATGCGAACAGCGAAGATCAGGCTCCGTTGCGTCAGCGTGCCGCGCGGCAATTCCATGATCATGGGAACGTGCTCAGGCCTGAACGTATAGTACCCGCCCGACTCGAAGCGGAGCAGGCTGATCACCTGGCCATAGGTGGCGGACTTGGGTTTTTCCAGATCGATGATCGCCACGCCGCCTCCCGATTGCAGATCGCGGAAGGCCGCCGAGTCGATGATGCGGCGTTCTTTTCCTTTCAGCTTGACGGTTTCCGTCAGCGGCACGCTCGCCAGCACAAACCGATCGAGTTGCTTCCAGGCCTTGGCATTGCTCAGGGCTCGGTACTGGCGGGTGTCGCGAAAGAACGTTTTTCCGGCCGGATGGATGAACACCAGCAACTGCTTCTGCTGCTCCTTGGCGTGACGGTAGGCCGTGCCGTAATCGGTGAACGGAAGGACCTGCACTTGCTCGCGCCGCGCGTTGGGGCGGAACAAGTTCAACAGGCGACCTTCGCCCAGGCGGCCTTCGTTCAACGGAATGACGCTCATCGCGACCAGGGTGAGAGCCAGAGTTGCCGATCCCATCAGGTGGTGCTCCTACGGTGAGGCGGGGTATCAGCCAGCCTGGTCCATGGGGGACTCGGCGAGGCCGACGCGTGTGGGTAACGAGACCTCGGGTGGGTGCGCGATCGAGGTCGGAGGGCGGGAGCGAGCCGCGAGGCTCGCGTCCTGGCATGGCAAGCGGGGTGGAAGTTCTAGATTGTGCTTGTCATGTGGGCTGGGTTGATTACAACTAACCTTGCGCGTTACGCGCTTTGGGTGGTTCCGTGCAGGGCGTTTTACCCGGCGGCGCAAGAAATGCAACCACCCATCTGTGCAATAACAACCCATCGGAGGGGTTTCGTTGGCTCGCCAAGCTCCAGGAGCGAGCCACACTCTCGGTAGGGCGGAGCCTACCGGCGTTGCCCCCAAGGTGGTCTGAGGAGAGCTTCGTGATGCCCCGTCGGTGGATGGATCGCTACCGCTTCGTACCCCTCGCCCTGCTGCTGCTTGCGTGCCTGCCGGTGCGCCACGGGTTCGCCGATGCGCGGACGGA
>CAZUBB010000182.1:2100-9036 GCA_964618485.1 uncultured Pirellulales bacterium
CGCTTGATGATATGAACGACTGGCTGGGCCCGGGCGGGAACGGAAAGCGCTGGCGGACGTTCCTGGAATACGACCGTCTGCGCGCGCAACTTGCCACGGGTGAAAAGCCCGACCCTGCTGCGCTGGCGGAGATTTACGACCGCTACGCCTCGGTCGCGGGCCGCCGCCGGACCGCCCCCATCGAGCGGGTGCGCTTTGAGTTGGCCGATTGGATGATGGCTGCGGACGAAATCCCGAAATCGGACCTGCTGGCGCTCGTGCGCGAGGCAAAGGCGGAGATTAAGCCCCCCAGCCCCGAAACGACCGGCCGCCTGCGCCGCCGACTGCGGACGGCGTTCAATCGGTTGAATGAGCGGTTCGAAAGCGATGGCGACAACGGCCGGCTCTGGCGTCAGCATGTGCGCGGCGACGAGCTCGAGGCTCAGATCGCCAGCGACACGCCGGACGCCGTGAAGTTGGCGGAAATCCAACAGCGCTTTATCGGCAAGCATCCGGGCTTGGAGGCCAGCCGCTTCGTCGAGGTCCGTTCCGCGCTTGGCGACTACGCCAATCAGGTCGCGCTATTGCAAGCAGGCGACGATGCGACCGGCACGTTTCAAGGAATTCTGGACGATCTCGCGGCCCGGCTCGAAGCGATCTCGGATCCGCCTTCGCCGGCGGACCTGGAATATCTCGGCGCCTCGGTGACTGAGCTTGAACGGTACGGCCAGGCGCCGCGCGTCGTGTGGGCGTTGCGGAGCCGTTTCGCGCAACCGAACCTGCGACTCGTGGCGTCGCAGCCGTTCTTGGAGCGAGCGCTGTCGCGCGACGTGGACGACGTCGCGCCGGTGACCGACATGATCCTGGGGACCGACATCCATGGGACCGGGCGTACCGTGGGGCGGACCGAAGTGAAGGCGATTCCTTCGGCGCATGAAGGAACATTGCAGCTACTGCTCACCGGCACCACTTACAGCGACACGGTCGGCTACAACGGGCCGGTGCAGATTTTCTCGACCGGCACGACGAAAATTCAGGGCGAAAAGCCCATTTATCTGCGTTCTGATGGGCTGCATACCGGGCCGTCGACGGCGGAAGCGGAAACGCACACGCGTATTCGCGGCATTGCGACGCGGCGGCAAGGTCCGCTTGGGAAAATCATTCTCAAGGCAGCCAATAAGCGGGCGTCGCAAAGCAAGCGGCAGGCGGAGCGCATCGCCGCCGATCACGCCGAGGACCGCATTCGCGCCCGCATGGATCGCGAAGCGAACGAACGGCTGGCCAAGGCCAACCTGAACTATCGCGAAAAATTTCTCGCGCCGCTGGTGCGCTACGATGTGTATCCCGATCGTTTGCAGTTCGCCACGACCGCCGATGGGTTGCACGTGACGGGCCTGGTCCGCGCGAGCGATCGCCTGGCCGCCGATCGGCCCGCGCCAACGCCGCCGGAGGGGAGCGACCTGGTGCTCAGTGTGCATGAATCGCTGGCCAACAACTTGACGCGGAGCATTTTGCTCGGCGAGACGCTCACGCAGGATCGGGCGATCGAGATCTATCGCAGTCTGCAGACGCCTGAGCAGCGCAAGGAACCGTTGCCGCCGGAAGTAGCGGTCGATCCGCAGACCGGCCCGTGGACGGTGACGCTGGCCTCGGACGAGGATGCGGCCCCGCAAGTGGGTGACGACTTACCGCGCGAGCTTGGCCCGGTGACGGTGCGGATCGACGACGGCCGGGTTCGGGTCACGGTGCATGGCGTCCGCTACGAGGTCGGCGGCAAGGTCCATGACGCCGCGATGGATATCACCGTGGTCTATCGCTTGGATCAGCAAGGGGACGAATGGCGCTTCGTTCGGGAGGGAGAGCCACTGGTTTTCCCGCCCGGACACGATCCTGCCAGGCAAGGGAATCTCTCGATCCGTGAAACCGCGCTGCGCAACGAGATGCAGAATCGCTTCCAGCAGAAGAAAACGTTCCCGGAGGAAATTCTGATCGACCGTCGCGTGCTGCCGGGGGAATTGGCGAAATCCGGCGAATTGCGAGTAGCACAGGCCGTGGCCGACGACGGCTGGCTCATGATCTCCTGGCGGGTCGAGGCCCCCGCGTCGAAGGTGGCGCAAAGCCCGAGCCCGGCGGAGCGTTAATCCAACTTCACTCCGGCCTCCACGTGAACGTATGATAGGGGAACGCGATAGTCGCGTGTTTCGTCCCGGCTTCTGCGTTCCGACGATCCGCTTATGTCCCGCTATGTCGAAATTGCGTTCGATTGTCTCCCGCTCCGGTCGGTGGTGCGGATGGACATTCCGATCGACGCCTCGCCGAAGTACCGCGCCCATTGTGAGCGTGTGAAAAACGCCATCGAGCGGCACGGCACGCACAACTCGTACTACTTATACAACGCGGAGTGCCGATTCCACCTCACCAACGGCGAGGAAGGAATGTTGCAGTTCTCCTTTTACGGCACGCTGGTGACCGACGAGTCGGATCAGACAACAAAGGCCTGCTTTCTGAACGTGCAATTGCTGAAGGAAACCTGCGACTGGCTCACGGAACCGATCGTCAGCTGGTTCACCGAAACGGTGCCCCGCGCCGTGGGCGTCGAGTTCAACCGCTACATCGAAGCAGGCGATCTGCAACAGACGATGGAACGCATCGCCAAGCTCCAGTCGGAAATGGAATCGCAAGGCGGCTACATGGGAATGTTCCTGTAGCGCAGAGTCCTTGAGCGAGCCGGAAGCGTCAGCGCCCGGAGTCGCCGTCGAGCCGCTTAGCTACGCCAGCTGCGCTAACACGTACGGACCTTTCGGGATCACGGCTACCGTGGCGTCGGGGCCGTAGTCCGCGAGCGAATCGGCGAGCGCTGCTTCCACGCTCGGTGCGCTTTCGACGAACAAGCCGTTGAGCGTTTCGGCCGGAAGCCCGTCGCTGACGACTTTCACTTTCGCTTTGCGGCGCACCTTGGCCAGCTCTTCGAGTTGCCACTGGTCCATGACAAAGTAGTCGCGGCCGAGAATACGCTCGATGAACACCTCGAGGTTGTCATTCTCGCGAAACAGTTGCTGGAACTGCGGGCTGCCGATGCCCTCGGTCATGCTGCCGGCGAGGATGATCGTGCCGCCTTGCTTGACGATCGGCAGGGCGCCGGTCATGCCCTTCACGCATTGATAAAACGTCGTGTCGAGCGGATAGCCCGCGGAACTGGTGACGACCACGTCGACCGGTTGCGGAATCGTGTCGGTCACGACGCGGCGGACGAACTCCACGCCGGCGAGGAACGCCTGCTCCATGTCCCCCGCGACGAAACACAGCGGCCGGCGTTCGCTGTCGATGACCACGTTGCAGATGAAATCGCAGCCGGCGTGGCGGCCGATCCAGGTGTTCTCTTCATGCACCGGATTGCCGTCGAGGATGCCGCAATCGGCCTTGGGGTGCTCCAGGAACTGCGGCCCGTGCCACACCTTCACGGTTTCCAGCGCCGCGATCCCAGGACAGATCAGTTTGCGGCCGCCGGAAAACCCGGCCATCAGGTGCGGTTCGATCAGGCCGATGGTGATCTTCAACTCCGCCTGGACGTAACGGCGATCGATCCAGATCGGCACGCCGCGCGGACTTTCGCCGAGATACTCGTGTTCGTCGATTCGCTGCCCGAAGTGATTTTCGCAACGATACTCGCGCGCGATCCGCTCCCCCACGAGTTCAACGAGCTCCTCGCCCTCGTTAGGGCGATGCAGCCCTGTGGCGATGAGGATCGTGATCGCCTCGCGCGGGACGCCGGCCGCTTCGATCGTCGGCAGGATTTCGCCGAGGATCAGTTCGTTCGGCACCGGGCGCGTGATATCGCAGATCAGAATGCACGCGCTCTTTCGCCCCCGTGCGATTTCCGCCAAGGGGGGCGTGCCGATCGGCTTCGCCAGGAGCTCGCGCAGCGCGGACTGAGGGTCGGCGAGCGGCGGGGCGTCCTTGTAGGCCAAGGTCCGCACGATCCGCTCGGCCGGAAGATCGACGACGAGCCCGGTCTTGCCGTACTCCAGTTTGAAGCGCATGCAATCCACCGACCGGGGTCACCGGAATGGGCGGGCGAGTGAGCAAACAGCGAGCGAAGATCGCCGCGACTACTTCTTTTTCGCGGCACCGGCGGCCGGCTTCGCCCCAGCAGCGGGCTTGGCGCCAGCGGCGGGTTTCGCCCCGGCAGCGGCCTTTCCACCAGCGGCGGGAGCGGCGGCGCCCTCTTCACCCGCTTCCTTCTTCTTTTTCTTCTTCATGGACAGCTTGACGACGCGGACCTTCGGCAGGCCGACGGGAGCGTCTCCCTCTTTCCAGCGGTCCATCTCGCGCAGTTTGGCCAGCCGCTCATCGCGGCTCAGCACGCCGCGAGCCCGCGCCAGGCCCTTCTTCATCTTCAAACTCTGGTCCATCGTCATGGCACGCTCGCTCCCGGCAATCGCTCAATATTTCACCCGGCAACCCCCGCGCCGGCATTCCAGGAACGCCCTGCCAGGGTGTTGAGAATCACACATGATACGGAGAGTATTCGACGGCCACAAGGCGCTCTGGGCCGGCGAATCAACCCACCAGCCCGACGCGCCAGCGAGGCAGTGAAGGCGCGGGGCCGGAAATGGTCGTTGGTTTTCGAGCTACGTCAACTCTCCCTCGCTGGCGCGTCGGGCAAGTGCTGGCGCCGGAGCCAGTGCGGCGGCTGAGCGCCGCTGGCAGTACAGACAGCCCGCGAAGATGCCCATCGCGATCAAGGCGAGCAGGGCTGTCGATGGTTCCGGCACGATGTTGAGCGTCGAACCGACGAACTCGATGTCCGACTTCGGGATGGCGTTGTCCAGGCCGAAGAGCGCCACGTCGTTACCGGCCGTCGTGTCGAAGAGCGGCGCGAAATCGGCCTCGCCCGCGTGCGTCGCCCTGGCGGGGATCTGCACCAGTAACTGCGGGTCGTCTCCGGGGGCGGTGATCGAGTTCACAAAGGCGCCGATGCCTTTGATCAGCCCCGCCGTGAGATGCTGGCCGTTGCTTTTCCCATTCACGAACATGGGCCCGAACACGGGGGGCACGTCGGCCGGGAAGAATGCCAATTGTGGATCGAACGTCAGGCTGAAATAGGCGCCGAACACCCCCTTTCGCGCCGTGACGGGATCGCGAATGTCCTGCACCACGGCGTTGATCAGGAACTCGTCCCCGACCGGAATCGAGCTGATCGCGTTTCCCTCCAGATCGGTGGGGAAGACTTCGATCCGGGCCATGAGCGCGGCATTCGCCCCGGTCGCGGAACCCAGAAAAACGAGAATCGCTGCCGTAAGAATCGACCTCATCGCTGTTCCTCCGTCGAAAGGGCCGTTTCGATCATCGCGCCGTGCGCGATTTAACGTGTTCAGACGCGAACCACAACGGTTCGGTTCCGTGAACTTCGCGATTCACTCGCTCGCGCTGCGCAAGTTGCCCAGTCTGACACTTAAGCGGTGAAATTGCGGTAACTGGACGCTTCAGCGGCAAAAAAAGCCATGTTGAGGCTGGCCACTCAGCTCGCTAGAATCCCGCCCCGGTTTGCTGGCGCTGGGGCCGGCTACGCGGTTACCACCGGGAGTCTTCGTCGCTCTGATGTTGTCGTTGGCCGGCGCGAAACGCGTCATCGTCGTGGGCGGCTGCCTGGGAACCGCTTACATCCAGTTGACTCAATGCCCGATCGCCATCCAGTGGGCCCGCTCACTCGGCGCGGATGGCCTGCACGTCGGAATCCTGGGCGCGATTCCGACTGGGTTTCTGTTCATGCAGTTGGCCGCGGCGATGCTCGCGCGGCGCTGGGCCTACCGCAAATGGCCGTGGCTCGCGGTGTCGCTCGTGCAGCGCGTGAGCTTCCTGCCGGTCGCCCTGGGACCGTGGCTCTGGCCGGACGCCCCTAGCGGGCTCTGGGTCTGGATGCTGCTGGCGATGGCCTCGGTGAACCACGCCTTGCTGCATTTCAGTACGCCGCTGTGGCTCTCCTGGATGAGCGACTACCTGCCGCACGCCGGATTGAGCCGATTCTGGGGCGTGCGCCAGTTCTGGAATCATTGGGCCGCCGCCGGCGCGTTACTGCTGGCCGGCGTGGCACTCTTCAAAACCGGCTGGTCGATCCGCGACGGCTTCGCCTGGATGATCTTGGCGGCCACCGTCGCGGGAATCGTCGATATTCTGCTCTTTATTCCGGTCGAGGAACCGCCGGCCGTGCATGGGCCGGAACCGCGGCTGCGCGACGTGCTCGCCGGCCCGTTTCAACGCCCTGACTTCCGTAGCTACATCGCTTTTTCGTGCTTCTGGCACGTGGCGGCGATGGTCGGCGCGCCATTCATTAGTCTGTATCTGTTCGAGCACGTCGGCATGGACCTGTTCCATGTGATGCTGCTGTGGGCGATCTCCTGGACCGGCGGCACGTGGATCTCGCGCCGCATGGGCAACCTGGCGGAACGCTGCGGCGGACGGCCGTTGCTGATTCTCTGCACGGCGTTCAAGTCGTTGAATATGATCGCGCTGATTTGCGCGCCGCGCGATCCCGTGCTGGCGTTCTGGATGTTGATCCCGGTCTTCATGATCGACGCCATGCTCAACGCCGGCATCGCGATTGCGCACAACAACTTTCTGATGAAGAACTCGCCGGTCGAAAACCGCACCATGTTCATCGCCGCCGGGACCGCCTACGCTGGTTTCACCAAAGGGCTGGCGTCGATCGTCGCCGGATTGTTGATCCGCTTCAGCAAAGGCTGGCACTATGAAGGCCTCGGCCTGGAAGTGATCAACTACCACGTGCTGTTTGCAGTGAGCACCGCGCTGCGTCTCGCGGCGGCGGCCTTCGCGGTGCGCGTACGGGAGCCGGCATCGCACGGCACGCGCCATGTGGTCACCGAGATCATGTCTAACACGGCGCTCCGCTATCTGATCTGGCCGATGCGCCGACCGGCCGCGCCGGCCGCTCCAGAC
>CAZUBB010000182.1:9046-9605 GCA_964618485.1 uncultured Pirellulales bacterium
GGTTCTCCAACTCGCCGCCGTGGAGCCCAACGCCACGGGCGTGGAAGATTCCACGGTCGTGGAACGCCAGGCTGCGTAGCGCGATTTCTGTAGCCGAGGTCTGTGACCTCGGTGGAGTGGACGCCGGGCCAGCCTCCAACGCACCGAGGTCACAGACCTCGGCTACAGACGGATTTGAAACGCTACGACATCCCGCCTCGCCTCCGTTTTCCTCTTTCCGTATCCTTCCGTGTTTTCCGTGGACCACTTCCTCCCCCATTCCACCCCAACTCCCCTTTCGCCTGTTTCGCGTATTTCGCGGGCAAATATCCGACTCATTCGCCGGGCGCGGTTGTTCCGATAATTCCTGGGAAGTATTGCGCTTGTTCGGCACAGGGAAGTTGCCATGTTATCCAGACTGCCTGCTTTGACGGTGATTGCCTTCATGGCCACGGCACTCCTGGGTGCAGGGTACTTCGAAGCGGCTCAGCTTCAACCGGCGCGCTCGATCGCCGCCGGAGGAACGAACGCCGACGTCAAAGCGGTGGTGACCGCACTGGCTCTTAGCCCTGACGGCGCG
>CAZUBB010000183.1:0-5592 GCA_964618485.1 uncultured Pirellulales bacterium
ACTTATGCGCCGGCGCGCGCGGAGTGGAACTCCGGGGGTTATGATGTGACGCCGTTGCCGTCGCAGGGCTCGGGGGATTTGCGTGCACTCGCGCGGGCGAATTGCCTGGCGGTGTTTCCTGCGTGGGATCGCGAGTTCTTCGAGGGAGAGGTGGTAGGGGTGATTGCGTTGGAGTGAGGGGGGCGCGTCAATTGTAGGTGACGTAACTGACGCCAAAGAACTGATCGACTTGCGCCAACAGGCGGCGAGGATGACTCGCAGCCCTAGGCATTCGGCGACGGAGTCGCCTCCCACAATCTCTTGAATGTCTGGCATTGATGGGCGGACGCGCGACGCGTTGCCCCCCCGATTGATTGTCGATCGTCTACCCCGGAAGTGTGTGACAGGAGCGGGTTAGCGCACCCAGAAAGGTTAAAAGTCGCCATTCTTGGGAGAAATCGCGGGTTTTTCATTGTGCGCGGCGGGGTCACGACTAGACTGGGCTGCGGCGAAACAGAGAAGGCAATGATTGCGCGTTGGGCCCACTATTGATCCGCCACCTTGTTGTAGGGGGACTCTCATGTCCGTTCGTGTTGCCTGGAAGGGGTTCGCTGCTGCGCTGTTGGCGCTCAGCCTGGCCCCGGTCGCCGCGGTGCGCGGCGAAGATCTGTTGGTCGAGGATTTCAACGGTGGTTTCACCGTCACCGATGTCGGAGCTGTCGAGCATCCCTGGGTCTACGGCGCTGGGAGCTGGTCTGTCGGGGGCTCGCAGGATTTGGGGAGCCCGACGTCGTCGTCTCTGGTATCGCCGACTTTGACGGCGACGGTCGGCGGTCCAGCCACGTTGTCGTTCAGCCATCGCTACAGCTTTGAGAAAGACACGGTGATCTGGGACGCCGGCGCGGTGCAGATCAGCGTCAACGGCGCGGCCTTTGCCACGTTGCCGGGCTCGGCCTTCAGCGAAAACGGCTACGGCGGCGTCGTGGAAGGGAACAATGCGCTGCTGGGACAGAGCGCGTTTGTCGGCAACTCGGCCGGCTATGAAACGGGAGCGCTGATTACGAGCGTGGCCGACCTGGGCACGCTGAGCGCTGGGGACACGATTTCTGTCGCGTTTCTGGGCGCTTGGGATGAGTTCGCCCGGGGCTCGGATCCGAACTGGGTGGTCGACAGCGTGTCGGTGACGACCGCTCCGATTCCGGAACCGGGGACGCTGGCCTTGGGGTTGATCGCCTTGGCGGCGATTGGGTTCCAGGTGCGCCGCCGGGCGCTGTAGCGCTGGGATGGAAGCAATTCAAGCCGTCGTTGCAGGGGCAACGGCGGCTTTTTTATGCGCTATGGAAAGGGATGCGCGGGAGACCTGCGGTCGGGCGGGTGGCCAGGTCGGGAGACCGGGCCACAACTAGGGCGAGTGTGGTCTGGTCGGGAGACCGGGCCACAACGTTGGCGGTTAGACGAGGCCTTTTCTGACGGCCCAGACGGCGGCTTGGGTGCGGTCGGAGACGCCGATTTTTCGGAGGATATGCTGGACGTGTTCTTTGACGGTCTCGTAGCTGATGTTGAGGGCCTGGGCGATTTCTTTGTTGGTGAGACCGAAGGCAAGCTGGCGCAGGACTTCGGATTCGCGCTGCGTCAGGGGGACATCGAGATCGCCGGAGATGCGGGGCGTGGAGAGCGCGCCGGTGACGCGGCGCAGTTCTTCGCGCGACCAGCATTCTTCGCCTCGCGCGGCGCGGCGAATGGACGTGAGGAGTTGTTCGCGCGGCGTTTCTTTGAGCATGTAGCCGGTGGCGCCGAGGGCGAGAGCGCGGGCGACGTAGGTGGGGTTCTCGAACGCCGTGAGCATCAGTACCGGCAACTTGGGATGATCTTGCCGGAGGCGCGCGAGGGCTTGCAGGCCGTCGCCGCCAGGCATGCGGATATCGAGGAGCACGACGTCGAAGGATTCGCGTGCGCAGAGTTCGACCGCCTCGACGCCGGAGTTGGCCTCGGCGGCGATTTCGATTTCGGTGCCGGCCAACATCGCCTTGATGCCGGAGCGGACGAGTTCGTGGTCGTCGGTCACCAATACCCGGATGCTCATGGAGCGACTCCCTGCGAATGGCGCGTGGTGGCCGGCCCGACCTCGATGGGCAGATCGATGGTCAACTGGGTTCCCTGGCCTGGAGCGCTGTTGATTTCGACACGGCCGCGCAGCAGCGCGACGCGTTTGCGGATGCCTTGCAGTCCGAAGCGGTTATCGGAGACTTTGCGCGGGGCAAAGCCGACGCCATTGTCTTCGATGGTCAGGCGAATGCGACCGTTGTTTTCGGCGAGCGTGACTTTTCCCTGCGTGGCCTGACTGTGCGTGCGGAGGTTCGTGAGGGCTTCTTGCACGATGCGAAAGAGCATGGCCTCGAGGAGGGCATCGAGCCGCTTCCAGGAGACCTCGTGTTCGTATTCGATCGGCGGCGCGCCGAAGGCGATTTGTTCGTGAATGAGGTATTCGATCGCGGCGACGACGCCTTGTTCATCCAAGATTGGCGGGCGGAGGCCGCTGATGACGAGGCGGGCCTCTTTCATCGCTTCGCGGAGGAGACGGATGACGATCTGCGATTCTTCGGTCGCCTTGGCATCGATCTCGGGCAAGCGGCGCAACAGCGATTCGAGATGCATGAGCGACGCGGAAATGACTTGCACGAGGCCGTCGTGGAGCTCGTAAGCGATGAGTTGCCGGTCGCGCTCGTGGATGGAGAGGGCGTGTTCCAGGAAACGCCGCTCCGCTTTGAGCGCTTCGCCGGCTTGCTTGGCTTCGGTGAAATCTCGGAACGCGGCGACGGCGCCGGTGATGCGGCCGTCGCTGTCTTGGAGCGGCCGGGCGTTGACGCTCAGCCAGACCGGCGCGGAGAGGTCGGCATGCGAGACGTAGACTTCCACTTCGTGAACTTCTTCACCGCGCAGCGCGCGGACCATCGGGAGTTCGCTTTCGGGGATAGGCGTTTCGGCGTCGGCCAGATAAAGCCCGTAGTGGGCTGACCAGGCGTCAGGTCTTTCGGAAATCATGCCGCGGCCGAGGATGCGTTCGGCGGCTGGGTTGAAGGCGATGAAGTGTCCGTCAATGTCGCAGACGCAGACGCCGTCGGCGGTGCTGGCGAGGATCGACTGAAGGACGCGGTTTTGCTCTTCGAGGGCGTCGACGGCGTGTTTGCGGACGTTGACTTCGCGATCGAGTTTGGCGATGGCTTCGGAGAGTTCCGCGGTGCGTTCCTCGACGCGCATTTCGAGTTCGGCATGGGCCTGCTGCAGATCGGCTTCGGCCTTGGTGCGTTCCGTGATGTCGACGGCCAGTCCGAGGGCGTATTCCACCTGGCCCGCGGAGTTGCGCATGGCGCGATACGTGGACTGAAACGTCCGCTGCATGAAGTAGCCGACGCCTTCGATCTGTTCGCCAGCGAGCGCTTGCTTAGCACTCGCGACGATGTCTGGCATGTGAGCGAAGACTTCGAAGAAGTTCTTGCCGACGAGTTGGCCGGGGGCGAGGCCGACGTCCGCGAGGGCGGCGCCGTCACTGAAGACGACTTCGCCATGCGTGTCGATCGCCCAGACAGCGACGGGGGCGTTGCGGACGACTTGCAGTAATTGTTCTTCGGCGCGGCGTTGCGAGTCGGCCGGGGGAGGCGGGGCTGCATTCTGCGCGCTAGCTAGCTGATGCTCGAGTTCGCGTACGCGGGCGCGGAGCTGGCGCACTTCGGCCTGAAGTCCGGCGACTTCGGCACGGTCGGTTCCGTTCGGCGATGGCGAAGCATCGATTGGCATGTTTTCTCCCACTACATGTGGGATACCCTGCCCCCCGCGAGAAATCATATCAGTGAGTATCCCCCAAAAAGAGTAGGTCGGCAACCATTTTTCGGCCTGAGCTGGTCGCGCAAGGGTCTGGAGCGAGTTTGTCCGACGTGCAGGAAGAGGTTGTCTTTGCCGATAATGTCACTAAATCACCGCGGCAGCCTGGATCTAATATCCATGTAGTTTCAGGCAGTTGGGGTGGCAGGCAACAGTCAGTGCGACCAGCGAAACGTGCAGGGTTGGGAAGCTCTGGCCTGTTGCGGGGGGAGGGCGAACGCGCGACAAGCGGAGCGTCGGCTGCCAAACCGACGCGTAGGCGGCCGCTTGCGTAGCGTTCGACGGCACGCTTTTTCGGCGCAGGCCCCGCGCCTACCCGATATTGCTACGGCGATCGACCGGGCTTCGGGCTAAGACTTCGTACAAGAGGCCGCACAAGATCGCGGTCGCGCCGAGGGCTGTAGCGCCGCTCGGACGCTCGCCAGAGATGGCGTAGGCCCAGACGGGGACTAAGAGCGGTTCGATGAGCGCGATGAGCGCGGCTTCGCTTCCGGTGACGGTGCGGAGGCCGCGCGAGAAGCAGTAGTAGGCGAGGCCCATCTGGATGAAGCCGAAGCAGGCCAGCGTGACGAGCTGCGCGGAACTGGGGGCGATGAAGGTTCCTGCCATCAGGAACGGCGCGATGATCGTGGCGGCGCCGAGGTGATTCAAGACGACGAGCCAGGCGCCGTCTTCGGCGCGCAGGGCGCGGAGCATCACCACGACGGCGGCGTAACAAACGCCGGACGCGAGGCCGAGCAGAACGCCGGCCGGTCGCTCATTCTGCAAGCCGGGAATGATAATTACGAGCAGGCCGACGACGAGGAAGAGCGTCGTGACGGCTTGCTTCCGGGTGAAGGGTTCACCGAGCGCCACGACGCCGAAGAGCATGACCCAGATCGGCGCGGTGTTTTGCAGCCAAATGGCGTTGGCGGCGGTGCCGAGGGTCATTGCCGAGAGGTAACAGATGTTGACGCCGGCGAAGCAGAGGACCATGAGCGCCATGAGCGGCCGCAGGCGCGGGCGGCGCTCCGCGGGGAGCAAGAGCAGGCCGGCGAAGAGCGCGCGCCAAAAGGCGAGGCGAACGCCGCGATCGTCGGCGGGCCAGTCGTCGAACATGGCCGACTTAACGAACAGCGGACTGGTGCTCCAGAACACGGCGGCGGCGACGATCCAGCGGCGACCGTGGTGGGATGGAGAGGGCGCGGCGGGGTCGTCTGGCAGCATGCGGGCGCAGGCTGGAGGCTGGAGGCTGGAGGCGGTAGGAAGGGAGTATGGAGTATGGAGAACGGAGTAAGGAGGGGGGGCGCGACGCGAACGGGTGGGAGACGTGCGGTCAGGCGGGTGGAGCGGTCGGGAGACCGCTCCACAACAGGCTCCGCAACAGAAGTGGAGCGATCGGGAGACCGCTCCACAACAGAGATTTCGCACGACAACTTGGCAGCTATTAGCTTTCGCCCTGTTGGGGCTGTTGGAGTTTGCTTACGTTGGGGGTGGTGTGGGGGTATTGAGCTTGGGGTGGCGTGGCGGGGGGGAGCATGTTTTCGGGGAGGCGCCTGGCGGGGGAGTCGCCGTTGGCAGGGGGTGGGACGCTGGCGGCTTCGCGGAGGGCGCCCATGTCGATGCCGCGGCGGCGCGTCATGGCGTAGTTGATTTGGCGCGGGTGACGGCGAGTGCGGGCGGCTTGGACGTAGGCTCGGCGCGGCCAGGGGCCTTCGCCGATGGTGACGCCGTCGAGTTCCAGCAGGGTGCCCT
>CAZUBB010000183.1:5602-8120 GCA_964618485.1 uncultured Pirellulales bacterium
GAGCGGTAGTAGGCCGTGGCGGCGTCGACTTCCGATGCGCGGGCTTGCACCACGACGTCGAAGGTGAGGCGGCCGACTTCAAAGGCATCGGTGACGGCCTGGACCTGCGTGCGTGCGGCGAGCGTGCGGTCGAGGTTCGTCTGCGTGAGGACGAAGGAGCGATCGAGTTCGCCGATGGCGTTGCTGAGCTCGTGCTGGATCTGCTGTTCCTGCTCGGCAAGCACGGCGCGTTCGCGGGCGAGGTTGAGCTGGGCGTTCCGCATGTTGGACAAGGCGCGGCGGAAACCGATCGGGACCGTGAGCTGAGCGCCGAGTTGCCACTCCTGGAAGTCGCCGCTGAGGGTGTCTTCCCACGCGCTGCCGAATTGTCCGGTGCCCGCGGGGCCGGAGCCCATGAACTGGTCGCCCATGCCGCGCATGCGGTAGTTACCGATGGCGTCTAAGCGGGGGAGGAGGAAGTTGCGTGCGGCGATGATTTCCATTTCGCGGCGGCGGATTTGCGTCCGCTGGCGATGGAGTTCGACGCGGTAGATCATGGATTGCTGGAGAATGTCTTCCCAATCGAAGACGACCTTGGCGCGGACGGGGCGTTGGACGGGACGGATCAGGCGGCCGTCGGTGGCGGGAATGCCCATCAGGCGGCGGAGGCGTCGTTCGTTCGAGTAGACGCCGCCGCCGTTGGTGCGTCCGCTGAGGGAGTCTTGCACCTGCGACTCGAACTGGAAGTACTGAGCGCGAGCTTGCGACTCGTTTTCCAATTCACCGCCGCGCTGGCCGACGTCCATGAGGGCTTTGATGCGACGCCATGATTCGAGGGCGCCGTCGCGGGCCGTGCGGCGGGCGTCGAGCTGGGCGTAAGCGAAGCCGAGTTCCCAGTAGGCGTCTTCGACCTGGCTGACGAGGTCGATGACGCGGGCTTCGAAGTCGTCGGCGGCGATATCGGTGTTGATACGGGCGAGGACCACGCCGTTGCCGAAGAAGAAGCCCGGCGCGGCGTTGGGTCCGGCGATGCGGTTGACTTCGAGACCGGCGCCTTGGAGCAAGGGCTGGCGGAATTCGGCTTCGATTTGGTTTTCCCAGACGGGGCGGAAGGCCTGGCCAAACGGCGCACCGGCGTTGTTATTGTTGTCGTAGGTGGAGCTGTTGCGAATGAACAACTGGGTACCGACGGCCGTGACCTTGCTCAGCTCGGCGTTGAACACGCCCAGATCCTGCGTAAACCCGCGCGGCAGGCCGAAGTTGCCGGGGTCGGGGACGTTGACCGGGCGGTCGTTGTTGTTGAAGAAAAGCCCGGTGGCGAGCTGCGCGTCGAAGGCGCTGAGGGCGGCCTCGACGCCGAATTGGCCGTTGCTCTCGACGATCGCCGGGTCGTAGACCGTCGGAGCGGTGGCGGGGGCCGCGACGACGCGGCCGCCGAGGTCGTGGATGACGTCGCTCGTCTGGAGGGCGAGCTCGAGCGCCTCCTGGAGCGAGAGGTCCCAGTATTGGACGTTCCGCTCGTCGTTGATGATGCGCGGGGGGGCGGCGTCGATGCGCCCCTGGTAGGCCTGTTCGTCCGACGTGGGATCGTCGATCGTCTGGGCGGCGCGGCGCTCGTAGTGCGTGGGGTCGCCGTCGGGGTTATAGAAGCGCGGCGCGGGGCCGGCGCAACCGGCTGCGAGCAGGAGCGCGGCGGCGAAGGAGACCGCCTTGTGGGGGCCGCGTCGAGTGCCTGGGCTGCTCGGCGAAAGGGATCGCATTCGCATGGCTCTTCCGAAAAATGGGCACAACGGTTGTCAGGCGTATTTCCGTCATCGGCGCTATAAACGAATCGCCTGATACGAATCGTTAGCCGCCGAAAAGTCTGCCGAAGCGGACGGGGCGCGGGCCGCAAGGTTTGCCTAGTCGCGGTAATCGCCGGCGCCAGGGGGTTGGCAGCCTTGCGGCGGATTTCCGTTTGTAGCGACTGCGACGAACGCAGCGAAAACCTCGCGCAAGACGGTGGAAATGTGACGACGGAATGATCGGGACTTCGTTTCGCCGCGGTTCCCAACGTTCCGTCGATTCTTCCTACTGGTGCCGCATGATTCTGCGAATTGCGATCAAGAACGGCTGTCTGGCGACCGGGTTCGGCCTGCTGCTGAGCCTGGCGAACCCTGTCGACGTGCAGGGAGACGCGCATACTCCGGTGCGATTCGCACGTCAGACGTTGCCGCAGGACGCGCCGCTGATGGAGCCGCTGACGCCGGGCCAGGCGGCGCCGATGATCGACGGAATTCAACTGCCGGTGCCGCGGTTGGAAATCGACGTGCAACCGACGCCGGGGACGTTGCCGAAGAACGTTGGCCTCGACTACGTACGCTCCCAGGGCGTGCTGCAAGGGGACGTCGGTCCGCGCTGGTACTTGTCGCCGTACTTTTGGGAAGCAGCGGCGCTGTTCCATCGCCCGCTGTATTTCGAGGACGCTGCGCTGGAACGTCATGGCCGCTCGCGCTTTGCGGCCTTGCAGCCGGGGATTTCCGCGGTGCGCGCCGCGGGG
>CAZUBB010000183.1:8130-9480 GCA_964618485.1 uncultured Pirellulales bacterium
AGTTCGTTATTCTGCCGGGACAGATGATCATTCACCGCCCGTTGGATTGCGACTACACGTATGGCTTCGGCAAGCCGCGGGTGGCGCCGGTGTACCCGTTCCCGTGGTGCTCTCCGCTGTTGCATAATCCGTATGCGAACTACCCGATGCATCCGGTGGAGCCGGCGGACGTGAAGATGACGCCGTAGTCGCAACGCGGAGAAGGCGTCACGCCATGTACTTCCTTGATGCAACCGATTGCCGGCGATTGGCGCCGTTTCCGGGCGTGGAGATGTTTACGTCGACGGCCGAGGCGATGACGGTGTCGCTGGTGGTGATGTCGCCGGGGGCGACGATTCCGTTGCATGCGCATCCGCACGAGCAGGTGGGCATGATGCTCGAAGGGGAGGCGGATTTTACGATCGGCGGCGAGACGCGCCGCGTGCGCGCCGGCGATCGCTGGCATATCCCGGGGCAGGTTCCGCACACGATCACGGCGCTCGGCGCGACGGTGCGGGCGCTGGATGTGTTTTATCCGGTGCGCGAGGATTACCGCTGAAGGGCGGTCGCTGCTGCGATCGTGCGCGTGACTCCGGGCGCTGACGCTTCCGGCTCGCGGAATGGCGGCTCGGCGGTTTCTTCGTGGTCCGGGAGGTAGTCGCGGAAGAGGTAGTCGTTTTCGTTTTGGTAGGCGGAGTGGCAGGCGATGCAGGTGGCGAGTTTGCCGCGTTCGAGAGTGGGTTCGCCGGCGATCGTGCCGTAGACGTATTCCCAGTCGCCGTTTTCTGGGTCATAGCCTGGCTCGCGCTTGATCATGGCGCCGAAGGCGTGCGCGGGTTCGAGCGCTTCTACTGAAGCGTGCTTTTCTTTGAGCACGATCGTGCCGACGGGCATGGGTGATTGCTTGGCGCGGAAGGCGTCGAGCGCTTCCGGGTTGGTGCGGACGACGATCGACGGGACGTAGTGCGGGCCGTGGTCTTCGGGTTTGACGAAGGCGGGTGCGCATAGCGTGGCGGTGTCGACTTCGACCGAGATGGGCCGGTCGGTGACTCGGGGCCAATCCGCGGAGCTCGTGGGGATTGCTGCGACGATTTCGGCGGGCCATGGCTTCGCGGCGCTGATTGGAGGGGGCGGCGCTGTTACTTCGACCGTGGCGTCGATGTTGCGCGAGGGGTCGCAGCCGGAGAGGAGGAGGCAGCTTGCCGCGAGGAATCGCCACATGGGTTTGGGCTCCGGTGGTTTGCTTTGCACTCGAGTTTGAATTTATCACGTCCTGCGCGATGGTGCGAATTTGTTGGAGAGCTTAAGCCCAGGGGTGGCCACCACGGGCGTTCTGTGCTGGAGGGACTTGGGGCGGCGTTTTTTTCTGGG
>CAZUBB010000184.1:0-2722 GCA_964618485.1 uncultured Pirellulales bacterium
TCGTTGCCGGTGGTTCCTTCGGCGAAGACCTGCTTGCCGTTGGAGATGAGCAGCCGCGCGTTCGGCCACGGTTCGCCGGTGAGCATGTTTTCGGCGAACACGAACGCCTCTTCGCGCGAACCCTTCACGACGATATCCAAATCGCTTTGCACGACAAGCGTCGTGGCCTCGAAAGTCTTGCTGCTGACGGTGACCGCCATCACGCCGGACATCAGGCCTTTGCGATCCACCGCTTCATCTGCGCCGTACACCGGAATCTCGATCTGGTTTTCCAGTTGCTGGAATTCCTGGTATTTCGGCACTTCGAACTCGAACTCGCGGTTCGGATCGATCAGCGCGATATCGAGCGCTTCCACGCCGGTCGCCAGGTGCATTTTGCGGAAATAGGTTTCCAGGTCGACGCGATACACGCGGACCGTGACGCGATCGATATTCCGCGTGGTGAGCTTGATCTTCGGCGTTTCATCGCTGCGGAACACGCGTTCCGTGGCGATCTGCAGACTCTTGGCCGTCAGTTGCGCGATGCGTTGCTGGGCGCTCGCCGCCGAGCTGCCCCAGGTGACCTTCTTGTATTCTTCCAGCGCCTCGGCCAGCTTGCCTTGCTTTTCTTCGAAGAGCACGCCGATCATGTATTGCGCGAGCGACGATTCTTCCGTCCCCGGGTACTTGGACACCAGCCTTCGCCACTCAGTGAGCGCGTCGTCCCACTTCTCTTGCTCGTACTTCATCAGGCCGAACTGGTACAGAATGCCCGGCAAGCGCGCATCGAGCGGGTATTTTACCAGGAATTCGTTCCAGAACTTGCGGGCGGCATCGTACTGCTTGCGCTCGCGCTCGTCGGAACCTTGCAGGTATTCGGTGTTGATGATTTCCAACTGCACCGAGTTCCAGGCGTGATGCGTGGGGTGCTTGGCGAGGTATTCGCGCCATGTTGCAAGCGCCTCGGGATACTTCTTCTGCCGCTGATACGCCCCGCCGAGCATGTTCCGGGCGTCCGGAAGCTGTTCCAGGTTCGCGTAACGTTCGTTGTTGATAAACGCCGTCAACGAGGCGATCGCTTCGTCCATGCGCCCCAGGTGCATCTGCCCCTGCGCGATGAACGCCTGCAGCGCGGCGACGCCAGCGTAGAGGTCTTCCGCATGGCCTGGCGTCGGCATGCCATAGGTTTGCGCGAGGGCCAGCCGGGCATCGGCAAGGCGCTCCGAGTCGGAATCGGGGAACGCGGCGATCAGGTCTTGCCAGGTATGGCGGGCGGAGACGGGGTCGCCGAGCGAGAACTGCGACTCGCCCAACAGGTACCGGGCCTCGATCTCCAATCCGTGTTTCGGATGATCTTTCACGAACTGCGCGAAACGATTCGCCGCTTCCTGGAAATTGCTCAGCTTCAGGAAGCACTTGGCGACTTGCAGTTCGACTTCAATGCGCTTTTCCGGATTCGGGCCAACATCGAGGGCCTGGTTGTAGAAGTCGAGGGCCTTCTGAAAATCCGGAGGGGTCTCTTCCTTCGGCGGCTTGAAATACGTGTCTGCGAACTCGAGATAAATGTCCGCGAAGCCTTGCTTCCGGTCGATGCTCAGGAGTTGCTCCGCGCGGCCGCGGTAGACCAACTCCGCGGCGCGGAAGTCTCCCTTGCGGGCCAGCGATACCCCCAGGGCGAAGCCGGCCCGGCGTCCCCAGACCGATTCGGGGAATTCTTTCTCAACGGCAGAAAGTGTCTCGATCGCCGCGTCGAAGTTGCCGGCCAGGTGCTGGGCGCGTCCCTTGAGGAACAGCAGGAAGTCCCGGGGGGCGCCGTCCTTCTTCCCCGCTTCGTCCAGGGCGGCAATCGCCTGATCGAAGCTGCGGTCCTGGATCAACTGGCGGATTTCCGGCGGCAGTTCCGGTCCGACCGGTTTGACCGGTTCGTCCGCCCCCCAGGCCACGGCCACCGCCAAACCAACGACGCCGAACACCGCTGCGCGCAACGACCTCATGGCACCTGCCTCCGCCGCCTGGGATTCGCCCAAATTCTCTGTAAGTGTAGATTCTGCCCGTCTGATAGACGGAGTGGGGGTGGGAAGAGTTTTCCGGCACAGATGAAAAAACCGGCTTCTCCGTTCGCGACCGCTCCCCGCCGAGCCTGCTAAGAAACTATCCCAAACCTTGTGGCTCGGTCGCGAGACCGGCCACAACACATGGTGCTGGGATGGGTTTTAAGTTGCGTTTCGTCCGCAAACCGCCACGCGTACATCACAAACGTTGGTATGTGTCGGGCCGGTTTTCACCAACGCGTCGAGGCGTTCAAAAAAGTGGTAGGCGTCATTGCGGCGAAGATGGTCGTGCGGATCAAGTCCGGCCGCGCGCGCCGCCGCGAGGACTTGCGGATCGATGAACGCGCCGGCTGCGTCTGTGGGGCCGTCTTCGCCGTCCGTGCCCGCAGAGAGGAGCGCCCAATCGCCGGGCGTGTTCCAAAGTTCGATTGCCGCCGCGAGCACCAGTTGCTGGTTGCGGCCTCCCTTGCCGCGCAATTCTGGAGGCGCCAGTTTCACCGTAGGCTCGCCGCCGGTGATCAGGCAATCCGGGCCCGCATGCGTTTGCATATGGACCAGCATCGCCGCGAGATGCCGGCCGACCTCCTCGGCGGGGCCTTCGAGCGCGGTGGCGGCGTTCATCGCGTGGCTGTAGCCCAGCCGCTCTGCCTCGACGCCCGCGGCATCGACCGCCGTGGCGTTATTGCCGATGA
>CAZUBB010000184.1:2765-9201 GCA_964618485.1 uncultured Pirellulales bacterium
GCGCGCTTTGTCGTTCCTGCATGAGCGCCTCGAACACGCGCGGTGAAATGCCCGCGGCCCGCGCCTCGTATTTTTCGAGGACCGCCTGCGCCTCGCGCGGGCCGGTCGTGCTGGGGATCGCCGGACCGGACGCGATCACGTCGAGGGGATCGCCGAGCACGTCCGAAATGATAAGCGCCGCTAGTCGCCCCGCGCCGCAAGCGCGAGCCAGTCCGCCCCCCTTGATGCGGCTGAGCGCCTTGCGAACCGTATTGAGCTCCGCGATGTTCGCCCCCGCGCCGCTGAGGTGTTTTGTTACGGCCAGCTTGTCGGCGAGCGTGATTCCAGCGATCGGCGTCGGTAACAGCGCGCTGCCGCCGCCGGAGATGAGTGCGATGCAAAGATCGCGCGGTTCCAATCCGCCGACGATCTTGAGGATCTCCTCCGCGCCGCGCGCCCCGGCCTCGGTCGGTTCGTTCACGCCCGCGGGCCGCGCACCGTGCAAGTGAATGAACGGCAGCGGCCGCACGCAATCGTCGGGCACATTCACCCAGCCATGCAGCGACGTCGCCGATGCCAGTTCCGGCCCTACAATCTCCACCAGCGCCGCCGCCATTCCCGCCCCTGCCTTGCCCGCGCCGACCACGGCAATGCGCCGCACGCTCGTCAGGTCGATCGGCTCATCCTCGATCCACAGCGTATCTCCTTCGACGCGCACAGATTCTCGCATGAGCCGCTCGGAGCGCACGGCCTCGAGCCCAGCGTGCCAGATGCGGAGAGCGTGATCGCGGGAGGAAGGCATTGGGGAAGGAGCCAGGAGCCAGGAGGAGGAAGTTAGGAGCACGGAGTACGAAGGAGGGGGCAATTCTTACTTCCCCCTTCTTTTCTTCTTTTCTCCTATTCTACTTTTCTCCTCGAACTCACCACCGTCCACCCCGCATGCACGGCCGCCGTCGTGACGCCGCTGAGAATGAGCGAGGCGCCGAAGCCCATGGTGCGTGCTGCGATGAATACGGCGTCGCGTGGGAGCCACTCGAAGTACACGAGGTTAAGCATCACGATGCCAATGAGGATCAGCAGGAGCCCAACGAGGCACAGCGCGATCGGCAGCCAGTAGCCGAAGAAATGCTTCATGAGTTGAACACGTTTGGCAGGTCGAACCAAGCCCGGATGGTTGCCCCTCACGAAACGGTAATCCAGCGTACCAGACAACGGTGCCCCGCGTCGGGGCGGCCCTCGACCGTAGGGCGGCGATGACCTAGGATGTTTTTCGGCGCGTTCCGCTCGCAAGTTTGCCGGCGGGAATGGCTTGCGCCTCGCTGGAAGGGGGTATCCCCGACGAGCGACAGCCCCTCGTACGGACGCGCATGCAATCGCCCCTTTGGCAACCTGAGTCGACCGCGGAAGTCGATGCCCTATTGGGCTATCTGAACTTCTCGTCCGGCGCGCCCGATCCACGGTTTCGCCATCAGTTCAATCGACTCTTCGCCCTGGCCGAGGGGTCGCACCCCGAAGGGACGTGGCGCGTCGTGCTGGACGCGTTGATCGCCAGGCTGCAGAGCGTTGCGGGGAAGCCCGGGCCGTTCTCCGACGCCGCGCAGGCCTCCGGCGCGGTGGAGGTGGTGGCGAATCGATTGCTGCCGTCATATCGCGCGTTTCACGTCGACTTGTTGTTTCACCAGCCAGACGACGTATTGTTCCGGCCGTACTTTCTCGCGCGGGCGTTTGAGACGGTCCTGGCGCTCGGCGGCCCCTGGGAGGAAGTGGATCGACTGGTTCCGACGGCGATCCAACAGCTCAACGATTTTATCGGCTATCGACCGGTCGCCGTCCTCGAAGGGCGGCGGATTGAGCCCTATCCGCATGAATGGGTGTGCCCTGTGCCGCTCCTGTTGCGGGACGCCGGCGTGGCCTGTGGAAAGTACGAAGCGCTCATCGTGCGCACTTGGGAAGTGCTCCGGGGCACGTCTCCGCAGATTCGCCGCGCGGCGGGCTTCGAGCCCGATCGCGTCGATGAGTTGGCGTTCGATCCGCGGGCCTTCGACTTCGATCACCCCTCGAACAAGCGGCCGAACTACATGTTCGGCTGCTGGGACGCGAACCTCGTCGACCTGGGGGGATTCTATCGGCGGTTCGTCATTCAGCAGGTGACGCTCGACGCGCTCAACGACCGCCCGTTGCAGGCGCAAGGGGCGGCGCGCGAGGAACTGTTGTTCGAGTCGGCCGTCGTGCTGGCGGGAACGATTCTGATGGCGTCGGGCGTGAGCGGCAACGGCCCCGAAGCGCACGATTCGTCCGTGAACTTGATGAAACTGGTGGGGATGATCGCGAAATTTCGCGACGCCTATTATCAGGAAGTGCTCGCCGGTCTCAGCGGAAAACGCGGTGAACGGTTGCGGGCCGAGGCCGAGCGCAACCAACAGCCTTTCGGCGCGGCGCGGCAATATCTGAATCATCGCTTGGCGCGGCTGCGCGCTAAGCAGTTGCAGCATGTGCAGCTCGCACAGTTGTTTTCGCGGATGGGACAGCCGACCGCTTCGCAACGGCAGGCGGACGTGGTGCCGGTCGCCTCGGCGCGAGTCCTCTGCCAGATGCAGTGCGCGCGGATGACGGCGCTGCGCCATTTTGGACGCGGCGAGTTGGCCACCGGGGCGGCACAGGTACGCTCCATGCGGGAGTTGCTGGACCGCGGCGTGCAGTGCGGGGCGATCGTCGATCCCTGGAATATTCTCGGTTTCGCCGGAAATTTCAGCCTGTTCCCGGCGCTGCAGAATTCGGTGACCGATCACCGAATTGACGTTCTGATCGATTCGGCGGAGCAGTTGTTCGCGCTGTTCACGCGGTGGGAAAGCGAGGCCGCGATTGCCGGCGACGCGGCGCTGCGCAGCGAGGCGCGCGAGCAGAGCGAGGCCTTCGCCTCGTGGTGGGATCAGTACGCCTCGACCGAAGTGAGCGGCGTGCGGAGCGTCTCCGGACGCGAAGCGACCGATAGCTCCGCGCAAGTGGCGACCGCGCTCGCGGCTTGGCGGCGGGCGGAATCGGCGGCCGGCGACGTGAGTTTCTGGCGAAAGCACGTGGGCGACTTTCACTCGCCGAAAGCCTTCGGGTTGGTCGTCGGCGCGCTGCTCGACAAGCACGATCACGTGGCGGCGATGGCGCTGTTGATGCAATGGGTCGCCGCCGCGGCCGAGGTTCCGCTCCAGGATATGGAACATTCGTTCCACGCGTTGGCACTGCGCTGGTTGCGGACATTGTGGAGCGACGCCGACGAAGGAGACGCGAGCCGGCGGTGGCAATTGACGCGCAAGTTTCACGATTACCTGGAGGCCAACGCCGACGCCTGGTGGGAAGCGCCGAAGTGGACGCTGGGCGAGAATGGCCGCGAGTCGTTGGGCGATTTATTCGCCGGGTCTGCCGAAGGGGACGCCGACGACGATGTCTACGGCGCCGCCTACGAAGAGATGACCTATCGCGACACGACCGACGACGGCGTGGAAGGGGACATGGTCTCCGGCGGCGAAGTGACCGACGATGAATGGGACCGCGAGTGGCGCCGCGTGCAAGCGCGCTTGGCGATGCTGGAAGGCGTTTCGCGGTGGCGTAAATTAGCGGTCGATCTCGCGACGCGGGCGCACGTGTCGGCGCAGGAACGCGTAGACACCTTCGCCGACTGGAACGCGCAAACCGCGCGGTGGGAACAGGGCCTGCGCGAATTGCTCGCCACCTTGCAACGCCAAACGATTCCGCGGCCGCTGCCGACGGAGGAGTCGCTACTGGAATACGACCGCCGACGCAGCTTGAAAGACCAGGCGGTCTACCACATCGCGCAGTGCCTGGTGGACGCTTCGCTGGCGTCGCTGTGGTTACGCGCCGCGATGTCGCAGCGAAACGCGGCAACGGATGCGCCGCCGTGGCAGGCAAGTGCGGTGGGAATGCTGTCCGCGATTCTGCATGGCGATGCAGACGGCGCGCGGGACGTGTTTCCCGAATTGCGGGCGCGGCTCGACGTGGAACCGATTCTTTACGCGCCGCTGACCAAGGGGGGGGACCCGCGGCGGATCGTCACCGCGCGGCTGTTTCATTCGCTGATCGAGCACTGGCTGACGGCGTTGCCGAAGCTCGGACTGTTGAAGGAAACGTGGCAGTTGCTCGACACGGCGCGGCGAATGGAACGCAATCGCGGAGCGTCGGAGGGGGTCGTCACCGAGTACGATCGACTCTTCGAAACCGGGTTTTTGTCCGTGGTCGACGCCGTGGTGCGATTGGCGCCGCGGGCCGAACGCCCTGCCGATGCGGACAACGAACTGATCGAGTCGCTGCAGATCGTCTCCGAACCGCTGGTAGAGCGATGGCTCAATCACAGCCGGCGGGTGCGGCTGTCGATCCTGGAACGCGTCGTCGATGAGCGCCGCTGGAATGAGTTGGTCGAGTTTGTGAAGAGTTTCGGACACGACCTGTTCACGCAGCAGTTCTTTTATCCCGGCAACATGCGGGCGATTCTGCATCAAGGGGTCACGCACTGGATCGACGGTTGTCTCGAAGCGCTCGACACGGGGGATCAGCCGCAATTGATCGAGGCGATCGCCACGGGATACGACCGGGACCGGGCCGCAGCGATGCTGACGCTGATTCTCGAAGCGATCGGCGAGAACTTCGACGTCTATCGCGACTTCAACACGACGACGACGCAGTCCGACCGCGGCGAGTTCATCTACATGCTGCTCGACTTGCTGCGTCTCAAGGCGAGTTACGATCGCTTTGAGTGGAATCTCAAGCCGGTGATGTTGGTACACCAGGTGCTGGTGCGGGCTGGGCGGATGGCGGCCGCGGAGACGTGGCGGCGGGCGATCGCCGAAAAAACGGCCGACGTCGCCACGTGGCACTTGAAGCGGATGGCCGAACTGAATGCGAATTACGGTTTGCGCCTGGCCACGATTCAGGATCGCCTGGAGGAACGCTTCGTCAGCCCGTTGACGGTCGATCGGATGCGGGCGTTGATTCGCCCCGCGATGCAGGAACTGCGTTCGGCATCGACGAGCGCGAGTTTCGAGCGATTGGAGCACGAGGTAATCGATTTCGCTGATGCGCCGACGGGGGCGGGCCTCGACGTGCCGCGGTGGTTGATTGAGCTGGAGGAGGAAGTCGCCCGGGCGGAGCAAGCGGATGAAACGCTGGGGACGACGGCGCCCAGCAGGGCGCGGCTCACATGGAGCGAGATTGAAGGACAACTTCACGAATGGCTGCAGGAAAAAACGCCGCCGGATGATGAGTAAGCGTCCGCGGCAAACGTTCTACCTGCTTAGGCGTTCTGCAAGGCGGTGTTTTCGAAAGCGGCGATTTCGTCCAATAGCCGTTGGCGCAGCGCTTGAATACGTTGCTCATCTTCAATTTTCGCGCCCGTAAAGTCGGTGACGTAGAAAACGTCGACGACCTGGTCGAGATAGGCGCCGATCTTCGCCAGGGAAACGGAGACGCCGGCCTCGAAGAGCGTACGCGTGACCGTGTGCAGCAGGCCGGTACGATCGGCGGCGAAGACGTCGACGATGGTGTAACGGTCCGACGTGCTGTTATCGACGCGGACCTGCGTCGGCAAGCGCGGAACTTCGTCGCCGCTCGGGCTCGCGCGCCAGACGCGGCGGAAGCGCGGTTGATCGGACTTGTCGGTGAGCGAGGTCCGCAGCGCCTTGCAGACGTCGTCGATGCGTTCCGCCGGTGGCTCGCCCTGAAAATCGAGGTCGAGCACGTAGAAACGGTCGAAGACGAGGCCGTCGGCGAGGGTGTTGATTTCCGCCGCCAAAATCTCGAGTCCTTGACTGGTCAGCGCGCCCGTGAGCCGCGAGAAGATCCCCGCTGCAGTCGCTTCATTCGTGCTGACAGTGAATTCCACGGCGCCGCGCTCGGCGAGATACTTGCCGCGCGCGATGACGCCATGCTTGGCGACGGTGATCAGCTCGCGGAGCGAAGCGGCGACGTCATCGGCAGTCCCGCTCAGCAGGTAACGCGACGGCAGGGCCTCGAGCTGGCGATTATACCATTCCGGCGGCCCGTGCCCCTTAAGCAGTGCCATGATCTGTCGGCGTCGCTCCAGGAGACGCTGGTCGGTTTTCGAGGCCGGCGCATCGCCTGCCAGGTGGCGCAAGGCGCGTCGATACAGATCGCTGAGGACGTCAATCTTCCAGGGGTTCAAAACGTCCGGCCCGACGGCCGCCAGGTCCGACGCGGTGAGCAGCAGCAGCATCTGCAGCACTTCCGGCGAGCCGCACTCGACGGCGAATTGCACCACAATGCGTTCGTCGCCGGTGTCGCGGCGAAACGCGAGGTGGGACATCATCAGATGCTTGTGGACCAGGAAACTGAGCACGTTGCCGTCGCGCTCGCTGAGCCGGAACCGCGCCGCGGTCCGCTCGGCGATACGCTTGCCGACCTCGGAATGATCCTCATTGAAGCCCTTGCCGAG
>CAZUBB010000184.1:9211-9429 GCA_964618485.1 uncultured Pirellulales bacterium
TGGAGCAGCCATTTGCGCTTCAGCCCGCGGTAGATGTCGCCGAACAATCCCGGGTCGAGGCGCATGTCGGCGGCAAACTCGACGGCGCGGAAGCTGTGCTCGTCCACCGTGTACTTGTGATACTGATTGAACTGCAGCAGGCACCGGGCGTGCTCGTATTCTGGAATGATCTTCTCGAGCACTCCCATCGAATGGAGCGCACGGAGAATCTCGCCGAG
>CAZUBB010000185.1:0-9420 GCA_964618485.1 uncultured Pirellulales bacterium
TCCTCAAGGCCGCGGACTACGACAAACAATGCGCGGAAGAAGGGCATTGAACGGAGGAGAAAAGAAGAAGAGGAGAAAAGGAGAAAAGAATCTCCGGCAGCACCTCGTCTTCCTTCCCCATTCTTTTCTCCTTTTCTTCTCTTCTACTTTTCTCCTTCCCCTATGCCCTACTTCTTCAATACTCCTGACGATCGCCGACAGATGCTCGCTTCGATTGGCGCGGCGAGCGTGGACGAGTTGTTTGCGATGGTCCCCGCCGAGTTGCGGCTCGCGCGGCCGCTGGCGTTGCCGGCGGCGATGACGGAAATCGAACTCACCGCGCACATGCAGCAACTCGCCGGCGCGAACACCTCGGCCTCGCAGGCGATGTGTTTCCTCGGCGGCGGCAGTTACGACCACTTCATTCCCGCGGTGGTCGACGCCCTCAGTTCGCGCGGCGAGTTCTACACGTCGTACACGCCGTACCAGCCGGAGGCCAGTCAAGGAAACCTGCAGGCCTTCTTCGAATATCAATCGCTGATCTGCCGGCTGACCGGCATGGAGGTCTCGAACGCCAGCCTCTACGACGGCGGCAGCGCCGCGGCCGAGGCGGTGCTGATGAGCATGCACGCCACGAAACGCCTGAAGCGCGTCGTGGTCGCCGCCAGCGTGCATCCGGAGTTCCGTCAGATTCTCGAGACCTACCTCGTCAACCTCGACACGGAACTGGTCACGACCGGCACGCCGGACGGCGTCGTTCCGCTCGAGGAACTCGCCGCGGCGGTCGACGGCGAAACCGCCTGCGTGCTCGTGCAACATCCCAATTTTTTCGGCTGCCTCGAGGACGTCGAGGCGATTGGCAAGATTGCCCACCAGCACGGCGCGATGTTCGTCGTGTCGGTCGATCCGATCAGTCTCGGATTGTTGAAACGCCCTGGCGACTACGGCGCGGATATCGTCATCGCCGAAGGCCAATCGCTCGGCAACCCGATGGCCTTCGGCGGACCTTATCTCGGCATCATGGCCTGCCGCGAGGACTTCGCCCGTCGCATGCCGGGCCGCATCGTCGGACAGACCACGGATCGCGACGGCCGCGCCTGCCTCGTATTGACGCTGCAAACCCGCGAGCAACACATCCGCCGCGAAAAGGCCACCAGCAACATCTGCACGAACCAAGGCCTCTACGCGCTCCGCGCCACGATCTACCTCTCTCTGATGGGCCCGCAAGGCATGCGCGAAGCGGCGAATCTCTGCTTGCAGAAATCGCATTACGCTCTGAAGGAACTGACGCGTTCCTCGCGGTTTTCGGCCGCCTTCGATCGCCCATTCTTCAAGGAATTCGTCGTCCGCGACGCGGAAGGCGCGGTCAGTGCACTGCTGGCCGACGCCGTCGATGACGGCATCATGGCCGGCGTCCCGCTCGGAAGCTGGTATCCGGAACTCTCCGATTGCTTCCTCGTCGCCGTGACGGAGAAACGCACTAAATCAGAAATCGACCGCTGGGCGAATTGCCTCACGCATTCCACCAGCGCGAAAGAGGTCGCCCATGCGTAACACGCGAGCCACGCAGTCGTTGTTCACCCTTTCCAAGCCAGGCCGCCGTGCCGCGTTGTTGCCGAAGTGTGATGTACCCGAGGCGGCCGTCGAGTCACTCCTCCCCGCCGGCGCGATCGCCGAGCAAGCGCCACCGCTCGCGGAGTTAGCCGAGCCCGACGTGGTGCGGCACTTCACCAACCTGTCGACCCTCAACATGTCGGTCGACACGCACTTCTATCCGCTCGGCTCCTGCACGATGAAGTACAACTCGAAGCGCAACGAACGCCTCGTCGCGCTCTCGGGCATGGCCGATCTGCATCCCTATCAGCGCGAAGAAACGCTGCAAGGAATGCTTCAATTGCTCTTTGAATTGCAGCAGTATCTCGCCGAGATTTCCGGCCTGCCGGCGGTCTCATTGCAGCCGGCGGCCGGCGCGCATGGCGAAATGACGGCGCTCTTCGTCGCCGCGGCCTATTTCCGGCAGCGCGGCGAACGCCGCACCAAAGTCCTCGCCCCCGACAGCGCTCACGGCACCAACCCGGCCAGCGCGGCCATGGCCGGCTTTGAAACCGTGTCCGTGAAAAGCAATGCCGATGGCACGGTCAACCTGGACGAACTCCAGGCGAAGCTCGACGGCGAAACCGCGGTGTTTATGATCACCAATCCGAACACGCTCGGCATGTTCGATGGCCAGATTCGCGACATCGCCCGCCGCGTGCACGACGCGGGCGGATTGATCTACCTCGACGGCGCGAACATGAACGCCATCCTCGGAATCACCCGCCCCGGCGACTTCGGCGCCGACATGATGCACTTCAATCCGCACAAAACCTTCAGCGGCCCGCACGGCGGCGGCGGCCCCGGCGCCGGCCCGATCGCCGTCACGGAAACGCTCGGCGCGTACTTGCCGACGCCGATCGTCGCCCGTGACGACTCCGGCCGTTACCGCCTCGACTACGATCGCCCGCAGTCGATCGGCCGCGTCCGCAGCTTTTTCGGCAACGTCGGCGTGCTGGTTCGGGCATATTGCTACATCCGCACGCACGGCCCCGACGGCCTCCGCCGCGTTTCGGAAGAGGCGGTCCTCAACGCCAATTACCTGCTCAGCCGCGTGAAAGAGTTCCTGCCGGTCCCGCAGGGAGATCGCTGCATGCACGAGTTCATCGCGACCGCCAGCAAGGTCAAGGCGGACCGCGGCGTCTCGGCCATGGACATCGCCAAGCGCCTGCTCGATTACGGCTTCCACGCCCCCACGGTCTATTTCCCGCCGATCGTCCGCGAGGCGATGATGATCGAGCCAACGGAAACGGAAAGCAAGGAAACGCTCGACGCCTTTGCCGAAGCGCTCCGCAAGATCATTGCCGAACCGGAAGACGTGCTGCACAATGCCCCGCTCACCACGGTCATCAGCCGACCGGACGAAGTGAAGGCGGCGCGGAACCCCTCGGTTCGCTGGACCGGCGATTCGAATTAGAATACCGGCTGGTCCACCGCGATCGCGCTTCCCGCCCCGAATCTTCCCACGAAAGTCCCCACGTGTCCCACGCCGTTCCGAAGGCCCTCCCTGATTTCGAAAAGGGAGACGGCCTCTTGCCTGCCATTGCTCAGGACGCCGCCACGGGCGAAGTGCTGATGATGGCTTACATGAACCCTGAGAGCTACGCCGAGACCCTTGCCACGGGCCGGGCCGTGTATTTCAGCCGCAGCCGCAACAAGCTCTGGCGCAAAGGCGAAGAGAGCGGCAATGTGCAGCTCGTCCGTGGCGTGTTTGTCGATTGCGACGCCGACACGATTCTCCTCAAGGTGGAGCAGCTCGGCGGCGCGGCCTGTCACGAGGGTTACAAGAGTTGCTTCTTCCGCCAGGTCACGCCCGATGGCCTGCAAGTCGTCGGCGAGCGCGTGTTCGATCCCGCCCAGGTGTACGGAAAGAAGTAGCCCAATGTCCAACCTCCTCAAACTCGGCATCCCCGCCGGCAGCCTGCAAGAAGCCACGGCAGAGTTGTTCCGCCGCGCGGGCTACAAGATCACGTTCAGCTCTCGGAGCTACTATCCCGCGATCGACGACGATGAAATCGAATGCACTTTGATCCGCGCCCAGGAGATGGCCCGGTACGTGCAACAAGGCGCGCTCGACGCCGGCCTCACCGGGCACGACTGGATCATGGAAAACAACGCCGACGTCCACGAGGTCGCCGAGCTGGTTTTCTCGAAGGTCTCGCGCCGCCCGGTCCGCTGGGTTCTCTGCGTGCCGGAGGATTCGCCAATCAAGGAAGTTGCGCAATTGCAAGGCAAGCGGATCGCCACGGAAGCAGTCGGCCTCACGACGCGGTTTCTCGCCCGGCATCAGGTCGAGGCGCAAGTCGAATTCAGTTGGGGCGCGACCGAAGTGAAACCGCCGCGACTGGCCGACGCCATCGTGGAAGTCACGGAGACCGGCAGCTCGCTCCGCGCCAACAATCTGCGCATCGTCGCCGAAGTGCTCACGAGCACGCCGCGGCTGATCGCCAACCGCGAGGCGTACCTCGATCCGTTCAAGCGGCGCAAGATCGACGACATCGCACTGATGCTTCGCGGCGCCATGGCGGCCGAAGGCAAGGTCGGTCTGATGGCCAACGTGCCGCGCGCCAGCCTCAAGGAAGTCCTCGCGGTGCTGCCGGCGCTGCAGAAGCCGACCATCAGCAATCTCTCCGACGACGCCTGGGTCGACGTCATGACCGTGATTGACGAGTCCGTGGTGCGTAACATCATCCCCCGGCTCAAAGCCGCCGGCGCCCGCGGGATTGTTGAATATCCGCTCAACAAAGTCATCGACTGACCGCCCGCAAACTTTGCGCGACAGGCTCGAACGGAATTCCGCCGGCGGTTTCGAAGTCCGGCGCACGGCACGACGATACCGTCCGATCAGGAGTCGTCGTCGCCATGCAGCAGCAACCGGTCAAAGTCGCCGTCATTTTCGGCATCCTGGTGATTGCCATCATCGCCGCGCTGACGTTCAAGCGCGACAAGGCAGCGTCGCGCAGCACCGCCTCTTCCCCGATCACCGTCAATAAACCGGTGATCGATTCGACGCACGCGTTTGAGGAGCGGTTCTCCCGGCTCACCGGCGATATTCGCAACGCCGCCACGCCACCGTCCACCGAGGCCCCCACGAACGTTGATCTCGACACCCCGCCGCCCGCGTTGCCCGCCGCCTTCACGCGGGAGCCGTCGCCGGAGTTCGCGCCGACCGCGCCGTTCTCATTCGCGAGCGACGCGGAGCAAAGCGACGTCGGCCCGCGCAAACACCGCGTTCGCGACGGCGATACCCTGGCCAACCTCGCTGAGCGCTTCCTCGGCGACGCTGCGCGTGCGCCCGAGTTGCTGGAGGCGAACCGCGAAGTCATCAAGAATGCGGACCTGTTGCCGATCGGCGCTGAACTGACGATCCCAGCGGCAAAGACGACCAGCCACGAAGACAGCGACGAACTCGATTTGGTCCCCGTGGCGCCCGCGAAGGTCAAAGGCCGCTAAGCGTCGTCGCTCTGGCGTTAGACGATCCAGGAAAGCAGCGCCAGGATAATGAAGATGGCTACGAGAAAGCCACCGAACGTGATAATGCCGCGGAAAAAACCCTGACGGATTTCTTCCGTCTTCTCATGGCGCGTGGCGGAGTACACCAGGCTGACCGCCAGCAACAGCGGAACCAGGTGCGCCAGGTGCCCTGGGCCGATCGCAAACAGCGCGAAATCCGACATTGATCACTCCTGGTTCGCGTCGCCGTCGGGTTCGTCCGCCGGCGGCTTGGGCTTCTTGCCCTCTTCCGGCATGAACATCGGCCCCTTCGCGGCGTCGTAAATGGCCAATATGTTCAGCAACCCGGCGATCATCGTGAACGTCGTGCCCATGTCGAAGTCGCGGCCCGGATCGGCATGCAACCGATCGAGTTCGCTCATCCGGCCGTTTCGCGGGAAGACGTCTGGCGGGGCCATCCAGCCATTCCAGAGCGGGCCTGCGCCGCGCTCCATGCGATACCACTGCACCAGCGCAGGCATCGTCGGCAACCCGACGGCCACCTGGGCGACGAAAGGCAATCGGCGCGAATCCTCCGGCCGGAGCGAAGCGTAGACCACCTGCGACCCGCCGATGAACACGCCGTAGGCGAACGTGCCCAGGATGCAGGTCATGAAAATAATTCCCTTGGCCGTCCGTCCCTGATAAAGGTGCCCCAGGCCAGGGATCAGCCAGGCCAATACGCCTGCGACCAGCGGATCCTTCAGATTGATCTGCTGGCCATCCGGAGTGACGACGATCTTCGGATTCTTGGCCACGAGCGCGGTAGCTCCCAGTCGGGGGCGCAATGATTCAGGTCGGCCTGATTGGCCGGATCGTTAGCATTCTAGACGTCTGGCAGGCGGACGCCAGATCGAAACCTGAAAAGTGCGCAGCCCGATACGCCGTCGGGGCCTGCCACAGGCGCATATTGCCAGCCTGTGCAGCCAACGCCCGGCGATCAGGACCGGAACGAGCTACTTCGACCGCTGACCGAGCGATTGCCTAGGCGGCGCCCGCGTCGACAACCGCCTTGTGTGGGATCAGATCGGCCAGCTTAATGGCCGACAGGTCCCGGCGCATGTTGTCGTTGAGTTGGCGCATCACGCCCTGCAACCGGTGCAGCGTCTCCGAAGGGAGGCTGTCGTGGTTCGACGCGACATTCGACCCCATCGGGCCGTCGATCGCTTCGATCACTTCCAGCAGCGTGATTTCCTCGGGCTTCCGTTCGAGGGTGTACCCCCCCTCCACCCCCCGGGTGGATTGCAAGATGCCGTGCGTTACCAGACTGCGCAGCACCTGCAAAAGGAAGCGTTCCGGCATGTGACCCGTTGCCGCCAGTTGGCTGCAAGGAACGGGACTGCCACTGTTGGCCTGAGCCAACTGAAGCGTCGCCTGGAGGGCGTACGCCACCGTGCGCGAGAGTTTCATAAAACCCTACCGCCAAAGGTGCCGGGGAATCCCAGCGATGGATGAGAAGAGAAGAGAGAAGAACCGGACCAACCATTTCGAGTGAATGCGGGTGCAATTCTGCGCCAAGCATTTTGTCGAACGGCGTGTCTGATCTCCCCCCCGTGAGCGGCATTATGCCCGGTGGAAGTTCCGAAGTCAAATCGATTTTCTAGTAAATCTCAAACATGCCCCGCACAAGGGCCAAATGTCTTGAAGCTAGGAAGCCTCCACAAGCTGCGCAGGGCCAGAAGTCGCCGGAAACGATTTTGCACTTTTTTGAACAAGTGTTCTTGTAGGAATACGTATACGTCGATACAGTATACTGGCGTTCAGTACGCGGCGCGTCGTCACTTGCTGTACAGCGGAAACGCCCCCTACACTTGTCTTCCGGCTAGGAACTTCTCACATGGTCACGATGCAAAAATCGACGAATCATCGCATGCCCAAACACGACACCGAATCCGACAAGAACGCCGGCAAGAAAAAGGGAAAAGAAGCGGTTCGTTCCATCCTGGAGCAGAATTCCGCGCTGAAAAACACCGTCGCCCAGATTGAGAAAGAGTTTGGCGAAGGGTCGATCATGGCCCTCGGCAAAGACTATACGGTCCGCATCGAAGGCATTCCGACCGGCAGCCTTTCGCTCGATATCGCCCTCGGCGGCCAGGGGATCCCGCGCGGGCGGATCATCGAGATTTACGGCCCGGAATCGAGCGGTAAGACCACGTTGGCCCTGCACGTCATCGCCCAGGCGCAGAAGAACGACGGCATCGCGGCGTTCGTCGACGCGGAACATGCCCTCGACCCGAGTTGGGCAAAAAAGCTGGGCGTAGAACTGGATACCTTGCTCGTCAGCCAGCCGGGCAGCGGCGAAGAAGCCATGCAAATCACCGAAATGCTGATCAAGAGCAACGCGGTGGACGTGATCGTGGTCGACTCCGTCGCGGCCCTGGTGCCGCGCAAGGAGTTGGAGGGCGAAATGGGAGACTCCCACGTCGGCTTACAAGCGCGGCTCATGAGCCAGGCGCTCCGCAAACTGACGGGCGCGATTTCTAAGTCCAAAACCTCGGTCATCTTCATTAACCAGATCCGCGAGAAGATCGGCGTCATGTTCGGCAGCCCGGAAACGACTCCCGGCGGCCGGGCGTTGAAGTTTTACAGTTCCTGCCGCATCGACGTCCGCCGGATCGGCCAAATCAAGGAGGGTGAGGAGGTCGTCGGCCAACGGGTGCGTACGAAAGTCGTGAAAAACAAGGTCGCGCCGCCATTTCGCGTGGCAGAGTTTGATATGATGCATGCAAACGGCATCAGCCTGGTTGGAGACGTGCTGGACCTGGCGATCGCCGCCAAAATCGTCGTTCGGGCAGGCGCCTGGTTGCGGTACGGCGAAACCCAACTTGGCCAGGGACGCGATAAGACTAAGGCCCACTTGCTGGAGAATCCAGCGTTGGTCGAAGAATTGCGCCAGAAGGTGCTCGCGGCTGGCGCGACGCTGGCCGTGGCGGGCGGCGAAGCCGGGGAGTCGGCGAGCGAAGAGTAATCGGGCGCTGAAAGCGCATGGCCGGATGGCAGACCGAGCAATGACAACTCTGAGCGTCAACAAGCAACGCGCCCATCACGCCAACTGGGTGGGCGGATGGGGCGTTGCTTCCGTCGTCGCGATGCTCACTTCGCTCATCGCCGGTCTGGCTGCCGGACGCGCCCACGCGGAAGAGCCCCCCGCGGAGCCCACGGGCCGGGCCTTCGTCGCCGCGATCGAAGAGTCGCTCGCCGCCGCGATTGCGCGCTGCGAGCCATCGGTCGTCAGCATCGCCCGGGTCAAGCGACCGGTTGACGGTCAGGCGTTCGCGCCGGACGGCGGCGACGACGCCTTCGCCCGTGCCTTCAGCGGCATCGCGGCCCCGCAACCGGATGACCCGAATTTCATTCCCAATGAGTTCGGAACCGGCGTCGTCATCGACGCCGATGGACTCATCCTCACCTGCTATCACGTCATCCGCGAAGACTCCGATCACTGGGTCACCCTGCAAGATCGCCGCGTGTATCCCGCTCGGATCGTCGCGGCCGATCCGCGCAGTGACCTGGCCGTTTTGCGAATCGATGTCAAAGGGCTTTCGCCGATTACATTCGGCGACGGCAGTAAGGCGCGCAAGGGACAGATCGTCCTGGCGCTCGGCAATCCCTATGCGATCGCCCGCGACGGCCAAGTCAGCGCGAGCTGGGGGATCGTCAGCAATCTGGGGCGAAAGTCACCCGCGCCGGCCGTCGTCACGGAGTCGACGGGCAGCTTGCATCAATACGGCACGTTGATTCAGACCGATGCCCGACTCGACCTCGGCGCCAGTGGCGGCCCGTTGATCAATATTGCTGGGGAAATGATCGGCCTGACGACCTCGCTGGCCGCGCTCTCGGGTCACGAGACGCACGCCGGTTTCGCGATTCCGGTCGACGACGTCTTTCGCCGCGCGGTGGAGACGATGAAGCCGGGGCGCGAGGTTGAATACGGTTTGCTCGGCGTCGTGCCGGAGAACCTCACGCCGTCGGATCGCGCCGACGGACTGACCGGCGTCGTCGTGTCGGCGGTCTCGGAGGGCACGCCAGCCGCGAAGTCGGGTCTGCAGTCGGCCGATTGGATCACCGCCCTCGACGGCAAGGCGATCCGTGACACCGACGACCTGATGTTGAAACTTGGGGAAAAGAAAGCCGGCGAGCAAATCCAGCTTACAGTTCGCCGTCTGCGAGAGACGTTCGACGCACCAGTCACGTTGGCCAAGTTCTATGTCAAGGACTGGAAGTTCGCCAGCCTACCCCCGCGGACCTGGCGCGGCATGACCGTCGACTATTGCAATGCGGTGCGCGGCAATAACGTCTTCGAGGACTTCGGCGCGGTGATGAATACCGGCTGCGTCGTCGCCACTGCGGTCGAGG
>CAZUBB010000186.1:0-3286 GCA_964618485.1 uncultured Pirellulales bacterium
CGAACCAACCGCCTGAGCGATAACGCCATGTATGACAACACTTTGCGATAAGGTGACAAAGACGGCGGCGGTGACCAGACGGCGTAATGCTGGCATCGGCGGAGAACCCGACTGCGAAGAGCGAAGTGCCAGCGTTTCATTGTAATTGGAATTCCGGCGGGGCCTGAAATTCATATTTCCGATTTTTGGTCCGGCTGGTGCTTAGATTGGCGAAGGGGGTGAGCGGCCGACTCGCGACAGCACCGGGATGACAAGACCTGGATGCGGTCGACACGAGGGCAGGGAGTCGGCGCCGCCCCCGCTTTTGCACTCCGAGACCAGAGACGAGCCAGAATCCAGTTCCGCGGCGCTCGATCGGACGGGCAGTACGATCGCGTCGTGACAGCCCAGGCCGCCGGAGGCCAACCTCCGGCGGCCTGTGTGCTTTGACAGGCGGCAGGCGGCAGGCTGGAGGCGGTAGGAAAGAAGAGCGAGGGAGTTACTGGGGTTTGGGGCGGGCCCAGGTTTGGTTTTTCTTGTAGCGCTCGGAGCGTTCGATGAGCGTGGGGTCTTTCGTCGTCGCGATGACCTTGTCGAGCGCGGCGTGGAACTCCGGTCTTGCCGAGTCGCGGAGCGCACGATGGTGCGCCAGTTCGACGACCGTTTCGCAGGCGATTTCGGCGAAGGCAGGTTGATCCATATACGGCGCCACGAAATGCAGCGATTCCGGCATACGGATCGCCCGGGCGCGTTGCAGCACGAGTTTTCGCTCGTCGTCGCGTTCGCAGAGCGTCATCGCCTCTTGGAGCGCGGCCAATCGTTCGGCATCGCTCCGCGCGTCGGCCAACGGCGCCACGCGAATCAGCGCTCGCAGCGCCGCGGTGCGATGTTCCGGATGGGCGTCGGTCTTGATGAGCTCGATCAAACGCGGCGCGACGGACACGTCCGGCCAATTGCAAAGCGCCTTGAGCCCCGTGGAGTGCGTCGCCGCGTCTTTCGAAGCGATGGCTTGCTCGACGATCGTCCGCGCCGACGAGCCGCCGACACGGCCGAGCGTGGAAAGCAAGAGTGTCTGATCGGACTCCGGCAAGCCTGCGAACGCCGCGACGATCGGCGCGGCGCGTTCCTCGGGATCCTCGGTCCGCTGGCAAACGAACATCACCGCCTTTTCGGCAGCTTCGCGCTCCGGCCCTGGCTCCGCCTTCAAAACGCCCGGCAGCATGGCGGCGACGTGATCCGCGCCGGCGATTTGCCCTAAGGCCGCCATCGCGGCCATGCGAACGCCCTTGTCCGCGCCTTGCGCGAGTTGCAGTAACTCTGGAATCGTACCGAGCGCCCGGCGCTCCGCCAGGATCTCGATCAGCGCGACCTGTGCATCGGGCGTGGCGTCTTTGAATTCATGGATGATGGCGGCCGGGACATCCTCGCCGGGCAAGCGAACCAGACTGCTGCGGGCTGCGGCGGCGATCGGTTTGGCCTCGTTGCGCACGCGACTGGCGAGTTGCGGCACGTTCTCGGCATTGCCGAGCGCGCCAATCGCGTCCAATGCGGCGACGGTGACTGCTTCGTCCTGCGTCGATTTCAGCAGCGCGACGACTTCCGGACGCGCCGCGGCGTCTCCGCGTGCGGCAAGAGCCGCGAGGAGGCCGACTTGGACTTCGGGCGCGAGCTTCGGCAATTCCGCGGCGAAGGCCTTCGTTGCCGCCTCGCCTTTGGCTTCCGCGCGGATCTGTTCAAAGGCCACGGCGCGCAGGTCTTTGTCCGATTCGTGCAGCAAGCTCACGACGAGCTGCGCCAGCTCGCCGCCGTTTTCTTCCTGCGCCCCAGACTGACCGCCGAACAAGCCAATGATGGCGAGGCAAAGCGCGGCCGCGCAGGCAATACGGGATGTATTCACGTTGAAGCCTCGAAGCAATGCTGGGCAGGCGAATAAAAAACCGCGCCGTTCGGAGCATGATCGAGGTCATGCTCTGAAGCGGCGCGTTGGCAACACATTCCTCACGCTGTAGCCGGGGTCTGTGACCCCGGGGAGAGCGGCCCGTTTGCACAAGCAGCCCCATTCACCGGCCTCCCAGAGGCCAGCTACAGTAGTTTTTTCTCGTGGCTACTTCCCGGCGCAGGCCAGCATGCCGCGGGTGGCGGCGAGGCGCACCTGCTTCGGTTGACTGTCGCCCGCGTAGGCCTTGTAGATCATCAGCGCCTCCCCCTTCTTGCCGGAGGCCAACAGCGCTTCGGCGCACGCGAGCGAGGCGTCCGTCACCGCCGGCTTCACGGCGTCGGCGGGCTTGGCCTTGGCGAGCGCCTTGGCCGCCTCGGGAGTGCGAATCGCCCCGAGCGCCAACGCCGCGGCGCTGGCGATCTGCGTGTCGGAGTCACTGAGCAGTGCCGCCAGGTCGGTAACGGACTCCGCGTCGCCACGATCGCCGATCGAGCTGATGACGCCGATCTTCAGCACGCCGCCGAGTTGTCCGAGCGCGGCGCGGAGCGCATTGGCCGCCTCCGGCGCCTCGATGCGTTCCAAGGCATAGCGGGCCATGTGGGAGTTCTCTTCCTTGCCGAGCAAGGCCGCGAGCGCGGCAACGGACGCCGCGCTGCCGACGAGCATCAGCTTGCGGCAGGCGTAGTCTTTCGCGTCGCGCGGAGCGTCGGTGCTCAGCACCGCCGCGAGGCGCGATTCCAGTTCGCGCCGCGCCGATTCGTCGCCGTGCGTGGTGATGACCGCTTCGTCGATCGGCGCCAGCACCGTGAGATCGGTCCCCCAGTCGAACGTCTTTAATGCTTCAAAGGCCTGGTCCAACATATCGTGTTCCCTTGTTTGGGCGTTGTATTGAAATGAAATGAGGAGCCGGAAGCGTCAGCGCCCGGAGGCGCGAGCGCTTAGATCTGCCACGGCTCGCGACGGGCGCGATCGAGCAGCCGGTTCGCTTCGGCGTCTCCCGGGAATTCCTGCTTGGCGGAGTCCCACTTGAGCGAACGTTGCAGGACGTAGGCTGCGGTCGCCAGGTGGCTGACGGCGACGGAGTTCACGGCCAGTTCGATATCGCGGAACGGCTTTTCACGGGTCTTCACGCACTGAATGAAGTCGCCGTAGATGCCGCCTTCGCCCTTGTACGACGGGACCGGCTTGGCCTCGCGCTTCTCGCCCGGCGTCCCTTCGACCTGCAGGTTTTCGAGACCCGGCTTGTTGTGCGAGAGGATGATGCCATTGGGGTATTTGAGTTCCACGTACGAGGTGTTGTCGTCGACGCGGATGAATTCGATCTCCTCGGGCTGCATTTCGCGGACGTCGATGGCGAACGTGGCGCCG
>CAZUBB010000186.1:3296-9384 GCA_964618485.1 uncultured Pirellulales bacterium
TGCGCGCCCCAGTCGGTCATGCCGCCGCCGGAGTAGTCGATATACGAACGCCAGCTATTGCCGTTCGTACCGAAGTTGCCGTCGCAGCGCTTCGGGTTATACGGCGCCCACGGGGCCGGGCCGAGCCACATTTCCCAATCCATGTCTTCGGGAACCGATTCCGCCGGCAGGTTGCACATCTGCGACAGCGGGCCGACTTGGACGTTGATTGACTTGATCGGCCCCAACTCGCCGCCCCAGCACTTATCGACGATGCCGCGGTAATCTTCCAACACGCGCTGGCTGCCGCCGGAGACGACGCGGCCGTAGCGCCGGGCCGCCTCGATCATCAACGGACCTTCGCGCAACGTGCGGGTCTCGGGCTTCTGGCAATAGACGTCTTTGCCGGCGCGGCAGGCGTCGATCACCATGATCGCGTGCCAATGGTCGGGCGTGGCGATGTGCACGGCGTCGATGTCATCGCGGGCCAGCAGGTCGCGGAAGTCGCCGTAGGTCTGGCAATCCTTGTTGTCGTACTTCTTGTCGGCCCGCTCTTTGGCGGCTTGAAGCACGCCCTTGCGGACGTCGCTGCAGGCGACGTACTGCACGTCTTTGCGCCTGAGAAAAGCCTCCTGGTCGCCGGAGCCCATGTTGCCGATGCCGATGCCTCCCATAACGATCCGATCGCTCGCCGGCGGGATATCTCCCTGCCCGAGCGCGGTCGAGGTGATGATATACGGCACGGCGACCGCCGCGCCGGCGGTCTTGAGAAAGTCACGGCGCGAGGGTTGGTGTTGGTGACCCATCGTGAGCGTTCCTGGGAGAAGACAGAGTGGGGGAGGCACGATTCGCCAAGGCGGGGCGCCGCGCCATCCGCCGCGCGGGCGAAGAGGCCCGCAGCGCCGGTCGCACGACACTCCTTGGTTTAACCGCGGGATCGCAAAAAGTCCAGTTGTTCCGGCTTAACTTGCGGGGGAAAATGGCGATGAATTCGCCTACCTGAGGCCACGAGATCGAGGGGAGTTCTACGCTTGACCTTTCGCGGCGCACTCATTATCGCCCAGGTGCTGGGGATCGTAATCGCCGCCTGCGTGGCGAGTGAAGAGATTGAAACGATCCTGGCGTCTGGGCCACTCCTCAGCGTGAGCGGGCTGTGGATCGCCGGTTTGGCCTATCGACGACGAGCGCCCGCCGCTTTCGCGTATGGGCTGCTGTTGCCGACGTTCGCCTGGTTTTGCTTTCTGTTGATCTTTACCAACGACTGGGGGCCCAGCGAGGCCCGCCAGCCAATCGCTTCACTCTCAGGCATCCTGGCCTTCGCGGCGGTTCCATTCGCTTACTTTGCCTATTGCGACATCGATCGTAAGCCGGTCTCTCGAGGTCAGCGCCGGATCCAGTTTCGAATCTCGACGATGCTGGCGATGACCGCGGCGTTCGCCGTCGTACTGGGAATGCTCCGGGCGCTCGAGGCGCCGGCGATCATCACCGTGCTGACGCTGTCTTATGGCGCGGTGGTGGGTTATTTTGCCTGCCGACTTTGGCACGATCGAGGCGGGACTGCGGCGGAGTAAGGGGCGGGCCGCCTTTCGCACCGCGAAAGGCGACCGTGGCGATCGGGCAACATTTTCCATTCGCGTTGTAGCGTTTTCACCTCATGCGGGTGACGTGATGCGGGCCACAAGGTAGGCAAAGATGGCACAGCCAGCCATTGCGACGCCGAGAATGACGATTTTCATGCGAGTTGCTCCGTTAGGATGGTTTCTCAAGGGCCGTAGGCGATCATGGAGCAATGAGCGTTCCGGTGGGCCGTTCGATTTACTGGATTTTGGTGCGGCCAGCAGCGCGCAAATTCTGGACTGCCGGACGATTACCGAACATAATGGGAATCGGCTGGAGTTGCGGCGGCGCGGGACCGGCGCGTGGATGTGGCATGGCTGGCTGAAGCGACCGGCGCGATTCCGCGGAACGGGACGAGTGGCGGAATGAATGCGAGCGTGCTCGATTTGCCGTGGTGGCACTGGGCGCTGGCGATCTGCTTTGCCGTGTGTGCCGCGGGGGGCGTCTACGTTGTCCTGAGGGTCCGCAAGGAATGGAAGGAAACGCCGCCTGGCGCTAGCGACATGATGGCGAATTTCCGCGAATTGCGGTCCCAGGGTGAGCTAAGCGAACAGGAATTCCGAACTATAAAGACGCTGTTGGCGGACGAGGTCGCGAAGGAGCTAAAGGACCACGGGAAAGCACCTTAGGGCAAACGAAGTTAAAGTCCGCTGGGTCTAACGATCGCAACACGGAGAAGCAACAAAGTAGATCGTACGGCGGTCCGGGCCGGGGGCCTGGAACGCGAAAGAAAATAACGAAGAACCGATTTCTGGTACATGCGTATACTATTCGGACTGGCCGGGGGACGATGCACTGGTGGTGCCATCGACCCGGGTCAAGTTCGAGCGTCAGCAGTGTGTGCTTTCACGGCTCGAAACAGGTGCGGACAGGGATTGCCCCTTAGGCCAAAGTAGAGAACGCGAGCTGGCCCATTCGAGCGAACACCTTGGATCACGCCCAGCGCTCCCCTGGCAGGGAGACGCGGGACTCGAAAAGGAGTCGTCATGCCCGCAGGTAGGGAGGGGACCGGCGCACGCCGGGGTGGTGGAGTCAACAAGAAGAACGCGTTTTGTTCGTTTTGCCGGAAGAGCTACCGGGATGTGGGGCCGCTGGTCGAAGGACCAGGGGACGTTTACATCTGCGGGGAATGCATTGAGCTCTGCCAGACGATCCTGGATCAGGAACGGCGGCGCCGCGGCACGACCAAGCAGCTCTTCACGAAGGTTCCCGCGCCTCGCGAGATCGTCGGACAACTCGATGAATACGTGATCGGCCAGCAGCACGCCAAGCGCGTGCTCGCGGTCGCGGTCCACAATCACTACAAGCGGCTCATGTCGGGTGCCGAAGGGGGCGACGTCGACATTGAGAAGTCGAACATCCTGCTCCTCGGACCGACCGGCTGCGGCAAGACGCTGCTGGCGCGGACGCTGGCGCGGATTCTCAATGTTCCGTTCGCCATTGGCGACGCCACGACGCTGACCGAAGCGGGCTACGTCGGCGAAGACGTTGAGAACTTGTTGCTGAAACTTCTGCACGCGGCCGACTTCGACCTCGAATCGGCGCAGCGCGGCGTGCTGTACATCGACGAGATCGACAAGATCGGCAAGACCAGTCAGAACGTCTCCATCACGCGGGACGTCTCCGGCGAAGGCGTGCAGCAAGCATTGTTGAAGATGCTGGAAGGGACGATTGCCAACGTGCCGCCGCAAGGCGGGCGCAAACATCCCGAGCAGCAATACATCCAGATGGACACCTCGAACATCCTGTTCATCGTGGGCGGGACGTTCGTCGGGCTCGATAAGATCATCGCCAAGCGGGTCGGCCGCCGCGCCATTGGTTTCGGACAGCCGAGCCAGGGGCAAAGTGACGATCTGCAATACGCCGAGTTGCTCAGCCAGGTCACCAGCGACGACATCCTCGAGTTCGGCATGATTCCCGAGCTCGTCGGCCGGTTGCCGGTGCTCAGCTCGCTGACGCCGCTCGATACCGATTCGCTGGTGCGGGTGTTGCGCGAGCCGAAGAACGCGCTCATCAAGCAATACCAGAAGTTGTTCGAGATGGAGGAGTGCGAATTGCATTTCACCGACGAGGCGTTGCGAACGATCGCCGAGAAGGCGAAGCAAAAAGAGACTGGCGCCCGCGGATTGCGCTCGATTATCGAGTCGGTGATGCTCGATATCATGTTCGAGCTTCCGGATCACGGTCCGGGAGGCATCTACCACATCTCGAAGGACGTCGTCGAAGGACGCCAGCGGTTGTTCCCGCTGACCGAAGCGAAACATAAGAGCGCGTGACATTCAAGCCCGGGCACGGCAACGTCCCCGGAGGGTTCAGTCACGCGACGTTTGGTGCAGGCCCCGCGCTGGAAATCGTTCCGGCGCGGGGCTTGTTTTTTTGGTTGATGCCGAGTGGACGAAATTGGCGATGGCTTGCCGCAGCTAGTATTGTTGGAACTAGTTTTCGGTGTTCAGTTTTCAGTGGGGAAGGGAGACCTGCGGTCGGCGGAGTGAAACGGTCGGGAGACCGTTCCACAACGGCGTTGGGATGTCGGCGGACCGTCGCGCGCTCAGTAGGGCTGATCGTCGCCGGCATTCGATCAAACGCACGGCGTTGACACCTGACGCCGAAGGGTGGTCGGCGGCCGGTGGGATGCTACGATAGCCTCACTTCTCCGTACCTCTCTTCTGCGAGCGTGCCATGCCTACTCTCGGCCCCGATTATCTGTCCGCCGCGATTTCCGCTTCCGAGGCGCCGTGCGTCTCGATTTATCAGGCGACCCATCGCAGCCACCCGGACAACGCCCAGGATCCGATTCGGTTCAAGAACCTCGTGAAGCAAGTGGAGGAGTCTCTGGCGCGAGAGCACGCCGTGCGCGAAGTTCGGGCGTTGCTCGAACCCTTGCAGCAATTGGCGGAGAATGCCAAGTTCTGGAATCACACGCTCGACGGACTCGCGGTGTTGGCATCCCCGATTCGATTCGACGTGTTCAAGGTCTCCCGGCCGATGCCGGAGTTCGTGGTCGTCGCCGATTCGTTCCATATCAAGCCGCTGCTGCGCTATACGCAATCGGCGGATCGGTTTCACGTGTTGGCCTTGGCGGAGGATCGGTTCGCCGTTCTGGAGGGAAATCGTTACGCCCTCGATGAGGCCGACACGCCTTCGCTGGCCCCGGTGCCGCGTCCCTCGGCAAAGCTCGATCCTGCCGCCGAGGTCGTCGAAGCGAGCGGATTGGAAGGGTATTTTCGCGCCGTCGATCAGTACGTGACGAGCGAGTTCTCGAAGCCATCACAGGCGCCGCTCTTGCTGGCTTGTTTGTCGGAGAACGCTCATCCTTTCCGCAAGGTCGCGAAGAATGCGCTGTTGCTTGCCGAGACGCTGACTGGCGATCCCTTCGCAAGCAATGCGGACGCACTTCGGGGCAACGCCTGGAAGATCATCGAACCGTACTATCTGGCGCGACTGGCGAAGCTGAAGGAAGAGTTTGGCCTGGCGGCCAGCCGTCAGTTGGGCACCGGAGACTTATCGGATGCCGCCCGCGCTGCTGTGGCGAGTCGCGTCGCCACGCTGCTCGTCGAGGCGGATCGCGCCCAGCCCGGCAAGATCGATCCGCTCACCGGCGCGATCCAGCCCGACGAACTCGCCAACCCTGCCGTGGACGACAAGCTGGACGACCTGGCGGAACTGGTGCTGAGCAAGGGAGGCCAGGTGGTGGTCGTTCCCAAGGATTGGATGCCAACCGCGTCCGGCCTGGCGGCGATCTATCGGTTTTAGCGCGGTCGCCCGGGAGCAAACGCGATTATTGGCTCGCCGGGACGCGCGACAAAGCCCGGCAGAATTTCGTTCTTGTGCGCACTTATTGATACGACAAGGCGGCCACGAACGACAGCAGAATCGCGGCCCCGGTGAACGCGGCGGCGAGCGTGCCTGACCATTCGGTCCAATAAAGCGACGGAGCTTTCCACCGGTCCAGGAACAGCACGACGGCAATCACGCCGGCAATGACGTTCATGAAGCAGAAATTCGCGAACGAGAAGACGACAACCACGCCCCAGGACGGATCGCGAATCAGGATGTCGGCGATGTATGCCAATACTACGAGGGAGATCGTGACGAAGGGAACGATCCCCAGCCATTCGCACGCGGATAGTCGCGTCGCGCGACGGCGCGACGCGAAATGCAACGCGATTGTCGCCGGATGACCGACGATCAGTGCGCCGGCAGCACACGGAATTACCATCATCAGAGTGATCGAAAGCGGCGTCGGCGCCGCGTTTGACGAAATGCCGGCGCCAAGCAGGAAACGCGTCAGCCACATCCCGCAACCGCTCGACGCGATGACGACGCAGAGGTCAGCAATTGTCAGCGGATGTCGCATATCGACGCTCTAACCGAGAGCGGCGTGGCCGATTAACCGGCGATCTCCTTCGTCCATACCGACTACAAAATTGTAGGTCAGGCGCCGCGATCGAAGTCATCAGCCGCGCCCATTCAACGGCGCGGCAACGTCCAC
>CAZUBB010000187.1:0-9370 GCA_964618485.1 uncultured Pirellulales bacterium
TCACCGGCGGCCGTCTGAGCCGCGCCGAGGCGTTGCTGATGTCGTTGACGCAGACTGGCGGCACGTTGAGCACCGGTCAAGACCCCAATTTCACCATCATCGCCGGTGATTACAACGCCAGCGAGGATGCGGTGGTCGAGATCAAGCTCGGCGGACTCGAACCCGCCGTCGGCCACGATATCTTCCAGGTGGAAGGTATTGCGACGATCGGCGGTACGCTCAGCGTGGTGCTGACCGGCGGCTTCGAACCACAGCTTGGCGACATCTTCGAAGTCCTCACCTCCCTCGGTGGTGACATCGTCGGCGAGTTCGATTCACTCGCCTTCGCCAGCAATCCGTTCAATGTCACGGGACAGCTCATCTACGAGCCCGGCAGCGTCTTGCTGGAGATCATCGAGCGCACCGCCGGACCGATTGGCGATACCAATGGTGACGGATTGGTCAATCTCGACGACTTGAACAACGTTCGCAACAATTTCGGCGGCGAGGGATTGGGCGACACCGACGGAGACGGCGATGTTGACCTGGACGACCTGAACAACGTCCGCAACAACTTCGGCGCCGGCGGTTCCCGCGACGCGTTGGCCGATCTGTCCGAATTCGGCGGCGCTCGCTTCAGCTCCGACCAGGAACTCCTCTCGCGGTTGCCCAACCTCGATCCATCCGCGGTCGCCTTGGACTACGAGGCGCGCCACTTGGCTCAAGGCGCCGGCCCCAACCCGGTGCCGGAACCGGCCACCTGGGCCCTCGGAATCATCTCCGGCCTCGCCGGCCTGGTTGCTTTCCGTCGCCGCAAGAAGTAGAATTCCGTGAAATCACTCCGCCCGTGGAACACCGGAATTCCGCGGGCAGTACACATGCCAGGGTCGCGGACGCAAGGGCCGCGACCCTGGCATCGTCACTTTCTGACCGGCGGTTCTTATCCAGCCCGGAAACGCACCACATGGTGGCGCTTCCGGACTGTTGTTCGCGAGGCACTCACCAGTGTGGGCCAGCGAGTGTGAGTGAGACCCAAAGGATGACGTAAAGTCCTCCCCAAATGATCAAAAGCGCGAGTGCGCCCACGGCGGCGGTGGTGATGAAAAGGGTCACCGCGCGTCCATACAGCCGTAGGTCGTGATCGACAAACAACAGTCGATGAAATGCTGCGATCGTCGGAACGATTACGAGCAACAGAACATATCCCGCCGGGTCTTGCGGCTCTCCGGCATGCGTGAATCCCCAAATCGTCGCGGGCACAATTTGCCACGCGAAAGCGAGCAACACCGCCAGAAAAGGATCCCAATACTCGTGTTGTTCCGTCATCGCAGTTCTCCTCCGGGCCATTCCTTCAGCCAGGCGAGAATCTCACGACCATATCACGATCGCAGCGGCAATTCAGCACAGTGGCATGCGGCGCTTCGCCACGCGGGCGACGACGAACGGAATCCGCGTTCACTCCTTCCGCGACCCCGCGGCCAAGACGAGCGCCATGATCGCCAGAAAGAACAGCAGTCCTACCGCTACGAGTGAACAAGTTGCTCCCATGGAGCGATTTTAGTCGACCGGCCGGCGCCGCTGGAGCGTTTTTCTCCGCTCGCCGAGCGAAAGCCCGGCGTGCTGGAGCGGCGGCGCGACAGGCGGTAAGATAGCGTCCGCCTCCGGCGGGGGAGTCGGCAAGATCTCGCGCCGTGCGGCGAAACACCCTCGCGTCGTTCCCGGTCGCTTGTTGCCCCTTTGGTCGGAGCCGGCCCCTGATGAAATGCCCGAAGTGCGCTAGCGAAGTGCAAGGCGAGGCCGTGTATTGCCACGTCTGCGGTGCCCGCTTGGACGATTCCCCGACCGACGACGCCGCACCCGACGCCGAAGGCAAGGAGAACTTCAACCGCCGCGTCGCCGTCTCACGCGGAAAGTCCGACAGCGTCGAGGAAGAGCTTTGGCAAGGAGGTTATTCGCCCCGGGCCATGGTCGGCACATGGATTGGCTGCGGCGTGGCCACCGTACTGGCGATCGTCGCGGCAATCCTCCTCAGCGCGTTCGGCCCGGTCGGATGGCTGTTGCCCCTCGGGATTGTCGTCGCTCTCTGGGCGTGGCAAGGGATTCGCTTCGCCTTGCGGCGTTTGGGGCTGAAATATCGCCTCACCAATCAACGGTTTTTTCACGAGTCAGGCATTTTTCAACGGACGACCAACCGGATCGAAGTCATCGACATGGACGACATCACGTTCGTACAAGGCTTCGTCGACCGCTTCTTTGGCGTCGGGACCATTAAAGTCTCCTCCACCGACGTGACCCACCCGGTGCTGGTCATTGAGGGAATCGACGACGTCCAGCGCGTGGCCGGTCTGATCGATAACGCCCGCCGTGCCGAACGGCTGCGGCGCGGACTGCACATCGAGACGGTCTGATCGAACGGCGCCGAAACCGCACGGAAGGGCGGTCAGCAAGCCGACTATGCTCAACGGATTCAAGGCGGTCGTCTACAAGGAGTTCATCCAGGTTCGGCGCGACCCCGCGACGAAGTTCGTGTTCGTCATCCCGGTCATCCAGCTCATTCTGTTCGGCTACGCGATCGACACCGAAGTCCGCGACGTGCCGACTGTCGTTTTCAACGCCGACCGCCGCGCCGCCAGCCGGGAATTCCTCGCGCGGTTCGATTCGACCGACGTATTTAACATCACCGAGGACGCCGTCGACGCCGCGGGCGTGCGCGACGCCATCGTCGCCGGCCGCGCGAAAGTGGGCATCGTCATCCCGCCCAAGTTCTCGGAGGATCGCCTCAACGGCCGGCCCGCGCAAGTGCAGGTGCTCATCGACGGCTCGGACAACACGATCGCCAGCCAGGCGCTCGCGGCCGCCAACGGTCTCGCGGTTGACGCGGCCATTCGCTCGACCGATTCCATGGACGCGCCGCGCCAGGCGATCGATCTTCGCCCCAAAGTGCTGTTCAACGAGAACATGGAGACCTCGAACTTTTTCGTTCCGGGCCTCGTCGGAATCATCCTGCAACTGACGACCGTGTTCCTGACGGCGTTCAGCATCGTGCGAGAACGTGAACGCGGCACCATGGAACAGCTTATGGTGACGCCCGTCTCGCGCTGGGCGCTCGTGCTCGGCAAAGTGATTCCGTTCGCGCTGATCGGCTCGGTCGTGACGCTGCTGGTCTTAACGCTGATGGTGTTCGTCTTTGGCGTACCGATCGTCGGCAGCAAGCTGCTTTTGCTGAGCCTCTCGGCGCTGTTCCTCGTGCCGAGCCTGGGGTTGGGCATCCTGATCTCCACGCTCGCCGGCAACCAGGCCGAGGCCAGCCAGTTGGGCATGCTGATCATGCTGCCGTCCATCCTGCTGAGCGGATTTGTGTTCCCGCGGGCGCAGATGCCGCTCCCTATCTACGGGCTCTCCTGCCTGGTGCCCGTCACGTACTACATCGAAATCCTCCGCGGCGTCATCCTGCGCGGGGCGCAATTCCACCAACTCTGGTATCCCACCGCGATGCTGGCAATCTTCGCCGTGGTGATCTTCACGGCCGCCACGCTGCGGTTCCAGAAGCGGATCGCGTAGACGAACCGTAGAGTAAACAGGGGCGTCGGCGTGACAGCTCTGCGGCGAATGGCTTGGATTCTATGCAACTCGATCGCGAACAACTCGAAGCCTGGGATCGCCGCCACGTTTGGCATGCGTTTACGCAGATGGCGGAGTACGAGCCGTTGCTCATCGAGCGCGCCGCAGGGTGCACGCTGTACGACATCGACGGTCGTCCGTATCTCGACGCCGTCAGCAGCCTGTGGTGCAACCTGCATGGGCATCATCACCCGCGGCTCGACGCGGCGCTCGTCGCTCAGGCCGGCAAGATTGCTCACACCACTTCACTCGGCACGTCTAACTCCACGACGATCCAACTTGCCCGGCAGTTAGCGGAACTCGCACCCGCCGGCCTGGAGCATGTGTTTTTCTCCGACAACGGCGCCACGGCCGTCGAAGTCGCGCTCAAGATGGCGTTCCAGTATTGGCGTCAATGCCCCGCACCGCGCCCGCAGAAGACGCGTTACGTGGCGCTCGGAGACGCCTATCACGGCGACACGCTCGGCAGCGTCAGCGTCGGCGGCGTGGAACGCTTTCACGCGATGTTCGCGCCGCTGTTGTTCGAAGTCGATCGGCTCCCCGCGCCGCACCCGTACCGGCCGCCGCCGGGCGTGACCGAGGAATCGCTGCTGAAAGTTGCCCTCCACGAGCTCGACGCGTTGCTCGCCCGCGAGCACGAGCGCATCGCCGCCGTGATCATCGAACCGCTCGTGCAATGCGCCGCGGGCATGATCATGCACCCACCCGGCTATTTGCGCGGGGTGCGCGAGCTGACACGCAAGTACGACGTTTTCCTGATCGCCGACGAAGTCGCGGTCGGCTTCGGGCGGACCGGAAAACTGTTCGCCTGCGAGCACGAGCAGGTCGCGCCCGATTTCCTGTGCCTGGCTAAAGGCCTCACCGCCGGGTACTTGCCTGCCGCCGCGACGATGACCACGGATCGCGTGTGGAGCGCGTTTCTCGGCGACTACGCGTCAGGGCGGCAGTTCTTTCACGGCCACACCTACGGCGGCAATCCGCTGGCCTGCGCGGTCGCGCTGGCTTCGCTCGAGATCTTTGATGAGGAGCAAACCCTCGTAGCGCTCCAACCCAAGATCGCCCATTTAACCAGGCGACTCGATCGCTTGCGCCCTCACCCCCACGTAGGCAACGTGCGGCAGCGCGGATTTATCGCCGGCATCGAGCTCGTGGCCGACAAGGCCACGAAACGCCCCTTCCCGTTCGCCGAACGCCGCGGCTGGCGCGTATGCCAGACCGCCCGAGAATACGGCGTGCTGCTCCGCCCCCTCGGCGACGTCCTGGTCATCATGCCGCCGCTGGCGATGACCATCGAGGAACTCGATCGCGTGATGGACGCGATCGAAGCGGGGCTGCATTCGCAACTCCCATCAAAGTAATTCTCGGTGCAGTCGCAAGTGCGCGACGGCACTCGCCAGACCCTGCAACTCCAAGGCTGCCAAGAAATCGTCGACTGACTTGGGTGGGTTCCGCAGACTCTCGCGCTGATGCTTCAGAATGGCAAAGACCGCCTCCGGCGACGATGCGAGCAGCGCTATGAGGAATGCATCGGGATGCGCAGCTTCGATATTGAATTCTGCCAACGCCTTCGCGGGAAAGTCCCGTAAGTTGCGAGTTACAATGACCGATGCGCCGCCATATATTGCCGCCGCGAGGACATGCCGATCGTTGACGTCAGGAAGAACGAGAGACTCGATCAAATGCTCGTAGCCGGTTATGAGGCAGTCGCGAACGGCTTGATCCATCAAATCACGAGTCCTCGCGAGGCGCTCCCCCGAAATGCGCGGATGATCTCGCAAGAGACTCCTCATCCATTCGTCGTGAATGTCCCGAGTCCAGCGAGCTCGCACGAGGCCCGCCTGTGCGAGTCGAACGAATAAGTCACGCAAGGGCGCCGGATAGAAGATGTTCGCGTCGTAAATCGCAACGACCGGCGTATGCATCAATAGCCCAGCCCGAGTTCCTGCGCTTCGGCGGTCAACTGCTCCAGCACTTTCAGCCTGGCTTCATCATCCTTGCGTTTGAATGCAGCAAGGTCGTCAAAGCGGACGCGACGGTATTTTCCCACCGTGCGACACGGCAGTTTGCCTTCGTCGAGCAGCTTCACGAGGTACGGGCGCGAAACGTTCAACAGGTCGGCGGCCTGCTGCGTCGTGAGCTCGGCCTGACCCGGCATCAGCGTGACGGAATGCCCTGCTGACATTTCGCGAAGTAACTGCAGGAAAATACGCATGGCGCTCGTCGGCACCGCGATCGCCTCGGTTGTTTGATCGTCGACGAGCAACCGAATGCGTACGTCGTCGCTTACCGGCAGCTCATGCGCGGCGAGCTTCAAACTCGATTCCCGCGCGAGCTTGATATCGCTCTCGCTCGGCTCCACAAACTCAAATTCGCCCGGCGCCATCGTCGCCATCGCATCCCCTCAAGATCGTGCGTTCTCTTCCATTATAGCATGACAGTCGAAATAGTCGAATTGCTCGAAACAGTCGAATCAAGCAGGATTGCCGTCGCCGGAACTTGGCCGCCAACCGAGTTTTCGAGAGGTACGTTGACAGGAGATAGTTCATCGTTCCGGCGCCGCACGCCGTTCCAGGAACCCGCCATGAAAACCCCCTATCGCCTCCTCCTTGCTACGCTGACGATCGCTGTCGGCCTGGTCGGCCACTTTGAGAGCCAGGCCTGCACCGGCATTACCCTCACCGCGCAAGATGGCGCCGTCCTCTTCGGCCGGACGCTCGAATGGGGTGAGTTCGACCTGGGCTCCAGGTTGCTCATCGTCCCGCGCGGGAGCGCGTTTACCGCGGCCCTCGATGGCGGCCAGCCCGGCAAGGCCTGGAAGGCCAAGTACGGCGCCGCCGGCTTCGACGGTCTCGGCAAAGACGTCTTCCTCGACGGCATGAACGAGCAGGGCTTGCACGTCGGGCTCTTCTATCATCCGGGCATCGCCGAGTTCCAGAAATTCGACGCCGCCAAGGCCGCCGAGTCGCTCGGTCCTACCGATCTCGGCGTGTACCTCTTGACGACGTGCCAATCGGTGGAAGAAGCCCGCGCCGCGGTGGAACAAGTCCGCGTCGTTCCCGTGGTCGAGGAAGCCCTCGGCATGGTCCCCGGCGTGCATTACATCGTCACCGATCCGTCCGGGAAGGCGATCGTGATCGAATACCTCAAGGGTGAATTGACCGTCTTCGACGCGCCGCTCGGCGTTATCACCAATGCCCCCAGCTACGACTGGCACATCACCAACCTCCGCAACTACATCAACCTTTCGTCGAGCGGAACACAGGATCGCAAGTTCGGCGACGAGGATTTCCGGCCGCTCGGCGTGGGCAGCGGGATGATCGGCCTGCCCGGCGACTTCACGCCCCCCTCGCGTTTCGTCCGCGCCGCCGAGTTCTCGCAAACCGCTCGCCCCACGACGACCGCTGACGAAACCCGCTACGAAGTGTTCCGCATTCTGGACAACTTCAACGTTCCGTCCGAAGGCGAGCAACCCGCCGGCAAGCCGGATACGATGCGCAGCGCCACCGAGTGGACCACGTGCAACGACCTGAAGAATCGCGTGCTCTACTACCACACGATGAACAACCGCCGCGTGCGCAAGCTCGATTTGCAGGCGATCGACTTCGCCACGCCCGGCCCGCTGGTGCGTCTACCGCTCGATAAAGAACCGGCGGAAGACATTGAAGACGTCACGCCGCGGAAGTAGTCGGCCCGATGCCGCTACGCCGCCCGGCGCTCGCCGCGAAACGGCACAATCTCCACGGACGCCGCTTCTGGCCGATCGGACCAGAAGCGGCCGAAGTGGCGGAGCGTCGCGAGCAATTCGAGCACCTGCCAGGGTCGGGTCGCCGCATCATCGGTAACGTGCACGTGCATCCGGCACCAGCCGTCTGCGTCTCCGTGATGCTCGAGCCGCATCGACCAACTGCTCTCCGGCGCGCCGGGCGCAACGTACGATTGGCTCCACGCTAATCGCGCAGCGACGCCCGCCTGCACTTCGAGGCGCGCGAGCGATCGGGTTGCCACCAGCGTTTTCAGACGCACCCAAACGGCATCATCCGTTTCGCCCTGGAGTTGCTCCAATTCCGGCAAGTCCAATTCGAGCGTCTGTTCGCCGAGCCGCGCCGCCGCGGAGATCATCGCGCGGGCGACGCGCTGTTTCACGAGCGTCCATTCGTGATGCGCGACATATTGTCCGCGAACCAGCATCGCCAACACGCCGCAGGCGGCGAGCAAAGACGGCCACACCGCGCCGGTCGCGGCAATCACGGCCGTGGCCACTCCCGCGAGAACGCATAGTCCCGCCAGGAGCGCCGTCGTCTCGTGCGCCGTGCAACCTCGATCCATCAAGCGGTGGTGAATGTGAAACCGGTCCGCCTGCCAGAAAGGCCGCCCCGATAATATGCGCCGCGCAATGGCTAGCACCAGGTCCAAGAGCGGCACGGCCAGCAACATCAACATGCCCGTCGGTTCCAGGACACCGGCGCGATCCTGAAAAACGCTCAAGGACAACGCCGCGAGCGTGAGGCCGATCATCATACTGCCGGCGTCACCCAGAAAGATCTTCGCCGGCGCCACGTTGTACGCCAGAAAACCCGCCAGTGCCCCGCACAGCGCCACCGCGGCATACAACGTCGAAGTCTGTCCCTGCGCCTCGGCAATCGTGGCCAGAAACGCGGCCGCGACCATGCCGCACGCCGACGCGAGCCCGTCGACGCCGTCCAGAAAGTTGAACGCGTTGACGCAGGCCAGCAACCAGATCAATAGCAGCGGCGCGCCCCACCAACCCAATTCCACGTGATGTCCACCGATCGACAACAGCGAGGCCGACCATTCTGTGGCGACGATCGGCAGCACGGCGAGCGTTTGCCCAAGTAGTTTCCATCGAGGCGCGAGCCGCCAGATGTCATCACACCAGCCGACGATACAAATCAACCCGCCGCCGACGAGCCACGATTGTCCCGCTGTTGCCGGCGCAAGCCACGTCGCAGCCAGGATGCCTGCCGCAAACGCCAAGTAAACGGCGACGCCGCCCAAGAGCGGTACCGGGCCGGCGTGCAACTTGCGTTTGCCGTCCGAGTGGTCGACGATGCCCGTCGCCGTTGCCGCCCAGCGAGCAAGCGGAGTCAACGCCAGCACGGTCGTGAGGGCGATCACGAACACCCCCGCAATCGACATCATCGTTCGACCGTGGCCTTTCCCGGAGATCGCGCCGTGGTATCCGCTGGCGCAGTTAACGCCGTCAGCAAGCTCTCACCCCGCACAAAGATGGCAAACTTCCCGCGCCGGCACGCCTCCGGCAGCGACTCGCGCGCCACCAGCCGCCAATCGGGCGCCATCCCGGCGATCGTCGACTCCGTGACCGCGCTCGACTCGACGATCGCCAACCGCAAATTCGGGTTGCCGATCATCGCCGGCCACTTCGGATCGCGCGTTTCCAGCCAGGTGACCGTCTCGGACGAACCGGCATAGTACGCGCACACCGGCATCGTTTTCGTCAACGCGACCGGCATTTGCGGGTCGACGCGCCCCGCCAGCCACCGTCCCAGCGCCGCCTCGCGCGCCAGGCCGTGATCGCTCGTCGTAAGCGCCCGAGCGCTGCCAACCGCAAAAAACGCCGCCACGACCACGCTCCACACCGTCGCATATGGCACTGAGAACGCCGGACGCCGGCGCCGCGCCAATTCCACGATGCGCTCCGTGACATCCAGGCAACCGAGCGCCGTCCAAGGCAGCGCCAGCAGCAGCACCGTCAGCACATAGCGGCTACTGGTCGCGCCGGCATACCAGA
>CAZUBB010000188.1:0-989 GCA_964618485.1 uncultured Pirellulales bacterium
CGGGCCGAATGGTGGGTCGACCTGGAAGCGAATCCTGACGAAGAGTTTCAAAGCCACATGGGCGTTCGCGACTTGAGCAACCAGCAGGAGTTCGACTTCGGCCGCCGTCGCGCCGAAGAATGCTTCGCCGGCCGCGCCGGATTGCCAACGTACGCCGTGCCGCCCCCCGATGATCTCAGAGTGCCCGCCGCGGGAGCGATTTTTCCGACTTTCACTGCCTCAGATATGTTTGGCGAAAGCGGGGACGGAGAGCAAGAATTGAGGACGCTACGGGGGATGGGGCCACTGCTGGAGCTCGATTCTCCGACTAGCCCGTAGCGCCAGCGAGGGAGAGTTGACATTGATTCATGATCGATGTGTTCCATGGAATCCGCGTTCACACTCCCTCGCTGGCGCTACGGGCTTGTTGAGGCGCCGCTCCGCAACGGATGATTGACTCGAAAGGAATACATTCGATGAAAGCGTTCCTTTTCGCCTGCCTGGCGCTGGTCATCGTCTTCGCGTCTCCTGGCGAGTCGCGCGCGCAGCGCGTCTACGCGTTGCTCGTGGCCGATGCCTCGCCGGCCGCCGGCTGGGGGAAATTCGCCCCGCACGTGCATTGGGACATCAACCACATGCTCGGCATGCTGATGGACAACGTGCCGTTCGAGAAACTCGAGTTCCAGATTCTGTCGATCGAAGACAACGCCAAGGCCAAGCCAGCCGCGATCCTCCAGATGCTCGAGGAATTAAAGCCTGCCCCGGACGATACGCTGTTTGTCTACTATACCGGCCACGGCGCCGCGGACGACGGCGGGCACTACTTCGACCTGGTTGGCGGGAAGCTGTATCGCAAAGACCTGTTGGCAACGATGAAGGCCAAGGGAGCCCGGCTCTCGGCGTTGATCACCGATTGCTGCAACGTGCGCAGCGACGGCGAACGCATCGCGGTCGGCGCCGGTGCGCCGGACGAACCGACCGATTACACGCCGGCGTTTCGCTCGCTCTTC
>CAZUBB010000188.1:1054-4153 GCA_964618485.1 uncultured Pirellulales bacterium
GCCCGGCGAAAGCGCGTTCTTCCTGCCGGAAGCGGCCAACGAATACGACCAGCGCTGGGGCTCGCTCTTCACACTCGCGGTGCGGAACTACCTGCAGCAGAATCGCGACCGTGAAATCACTTGGGATGATTTGCTGCTGAGCACCAGCCTGCAAGTGAATATCTGGTTCCGTTCCGGCTATCCCCAGGGCGCGAAGTTGGCCAAGGGAAACATCCGGCAGATGGACCAGAACGTCTTCGCCATGGAATACCCCGGCATGCCCGAAAACCGCGGGCAGCGGGCTGGCATTTGGGTGAAGAATCGGAACAACCGTGCGGTTGCGATCACCGAAGTCCGCCCCGATTATCCGGCTGCCCGGGTTTACGACCTCACGGCCCAACAATACGCCACGCTCGTCCCCGGCCAGGAAATCACCACGGTGAACGGCCGCCGGGTCCGAACGGTGGAAGAGTTTTTGGCCGCCATGAAGGCGTCGCCCCAGGTAATGCGGCTCGTCGTACGCACGGAAAACGGCGATCGAGAATGCTTGATGCGGCTGCGTTACTAATTTGGCCACGTTTCGCCATACTGGGAGCCTTGGCGGCTTCCATCCCATCGTTCAACCACTTTCCCGCGACCTAACCGTGTCTTCCAAGCGTCTGATTCGCGTGCCCGTCGGATTTCTCGCATTTGCTGTAGCGACTTGCCTCGTCGTTGACCGCGCCTTCGCACAACCGGCCCCCGCCGAAGATTGGGCCGCCGAAGTCCTCGCGATCGATCCGCTGGCTGGCGATAACGATCTCACGCTCGAAAAGCTCAACGCGGCGCTCGCCGACGAAACACGGCGTGAATCGGTGATTCCGCTCCATTTCGTGCGGGCGAACCTTCCCGACGACCAGCGGCGCGCATTCCTCGAGCTCGCTTTCGCCAGCCCGTCGATGAAGGTCCGCCGCCAGGCCGCCGCCGAGCTACAGCTACATGGCTGGCTCGATGAAGTCGTCACGGATCTGCTCTGGGAAGTGGCCGCGCAGAACGATCAAGAATCTCGTTTTAGCGCCGTCTTGGCGCTGCGTGACGTCGAACTCGACCCAGACGCATTGCCGCCGCATTATTGGAGCGCCTTGATCGAGGCGCTCGCCGCGGACGACGCCGTCGTGCGCGATGCGGCGGAGGAGCAATGCCTTGCTTTCGGCACGGCCTGCGTGCCGACCTTAGTTGACGCGGTGCAGAATGCCGAGCCTCGGCTGCGCCTTCCTGCGGCCCGCATGCTTTCGCGAGTGCTTCCCGGTCCTACCACCGCGATTGTCCCCGCGCCGGACCCGGAACCGCCCTTGCCGGGACCGCCTGACGAAGCCGCGCCGCCCAAGGCGCGTCCGCAGGCAGAAGCTGAACCGCAAGCGGTGCGCGAGTTGGACGAAGCTCACACCAGCCCGGTGCGCGTTTACTTCGGCACAAATCGCGAGATCGTCGACGTCGTGCCAGATCAGCGCCCCTGGCTCTATGGGCTGCCCGTGCTGTTCGTCGTTTCCGTGTTGTGCGTCGTGTCACGTTTCCGCCGCCGCGCGGCGGATCGCCCTCCCCGGAGTGGCTTCGTCACGGCGCTGGCCCTCCTGCTCGGTGGTGGCCTGGCGATCTGGAGCGCCATGACTTGGAACGATGCGCTCCGCGCGCATTACTCGAAACATTCCGGAACGACGTTCGGACCGCGCCATAACTCGGAATCGAAGATCTATTACGGCTACTGCGACGTCTCGCTCCCGCCGACGCACTCGGTCGGTGAAGTCGAGGAGCCGCTCATCGGCCCAGAGGACGAAGACTACCACGTCGTCCTCCAACGCACCGAACAACTCTCTGACGAGGCGTTCATTCAAGCGGTGCGCAAGACGCTCGACGGACGGCCGAAGGATCGCCGCGATTGCTTCGTCTTCATCCATGGATACAACTCGACGTTCGAGCAAGCGGCTCGGCGCACGGCGCAGATTCACTACGACCTCCAGTTTCCCGGCGCGCCAATCTTTTACAGTTGGCCATCGCGCGGCTCGTTACGGCACTACCCCGCCGACCGGAACGAGATTCAGTACAGCTCGAAGTACGTGAAGCAATTCCTGCTGGAGCTGACCGAAAAGCTCGACGCGAGCCGCATTCACATCATCGCCCACAGCATGGGCGCCGACGCCGTCGGCAAAGCGATCGCCGACCTGGGCGAAAAAGGACGCATCTTCGATCAGATCGTCCTCGCCGCGCCCGATATCGACGCCGACGTGTTCCGCGAACAGATTGCGCCGGCGATGGCCGAGCATTCGCAGCGTACGACGCTGTATTGCTCAAACAGCGACTGGGCGCTCGTGGCCTCGAACACTTTTAACGACGGCCGCCGCGCCGGCGATTCCAGCGCCGGCATCATGATCGTCACCGGCGCTGACACGGTCGACGCGTCCGGCATCGACACGGCGCTGTTAGGACACTCGTACTACGGCGATTGCCTGCCGCTGCTCAACGACGTGCGGATGCTCCTGGAAGAAAACCTCCCGCCGCAAGAACGCGAACTCGAGCCGGTGAAAGCCAGCGACACCGCGTCCTACTGGGTCTTCCGCAACCTCGTCGCGGACATCAAAGACGCGATCGCGAACCCGTAGTCGCTTGCAACGCGACGCACGCGCCTTGCAAAGCGCCCGCGTGCATCTCCATCGTCCGCCGCGGCTCCCGCACCAACGGTCGCGAACCATGCATATTGTCGGTGCGCGATATCGGCGAGACATCGCGCGCAATTGCGATGAACAATGCGCGAACCTTGATGAGTTATCAGAGTGTGGTAACATCGCGCGCACGTCTGGGCCGGCGTTGACAACTCATCACAGTTCGCGCGAGGTGTACCGTGAGATGCTGCATCGTGATTCTGGCCGTTGTGATCGCGTTGGACTTGAACCAAGTGAGTGAGGCGGGAACTTACTTCCGCGACGACTTCGAAGATGGCAGCGCGACCGACGGAAGCCCCGTGACTTGGGTTCCCGTGCCAGGTTGGAGCACCGGGACGCGTGAAGTCGTTGACGGTTCATTTGTGCACACGCCTGCAGGTTCGGACCCGAGCATGTATGAAATGGACACGGACGTAGGCGGCGA
>CAZUBB010000188.1:4163-4426 GCA_964618485.1 uncultured Pirellulales bacterium
ACCTACGGCGACGTTTCGTTGCGCTCGCAACTGTCGATCTCCGGGAATTGCTGGGCGGTGCTGTATGCCCGCAGTACGTATCAGATCCCCGGCGTTGAAACGAACTTCCAAGTCTTCGGTTATGTACGCGGTTTCGGAAGGAGCTCATTCGAAATCTCACTGGGATATGCCAACGATCTTGGCGCTAACCTGTTGGCTACAGCCAACGTCCTGATGTCCGACCGGCAATCCGACTTGCATTTGAAGTTCGACGTGTTCGGAGA
>CAZUBB010000188.1:4436-9313 GCA_964618485.1 uncultured Pirellulales bacterium
AGGCGCCCTTGGCGGTGGTACCGCCCATGTCGAAGGCGAGCACCTGCCCCCTGTCTTCCAGCTCCGCCAGGCGCGCCGCGATCGGCACGCCGGCGGCCGGACCGGATTCGATGAGCCTGACCGGATGGGAGCACGGAACGGATCGACCTTCGGCGCCGCAACTCACCTACGATATTTCCGCATTGACCGATCGGGCAGGGAACAAAGTCAGCGAAGGCGCAATTGGCGTGTTCGTCGTCCCATTCGCCGCGAACAGTCACGTCGCATTTCGCGACTTTGAAGCCGTTCCAGAGCCTTCCACGGGAGTCTTGCTTCTCGGCGGCGTCGTAAGTCTCGTGGCCCTTCGCCGGCATCGCAGATAATGCGGCGTCATGTCACGCCCGACGAGCGCGGATCGCGCACGAATTCGCCGGGCGGCTCCCAAAAAAACTACTCCTTCGCGCTCTCATGCAGCGTGCGCGCAAGTTCCGCGCCGAGAAGCAGCGCCGCGCAAGCGTAGTAGATCCACACCATGAGCGCCAGCAGCGCTCCGAGCGCACCGTAGACGCTGTACCGTTCGCCGATCACGATCCATTCCAGGACGCGGCGTCCGATCTCCCAGAACAGCATCGTGATAAAACCGGACGCCACGGCGTGCCGCCAGCGCAACTTGGCATGAGAAAAAACGCGATACAGCACCGCTAATAGCGTCGCGGTCAACAGCGGCCCGATCGCCAGGCTCGTGGCGCGGAGCGCGGTGGCCGACCACGCCGTCGCCAGACGCTCGCCGAAGCTGGAAAGCAACGCGTTCGTCAGAAACAAAAGCAGCAACGTGAGCGCGATCAGCACCAGAATCGCGCCAGAAATCAGTCGGTCGCGCAACGTCCCGCGAACGACGCTCCACCAGTTGGACGACGCCGGCGCCGGAGTATCCCACACGCGCTCGAAGGCCGCGTTCAACTGCGCGAACATGCCGAGCGAAGCCACGAGGAGCGCCCCGAGTCCGAACAGCCCTCCGCCGCCGGCGTGTTCGCGAACGTTTTGCAAAACCGTCTCGATCTGCTCGGCGACGAACGTGCTGACGTCCGCCTCGAATAGCTCGACGAACGCCTCGGCGGCCTTGGTCGTGGCCCCGGCGGAGTTGAGCGCCGCGCCGAGGAACGCGACCAGCACCAGGCAGCACGGAATGAGCGCCAGCGTGGCATGAAACGCGAGCGCCGCGGTGCTCATCCAGCCGCCGTGCGAAGTCCAGCGTTTCCATGTCTCCACGGCCACGCGCGGGATTTGCCGTACGTCGATCGCGAAGCGGCCCGGTGAGATCGGAAGTCACTCCCGTACGTGTTGTCCCGCTCCACAGAGCCGGAAGCGTGAGCGCCCGGAGTCACGCCAGATTACAGCCGGAAGTGGAACGTCTGCGTGACAAACAGCCACAACCGCTTGCCGAGCGGCATCCAGCCCGCCTCGACGCGAGCTTCGCCCCGCATGCCGATCTGGTAAAGCTCCTGCGGATCGTCCAGGTTGACGACGGCCGAGTACGTTGGGTTCATCGTCCGCTCCTGGCCCAACTCGTCGGTCTTCGTCGCAAGTTCGCCGCCGGCCTTGTTCGAGATCTGCTTCGGCGCGTACTCCATCTTGTCGCTGGAAATATCGAGGATCGTCCCCTCCAGCGTCTCGCCCGGTAACTCGTCGAGCTTGAGCAGCACCTTATCGCCGACGGCGACGAAGTTGCGGTCCGCCTGATCGATTGCCAGCGACGCTTCCTTCTTCTTCGGATCGCCGACGTAACAGAACAGCGTTTTGGAATCGAGGAACGCGCCGGTGTTCTTTTCATCCATCGGCGAGCCGGACCAGCCCGGCAGTTGGCCATCCTCGTCGGAACGTTCCTGCTGCGACGGCGGCGGCAACACGACGCCCGAAGCCGGCGCGATCAATGTCAATCGGCGGCGGTCGTACAGCTTCGTGGCCAACAGATCGCGCGTCGCCTCGATTGACTTCCTTACTTCGGGGATCTGATCGGAGGCCTCTTGCGCGATCGAACGGTCGGCGTTCAACTGCTGCGCCTTAAGCGTGAGATAACGCATCTCGAACTCGGCTAGTTGCCCCTTGAGCCCGCTGATTTCCAGCTCCAGGTCGACGTTTTCCAGTTGCGCGAGGACCGTCGATTTCGGCGGCGCGTCGTTGGCGATCGCTTCCGGCGTATTGTCCGCGGGATCGTACTGAACGACGCTCCCCGGATTGACGGGGGTCTGCGCCAAGATTCCGGGGATCGCAATGTGAACGGGATAGGCGTCGCGCGGCTTGATCTCCAACGTGGCGTACACGCGGTGCGGCACGGGAATGTAGAGGATGCCGGCCACGACCGCGCACAGCACCGCCAGCGACGCGAATAAGCGGAGCTTCTTCACCTTTTCGATCCTCCCCGGTACATAAAAGAACTTCCCGACGTTCCACAGCGGCTGGACGAGCAACCCGTACAGCGAGGCGACGGCGATCATCTGCCCGATGATCTTCAGCCCGTACGGCTCGAAGACCTTGTACAAGAAGAACAGAATCGAGAATACGACGAACCACCGGTACACGGCCGCGGCCACGGTGTACAAGGCGAACATCCACTGGTTCCGCTCCGGCAGGAACGGATCGTCCGGGGGCTCGATGCCCAGGCAGATTTCGCCCAGCTTGCGGGTCAGAATCGTCGTCGATTTCTGCCGCAGGTTCGGAATTTCCATCAAGTCCGAGAGGATGTAGTAACCGTCGTAACGCAGAAGCGGGTTACCATTGAACATCACCGTGCTGACCGAGCAGACGAACATCGTGCTCAGCGCCAAGTAGTTGAGCAACCCCGGCTCGCTGAACCACCAGACGAACGTGCAGACGCTGGCGATGAAGATCTCCACGTACATGCCCGCCGCGCCGATCATCGCGCGGTGATACTTGTTGGGGAGCATCCAGCTATCGGAAACGTTGCAATACAAACAGGGCGTGAGCACCAGCAGCATCACGCCCATCTCGTGGCACTCGCCGCCGAAGTATTTGCAGGAGAGCCCGTGCCCGAACTCGTGCAGAATCTTCGTCACCGCCAGGACGATCATCATCCACTTGGCGTTGGAGAGCGTGAAGAACTGGTGGAACGACGGCAGCTTCGATTGAAACACGTCGAACTGCACGGCCACCAGCGTCGCCGCCGAAATCGCCACGGCGAACCAAACGAATACGCCGAGCGGCGTAAAGGCCGGCTTCACGAACGGCAACAGGAAATTCAGCAGCCGGTCGGGGTCGATCCCCTTGAAACGCATCGAGAGGATGTTGGTCATCGCCGCCCACAGCTCTTTGCGCTTCCGCTCGTCGCGGCGCTTCAGCAACTGCCGTCCCTGCCCCGGGACGTTGGCGATGATCAATCCGCTCTTGTGCAGCATGCCGATGAATTGCTGCAACTCTTCGACGGTGATCTTCTGCGGCGGAAACTGCCCCTCGAAACGCCGCTTGATCTCATCCAGGCTCGTCCGCCCGTCCAATTGCTGGAGGATGTAATACTCCTCCTCCTGGAAGCGGAAGTAGTTCAGCCCGACCGGATCCTTCACCACCCAATAACTGCGCCCCTGATAACGATGCCGCCGGGCCGAAAGATCGGGCCGTGCGCGCATCGGGCGTCAGTGAGGGATGCCACGGGGGAAACTGAGAGTGAAGTATGGAGTACGGAGTTTGGAGTACGAAGGATACTTGCGAGCCGGAAGCGCTAGCGCCCGGAGTTACGCGCCGCTTACCGCTACGCGCTATTTGCGCTTCATCGGTTTCTCAGCGATCGGCGCGCGATCCACGTGGATGGTCATCGCGGTTTCCAAGCCCGGACGGAGCAGCCACTCGCCGGAGGAATCCTGGCGATTATTGATGTCGGCCGAGATGCGGTATGACCCGCCGATCTCAACCACCGGGCTCACGAACGTCACTTTGCCTTGGAACTCGACCTCTTCGCCGCCCGTGAGCTTGGCACGAACCGTGACCGGCTTGTTCTTCACCTGCGCGGGGCTGACTTCCTTGATGTTCACGTAGCCTTCGACCTTGAGCACGTCCATCTGCACGATGAGCGCCACCGGTTCGCCGGCCTGGACCCATTCCCCTTTTTCCTTGAACACGTCCATCACTTCGCCGGTAATCGGCGTGTGAATCTCGCGCCGCTCGATATCGACCGTGGCGGCTTCCATCTCGGTCGCTTTGACGTCGGCCGTGAGCTTCGCCACGGTCTGCTCCATTTTCGCCTGTTCGATGCCCAGCTTGGACTTGGTGACCGATAACACTAACCGGCGAACTTCGGCTTCCGATACCGCTCCGCTGAGCTTCGCACGGGCTTCATTCGCTTTTTCAAGTTCCGCTCGGGCGACACCGTCGGCCGCCATCGAGAATTTCACATTAACATCGTTCTTGGCCTGCTCGTTGGCGGCGTTGTATTCCGCCTCAGCCACTTTGCGTTTCATCACCGCCTGGCGATCGTCAATCTTGCCGATCATCGCCTCCGCGGTGACGGTATCGCCTTTTTCGATATCGAAGGTTTGCAACAGCCCGGCCTCTTGCGCGGGCACTTCCACCTCGCGTTTCACCAGCACATAGCAAACCGGCACGTCATGATCGACCGCCTGTGCAAGATCGGCGACCATCGTGACGAGTGCAAGCGAGGCGATGAACGTACGCATAGCAAAAAATCCTGAACGAATGATGAACGCAGAATGATGAACGACGAACTGCCCGGCGCCCAAGTCACTTCCGTCTTTTTTCCGTGTCTTTCCGTTTATTCCGTGGACCAATCCCCTCAGCCATCCTTTTTCGCGTGTTTCGCGGGCAGTCCCTTAGAACAGCCGGAACAGAATCTTTTGCTCGATGAAGTTCAGCACGTCGTGGAACAGCAC
>CAZUBB010000189.1:0-3583 GCA_964618485.1 uncultured Pirellulales bacterium
GCTCGCGCGGGAGTTCGCTGAACTCCGGAATCGGCGCATAGTCGTCAAACTCGCCGCCGGGAAATTCTGGAAGTTCGCAGCCCAGACACGGCGCATCGTCGGCCGGCTTGAACCAGCCGACGGTCATCCGCGCGACCGGCACCGAGCGGCGCGGATTAAACACCGGCGTGCGCTCGTAACCGATCGCGTCGAGCGCCTGCACGTCCGCGTCAGAAATCGGCACGCGCTCTCCCAACGGCAGCGTCGGCGACATCACGCCGTCGAGCGGATCGCGCCAATAATCGGCCGGGCAAGCCCCGTTCGCCGTATCGCAGAGCGGATCGTCCGCCGCGCGCCCCCAGGAGAGTTCGCGCTCCAGCGTGCCGTCAAAGTACTCCGCCGGCCCCGCGGTGAGGTGCCGCCGCTCGCCGCTCAAGTCATGCGGCCGGGAGGCGGTCTCAAAGCGGTACAAGTCAAGCGTCGAGGGATGAATCTCAAACCCCTGGTTGCTTCGCAGATCCTGCAAATCGACCATGCTGTTGAAACCGAGCGCGTGTCCAATTTCGCGCGCCGCGAGCGCCACAAAATCCGTCTTCCGCGGCGTGATTCCATCGCCGGGATCGTAGTCGAAATCATCCGCCTGCTTGAGATTGAATCGAATCTGCGCGTCGGCCTGATGCGCTAGCGGCTGGCCATAAAACGGATTCAGCCCGGTCCCCAGGCCGAGCGCCTTGGCGTTCGCGGTCGCTAAGGTGATCCGCGCGTCCTGTCGCGCTCCGCGGCTATCGGTCAACGGCAACGTCGCCATCGGCAGCGCACGGACCGCCTCGGCTTCGGCGAAGGACGTGGCCCCCAGCCGCAGCGCGGCGTTCACGTCGCGCAGCGCAAAGGTCGTCCGCTGCACGCGCGTTTCGCCGAGCTTCGCCGCGTCGAAATCGTCGAAACCGACGTTGATCCGCACCGTGATCGGATCCACGAGCGCTCGCTCCCACTGCTCGGCGGCCAGCTTGAACGCCTCCATCCGTTCTGACGCCATCGGTACGGACCCGACGTCCACAAACTCCACGTCGAGCGCCACCGCAGTGCGCCCTAACGCCGCCACCAAAATCAACGCTGCAACACAACCACGCATGGCAACTCCAGCAGGCCTCAGGCCACAGACAATAGGTCCTCAAAAACTCCTGACTCCTTGCTCCTTGCTCCTTGCTCCTAGCGCCTTCCTCACTGCTTCTCCGCCTCCGTCAACGCGCGCCCTGCCACATGCCGAGCATGCGCTACCAGGTCGTCCATTTCCAGCGGCCATTCGCGGACGAGGCCGTCGTAGCCCGCGGTGATCAGCGTGCGATGGTCCGGGGCGAAGCGCGCCGCTTGCGCCTGACCGCGATGTGCTTCGAGCAGGATGGGCGCTCGTTCCGGCGCGTCGAGCGACCACACGCGCACGAGGCCGTCCTTCGCAAACGTGCACAGCCAGCGGTGATCGTCGCTGATCGCGCAGCCCTGCACGTCGCCGCGCGCTTGCGTGCTGTCGAGCGCCATGGCCGGCGCATTCGCCGCCGGCGACTCGACGGGTTCGCCGTCAAATCGCCAAACGAGCACTCGCCCGCCGACATCAAGCGCCGTCAGGCATGCTCCGTCGTCACCGACAGCGACCTGCCGCGCCGCAGGCTTCCGGTCCCAGAGGATCGATGCGACCGGTGCCGCGCCAGACGCCGTAAGGGGCGTCCAGATCCGTAGCACGCCCGCAAGATCTACCGCAACAAACCGCTGCCCATTCGGAAACGCGGCAAAATCTCGCACCCCGGCCGCAAGTTCCGGGAACGCAATCTCGGTCGCCTTCGTGTCGCTGTCTGCCAATGGCCGGAAATGCGCCACGCCGCCCGCATCAATGCTCGTCAATTCTGCGCCATCGCGATCGATCGCCAGCGAACCCACGTCGGCGTTGTGCCGCGTCAGTACTTCCCCTTCGCCAACGTCACTCCCCGCAAGCGCCCATCGGCGCACCGTCCCATCTTCGGGATGCTGACCATCTTTCCAAAGGCTTCCCGTCACGACCCAACGACTTTTCGGATCGATCGCCAGGCATTCCACCGACTGCGTGTGCCCGCGCAGTTCCCTCGGCTTCATCACCTCCGGACGCGATTGCAGATCCCACAACAGCGGCGGACGCGGTTCCGCCGCCATCTCCACGGTCACCAACCAACGATCGTCCGCGCTGAATTCCGCAAAGCGCACCGCGCTCGAATGCGGCAATGCGGCGAACTCGCGCTGCATCTCTCGGTCCCACACGCGCACCACGGCGTCGTTGCCGCAACTCGCCATCCAACGCCCGCTCGGGCTGACAGCGAGCCCCTGAATCTTCGTCGCCCCATGCCGATACGTCTTCGCCGCTGCGGCGGTAGGAAGTCCCGCGCGCAAGTCATACCGCCGCGCGGTGCCATCAGCCGACGCCGAAACGATGTGCTGTGTGTCACGGTCGAATGCCACGGCATGCACGACTTCGTCATGTCCGCGCAAAGTTCGCGCGGTGGCGCTCGAGTTTTCCGCGGTCAGATCCCACACGCGTACCGATTGATCGCGCCCCGCCGTGGCCAGCCAACGGCTATCGGCACTGATCGCCAGCGTAAACACGCGATCGCTATGCCCGCTGAGCACTGCCGACGCACTCGGCCAATCCGTTTGACTCAAGTCATAGCGCCGCGCCGTTCCATCAAAGCTCCCACTCACAAGCCAGCGACCATCCGGCGAAAACGCCACGCCAGAAACGTAGTTGCCATGCTCGGCGAGAACCGTCGGCTCGATCGCGCTCGGCAGCGTCCACACGCGCACCGTGCGATCGGCGCTTGCCGTGGCCAGGCGCGGCTGTAGCGGATCAAACGCCACCGCGGTCACCGCCCCTTCGTGCCCCGAGCAAACGATCTCCGCACCCAGCCCCTCATTCTCCATCGGCCAAACGTGCGCCGCGTTGTCGGCCGCTCCCACCGCCAGCCAATCTCCGTCAGGGCTGAAGGCCGCCGCGATCATCGGCAACTTCACGTCGACTTCCGCCTTCAGCGACGGCGTCGGGCCGCTCATCGAATACAACTTGCCAGCGCCGGTGCGATCGCCGGCAAAAATCCAGCGATCGTCAGAGCTGATCGTTACCACCGTCAACGGCCCGCGAAAGCCATCGAGCTCCACCGCCGTTGCCGCGATGTCCGGCGCCGTCAAATCCCACACCCGCGCCACCGCGTCATCGCCCCCGGTGACCATCCAACGGCCGGAAGCGCTGATCGCCAATGCCCGCACCGGACCGTGATGCGCCGCCAGCATCACTGTGGACCGCGACGAATCGGTCGGCCAGCCACGTACCGTGCCATCCGCGCCGGACGTGAAAAGCGATTTGCCGTCGGGCGCAAACGCGACGGTCGTCAGTGCCCCCTTGTGCCCTGACAATCCCACGCCGGACGTGCGCGCCAGCGCGTCGCGCAGCGCTTGCTCGTTCGTCGCGGAAGGCGTTTGTCCATCGGCCCGCAGCGCTTCGATCCCCTCGATCGCCAATAACACGCTGCGCTGCGGCGCATCGTCCGCCGCCATCCGAGAACGCGCCGCTAGCAGACTCGCCTTC
>CAZUBB010000189.1:3593-7254 GCA_964618485.1 uncultured Pirellulales bacterium
GCCGACGTTGACCGGCCGCGCCTGAATTGGCCGATGCTCCAGGTACCGCTGCAAGTCGTCGGCCAGCGCGTCGGCCGTGGCGTAACGATGGTGCGGCTGCTTCTGCAAGCACTTCAGACAGATCGTTTCCAGATCGCGCGGCAACTTGCCGATCAACTGCCGCGGCCCGACCGGCTCCTGCGTCCGCACCTGCTCCAGCGTTTCCCACAGCGACGCCCCCAGAAACGGCGGCCGGCCCGTGAGCAGTTCGTACAGAATTGCCCCCAGCGCATACACATCCGCTGCGACGCCGCTATCGCGCGAGTTCCCGAGCGCCTGCTCCGGCGCCATGTAGCTCGGCGTCCCCAACATCGCCCCCGAAGCGGTCTGCCCCGATTGCTCTTCGAACAACCGCTTCGCCAGTCCGAAGTCAGTGATCTTCGGCACGCCGTCGGCCGTCATCAACACATTCGCCGGCTTCAAATCGCGATGCACGATGCCCTGCTGGTGCGCATAGTGCATCGCGCGGGCGAGCGTCATCGCCAGCGCCGCCGCTTCCAGCGGAGGCCACGGCTCGCCCAACCTTCGCCGATCGAGCCCGCCGCCGTCGACGTACTCCAGCGACAGAAACGGCCGCCCTTGCTCCGCGCCCACCTCGTGAATCTGCACGATGTTCGGATGCGACAACCGCGCGACCGTTTCCGCCTCCGCCTGAAATCGCTCGTGGCGTTCCGGCCCGGCATGCTCGCCGGCCAGGATCAGCTTCAGCGCCACAATCCGCCGCAACCCCAACTGCCGCGCCTTGTAAACGACGCCCATGCCGCCGCGGCCGATCTCCTCCATCAACTCGTAGTTGCCGAAACGCCGATCCGCATCCGGCTCCTCGTCGGCCGACGCAACGGTCTCAACCCGCTGCGCAACGTCCGTCACATTCTTATGCGGCGCAAGCGTCTCCACCGCCGACTGCTCGACAAAACGATGCACCTCGAACAGCTCCCGCAAATCCTGCCGCAAGCCGGGAAACCGCTCGAACCATTCCTCCTCGCTGGGCGTCTCGCCGAGCGCATCGCGCGCCACGAACTCGGTGTACGCCAGCTCCAGAATGAACTCCGGCCGCGCCGTCAACTCCGGCAGCTCCGCCAAGATGTCTTCCGTCCGCACCTTCTTCCCCGCGCGCAACCGACCATCCAAACTCGCGCAGGCCTCGCGCAATTGCTCGTCAAGCGTCGCGGCGGCCTTCTCGGCAGACATCGTTCCGGCCTACTGGGGAAGAGAAACACCGATTCTAAATGGAGTCTCCGCAACGGACAAACGTTAGCGCGATCCCAGCAAGCCCACCCGCCGCCGTTGGCTCCAGCACCCCAAGCCCAGGGATGGTGGCTAAGTTGCGCGATTCCCATCCTCACAATCGCAAGCCGCCTTCCCTGGGATAGCGCGCGGCGCGATCCCAGGGAAGGCCCCTTGCGGCATTGAGGACGGAAGCATTCCCGCGGGCCCGCGGGGGCCATCCCTGGGCTTATCGAACGTGATCGCCCATAGCATGCCGCAACGGCCGAGGTTTGTTACTGGTGGGGGCCTGCTGGCGGGGGTAAACTACCCGGCGACGCCGCGGCCCGCACATCGGTCGCCCCCGAACTCCTTCACGCTGTCCATGTCCGACTCCGGGAACGACTTTTCGTCGCTGCTCGCCCAGGCCAGGCAAGGGAATCCAGACGCCCTGGCCGCCCTCAGCCGCCAGTACGAGCCGAAGCTGCGGATCGTCGCCCGGGTGCTGCTCGGACCAGCCCTGCGCCCCTACCTCGACTCCACCGACCTCGTGCAATCGGTCCACCGCAGCCTGATGATGGGCCTCAAACGTCAGCAATTCGAAATCGCAGGACCGGAAAACCTGATCGCCCTGGCGCTCACCCTGGTGCGGCGAAAGGTCGCCCGGAAGTGGCGGCGCATGCAGCGCCAGCAGCGTTTCGACCGCGGCGCCTCGGAGACCGGCGACCTGGCCGGCCTGCTTACGTCCCTCTCCGGCGCGGACAATCCCGCCCGAACCGCCGAACTGCGCGAACAAGTGGCCCACGTCTGCGAAAACCTCACGGACGACGAACGCACGATCTTCGAGCTCCGCGCGCAAGGTTACAGCACCGCGGAGATCGCCTGCCAACTCGGCCTCGGCGGCGGCGCGCTCCGCGTCCGCATGACCCGCCTCCGCCAACGCCTCCGCACCGCCGGCCTCGTCGACGAATGGCTGTAACAACCAACGGCTTTTACAACGAGTTGCCGTAGAACGGCGTTTGAACAGCCCCAAAGGGGCGAAAGATAATAGCCAGGGGCGCGAGCCCCTGGGGAGCGCGGCGCCAAATAAAACCAAGCCCCAACGGGGCGACACTCAACTCTTCCTTCACGCTCAATCTTCACGCGGTGCGAATGTCGATCGATTCCGTGCTCGGGCGGTTAGTCTCCGGCGAAGACCTTTCACTCGAAGAAATGGCCGATTGCCTCGCCGGCGTCATGCGCGGCGAATGGACCGATCCACAAATCGGCCTGCTCCTCACCGCGCTCGCTGAGAAAGGCGAGACCGTCGAGGAAATCGCCGGCGCGGCCCTCGCCCTCCGCCGCTCGCTCACCCCCATCCGCAGCGCGCGCAAAGACCTCCTCGACACCTGCGGCACCGGCGGCGACGGTTCCGGCACGTTCAACATTAGCACGGCCACAGCGATCGTCGCCTCGGCGGCCGGCGTGCCGATCGCCAAGCACGGCAACCGCAGCATCACCAGCCGCACCGGCTCGGCCGATGTGCTCAAGGCGCTTGGCGTGAACATCGACGCCCCCGTCGCGACTGTCGAACGCTGCCTCGACGAACTCGGCCTCTGCTTCTGCTTCGCGCCGCTGCTGCATCCGGCGATGCGCCACGTGGCCAAGGTCCGCCAGCAACTTGGCCGCCCGACGATCTTCAACCTCCTCGGCCCGCTCACGAATCCCGCTTCGGCGCCCTACCAGCTACTCGGCGTCGGCAAGCAACACCTGCACGAGAAGCTCGCCGCCGCCCTGGCGCTCCTCGGCACGCGCCGCGCGGCAGTCGTTCACGGCGATGACGGCCTCGATGAAGTCACCCTCTCGGCCAGCACGCAAGTCATCGTCGTAGGCGACGGCGCATCGCAGACGCTCACCTGGCGTCCCGCAGACTTCGGCCTCACGCCGATCGACCGTACAACGCTCTTAGTCGACGGCCCCGAATCGAGCGCCGCGATGATCCGGAGCATCCTCGCCGGCGAACCCGGCCCCGCCCGCGACATCGTCCTCGCCAACGCCGCCACGGCGCTCTGGCTCGTCGGCCAAGCGCCCGACCTTAAGTCCGGCATCACGCTCGCCGCCAACGCGATCGACACCGGCGCAGCAAAAGAACTCCTCGCCCGCCTCGCCGCGCTGTCGCAAAGTGTTGCTTAACGCGTCACTCCGTCACCACCGCGGCCCGGCCCCAATACGCGAACTCGTAATTCCAACCGGTCGCCGCGTTGATCAATTCCAGTTTGACCGGCTTCCCTGCATAGGAGCTCAAGTCGATCGCCAGCTCCGCCCAGCCGTTTTCCGTCGTGTCCGGGCCGACGATTGTATCGAGCAGCGTATCGCCGTTCGCCTTGACGAGCAGTTGCCAGTCTCCTTGGTTCTCGTCGCAACCGACCGATAAAAG
>CAZUBB010000189.1:7264-9300 GCA_964618485.1 uncultured Pirellulales bacterium
CGATTTCTTATCCGCCGGCAACGTCACTTCGCCGGTCAGCACGCACGGCTCCTCCTGACTCAGCGGATGCGTGCTCACCACCGTGGCGCGCCCGCGGTATTCGCTCAAGAGCGACACGCCTTCTTCCCCCGACGCTTCAGTCGTGAAGCCCGGCGCGACTTCCGCCAGCATGCCGGCAAAATCCTCGGCGTTTTTCGATTGCCTTGCTTCCACCAACCGCACGCCAGGCAACCGCCGCGCACTCGGGTCGCTTGGCGGGCGATCGAGCGTGATATATGCAAAGAGGTCGGCGATCTCCTGTGAGTTCAATTGCTTCTCGACGTCCTCCGGCATCAGCGAAAGCTTGCTCACGCCCATCTCGGCCACATCCGCCCGGGCGACCGTCTCCACCTTGCCGCCTTGCTGCTTGAGTACCACGCGCTGATCGTTATTCTCCGCCAGCAGCCCGGTCAGCACGCGGCCATCGACCGTCTCGACCGTCACCGCCTGGTACGCCGAACCAATTACCAGGCTGGGGTCGAACACGTTCGAGAGCAACTGCTCGAACGAACTGCGCCCATTCACCGTAATGTCCGGGCCGACTTCTTGCCCTTCGCCGTACATCTTGTGGCACGTGGCGCAGAGCTTGGTGAATACCGCCTGGCCGCGATGCGCATCGCCGTCGGTGGTGCGAATCAGATCCCGCATCTGCGCGATCAACTGCTCGCGTTCCGGATTCCGCTCGGTGCGCACCGCGCCCCAACTGGCGATCACCTGGTCCACCAATTCCTGGTCATTGCTGGCCAGCAACTTGCGTACATGATTGACGCTCACCGCCTCGCGCGGCACGCGATTCTCTTTGATCGCCGCCAACAACTGCTTCGCCCAAGCGGCCCGAGAAGTGAGCAACTCAATCGCCGCGGGCCGCAATTCCGGCTCCATCTTGTCATAGCTGGCGAGGACGGTTTCGCCGACCTGGGGCGACTCCAGTCGCCCCAACGCGCCAAGCGTTTGGCGGCGAAGTTCTTTTCCCTCGGCGCCTTGCTCCGAAAGAAGCTTCGCGACGGCCTCGCCGAGACCGGAATCTTGCGCCGCGATCAGCGCTGATAACGCGCGGGCGCGTAATTCCGGCGCGAGTGCGTTATTCCTCAGATACTCACGCGTGGCCAACAAGCCTCGTTCATCGCCCCAAGTCGCAGCCAGCAACGACGCGTCGGCATGCAATGGGCTGTTGCGTTGATCGACAATCTTGCCGATGGTAACGCTCACCCAGCCGCGCAATTGCTGCAATTCAGCGCGCGAGAGCTCGCGATTTTGCGCCTTGGCAGCGATCATGCGCAGCATCTCGCCAAGGACTTGATCGTGCTGGCCGTCGACGTTCAGCATCGAGAAGAACGCAACGACGGAATGCGAGTCCAAGGGGTTCCCGCCGAGGATTCGCCGCGCTAATTGCGAGGAGACGCCGGATGCGCCAGGGGAACGGAGGGCGCCGCTGACTTGGAACGCGATGAGTGCCTCGGCGCCGCGTTCCTCCATCAGCGGCTGCAAATTGTTCCAAACAATATGCGGCAACAGCTCATCCTCGCCGCTCGTGGCTAACACCTGGAACAGCACCGGCAGCGCGTCCACGCCGTCGATCTTCCGCGACGCAATCACCACCTGCAAACGCACGTCGGGCGAAGAATCCGCCGCGAGCGCCACCACCACCTCGCGCACCGCCGGCGAAACCTGTTTCATGTTGCCGGCCGCGCGAACGCCCCAGGCGCGGAACGTCGCGTCGTCGTGCTTCAACAGCGCCGTATGAAACGCTTCATCGAGCGGCCCGCCCCCGACCAGCGCCCACAGCGCATGCATTCGCGCCTTGCGCGGGGCTTGATCGTCGAGCACCAGCGATTCCAACTCCGTGCGCGAAGTCCCGCGCTCCGTCAACAATCGCTGCGCGATGTCCCGGAAAAACACGTTCGGGCTATGTAACCGTTCGATCAACTGCGCGTCGGCCTCCTTCGCCAGGTCAAACGCCGGCGCGCGCGGCGTCTCTTGATAGCGCACGCGATAGA
>CAZUBB010000190.1:0-9264 GCA_964618485.1 uncultured Pirellulales bacterium
GAATGGCAACTCGGCGGCGAGCTCTCGTTCCCGTTCGGCCAACGCCGCGGGCACGCCGCGGTGCGCAACGCGCAACTCCTGGTGGCCCGGGAGCGCGCCGTGTTACGTGAGCAGGAACGCGAAGTCGTCCACGACCTCTCGAACGCGATCGCCGACAAAGACCGCGCCTACCTCGTGGCGCAGACCGCGTTCAATCGCCGCCTGGCCGCGCGGCAGCAACTGCTCGTCCTGGAAAACAAAGTCGAGAACGAACTGCAAGTCGACCTTAACAGCCTGCTCGACGCGCAGCGCCGACTGGCCGAGGCCGACGCCCGGTACTATTTCACGCTCGTCGACTACGCCGTCGCGGTGAAAAACGTCCACTACGAAAAAGGCTCGCTGCTCGACTACAACAACATCTTCCTGGCCGAAGGCCCCTGGCCCGGCAAAGCCTATCAAGACGCCGCCACGCGGGAGTCGCTGAAGCTGCCGCCCGGCCCGCTGAATTACATCATGTCGCGCCCGTTGATCGTCAGCGAAGGCGAAACGCCGCAACTCGTCGACCCGCCCCGCCCGGCCGGCGCCGGTTCGCCGCCATCATCAACCGCTCCGTTGCCACCGCCCAGCAACAACGCCGCTCCCAACGCCAAGCAGCCCTTACCGCCAGCGCCCCAAAACGGCGGCCCCACGCCGCCGCCTCAACCGTACCTCCCCGGGCTCTACACGACCTCCCGCCCCGGCCCGGCGGCAAAGCAACGCTAACGAAACCACATTAGCTCGTAGCGCCAGCGAGGGAGAGTTGACGCGGCAACGCAGCGAAGCACGGTACGTCTCTGAACTTCTCCTTCTGCGAAATCCGCGCGAGCAATATACTGATCGGCCGCCACCGGGCGCGACAGTCGCCTTAGCGGAACCCGCACCGGCCGCGACTCTCAGTATTTGCTCGAAGGATCGCCCATATGTCGCTCGCCAACGTCCGCCTGACCCACGCCCCCTCCGGCGCTACCGCCCAAATCCTCCCCGAGTTCGGCTTCAACTGCTTCTCCTGGCGCCCCGTCGTCGACGGAGAATCGCTGGACGCCCTGTGGGCCGTGCCCGATTTCGCCGCCGGAACCGGCAAGCCGTCGCACTCCGGGATTCCGATCCTGTTCCCCTTCCCCGGCCGCATCCGCGACAGCGCCTTCGAGTACGGCGGCAAGCGTAACGTGCTCACCGCCTCCGGCATGAACAATGGCAACGCCATCCACGGCTTCGTGATGAATCGCCCCTGGGAGGTCATCGAGCAGAGCGAGGCGAAGGTCAAAGCGCGCTTCGTCGCAAGCCAGGTCGAACCCAAGATTCTCGAAGAATGGCCCGCCGACTTCGAGCTGACCGCGGAATACGCGCTCACGGCGCACTCCCTATCGTTCACCCTGACAGTACGCAATCCCGATTCGAAACCACTCCCTTGGGCGCTCGGCCTGCATCCTTACTTTCGCGCGCCGCTCGGGCAGAAAGGTTCCTTCGGCGACTGCCGCCTGCAAGTCCCCGCCGCGAAGAGGTGGGAACTCGTCAACGTCCTCCCGACGGGAAAACAACTCGACGTTACCGGCGCGTTTGACCTGCGTCCCGGCACGCCGATCGGCGAGACCGCCTACGACGACGTTTACGGCGGCATCTCTGGAGGCGCGGATCAGCGCGTCTGCACGGTCAACGATGCCGCGAACGGCCGGCAGATTCAGGTCGCGTTCGGCGAAGAATACAACACGGTCGTCGTCTACACGCCGCCGCACCGCGAAGCGGTCTGCATCGAGCCCTACACCTGCGTCCCGGATGTCTTCTGGCTCACCGAACAAGGCCACGAAGTCGGCCTCCGCGTGCTCCAACCCGGTGAATCATTCACCACGCACGTAGAATTCTCCTGCCGCAAACGGTAGCTGACGACTGTGACGCTGACGTCCGGCTGTAGCTGGCCTCTGTGAGGCCGGCGCGTTGGACGCAAGTGCGTGAATTGGGGCGAATCACGTCAACTTCACCGAGGTCACAGACCTCGGCTACAGCGAACGTGCGTCGATCAGCTTCTTCACTACCTTCCACGGCCGCGCGTTCACCACGTCCTCTGTCGTCAGCCCCGCCCGCCGTGCCTGCAAAATCCCATAGCGCATGCAATCGAGCCCGATGACGCTATGCGCATCGGTCGAAATCACGATCGGAATCCCGTGCCGCTTCGCCGCGGCGCACGCCACGTCATCCAGATCGAGCCGTTGCGGATTGGCGTTCAACTCCAAGAACTTCCCATGCCGCGCGGCCGCTTCGTACACCGCTTCGAGATCGACCTCGTATGGTTTGCGCTTGTTAATGAGTCGTCCGGTCGGATGCGCGATCGCGTCGACATGCGGATTGGCCAATGCATCGACAATGCGCGAGGTAATCTTCTCGCGAGGCTGATTCTGCCCGTAGTGCACGCTGGCCACGACCCAATCCGCCTCGCCCAGCACGCCGTCGTCGAGGTCCAGCCCTCCCGCTTCGAGAATATCGACCTCGACTCCTTTAAGCACCGTAAAGCCCTTCACGTGCTTCGCGGCTGCGTCGATGCGGTCCCAGTGTTCGCACAAGCGATGCGCGTCGAGTCCATTCGCCATCGTCACCCGCTTCGAGTGATCGGTGATCGCGATGTACTTGAGCCCCCGCGCCTGCGCCGCGGCGATCATCTCTTCGATCGTCGCTGTGCCGTCCGTGGCCGTCGTGTGCATGTGCAGATCGCCCACGATGTCGGCCAGCTCCACGAGTCGCGGCAATTGGCCCTGTTTGGCCCATTCAAACTCCTGCCGCGCCTCGCGCATCTCCGGCGGAAAGCAAGGCAGATCGAGCGTCGCGTAAACCTCTTCCTCGGTCCGCCCGGCGATTTTCTCGTCGCCACGGAAGACGCCCCACTCGTTGATTTTCAATCCGCGATCTTTCGCCATGCCGCGGAGAATCACGTTGTGGTCCTTCGAACCCGTAAAATACTGCAGCGCCGCGCCGAACGAATCCTCCGGCACCACGCGGAGGTCCACTTGCAACCCATCTTGGAGCCGCACCGACATCTTCGTCTCGCCGCGGGCAAGCACTTCTTCGACTTCCGGGTAATCCGCCAACCGCGTCATCGTCGCGTTGGGATCGGCGGCCGCCGCGAGAAAATCCAGATCGCCGATCGTCTCGCGCCCGCGGCGGTAGCTGCCGGCCGGCTCGAGTTTCTCTAGTCCCGGCACGCCCTGAAGGTGCGCGCGGATCGCCTGCACGTGCGCGTCGGCCGTGGCCCAATACAGGCGCTCCGTGGCAGTCTCGGCCATCGCCAGGCCGCGGAGAATCGTCTCCTCGGTCTTGGCGCCGAAGCCTTTCAATTCCCGCACGCGATGGGCGTCGCAGGCGGCCCGCAAGTCGGCCAGCGATTCCACATGCAACTCCTTAAACAGCGCGGCCGCCTTCTTCGGCCCGAGTCCCGGCACCCGCAACAGTGCGAGAACGCTCGCCGGCACCTGCGCCTGTAACTCCTCCAGCATCGGCAGCGCGCCGGTTCGCACCAGCGTCTCGATTTTTTCCGCCAGATCCTTGCCGATCCCCTCGATCTCCTGCAACGCCTTGATCGGCTCCGCTTCCTCGGCCACCACCTTTTCCAGCGGCACGGTCGAGTCGCCGATCACCCGGGCGGCATTCCGGTACGCCCGGACGCGGAAGGAGTTGGCGCCCTGAAATTCGAGCAGATCAGCGATTTGTTCGAATACCGTGGCGATTTGGTGATTGGTCATGGGAAAGAGGAGAAAAGGAGAAGAGAAGAAAAGGAGAAAAGAATGTGGGGGATGCGGGGGCGTGGATTGTTCGCGGCAATTCTGCGCTTTATAAACTGTGCGTGGGTTGGGCTCGCGGCAAGGGGTGCGGCATGAAGATGGAATTGGTTTCGGCGGATGGGGAAGTGGCGCGGCTTCGGCTTCAGGGCCGGGTTACGCAAGCGGAGTTAACCGAGGGGGATGATCCGCTGGTGGAATTGCTGGGCCCGGAGGCGTACACGCGCAAGGCGCTGGTCGATTTGACCGGCGCCGACTTCATCGATTCCTCCGGCGTCGGGTGGCTTTTGAATTGTCATAAGAAGTTCCGCCAGGCCAACGGCCGTTTCATTTTGCACTCGATTCCGCCCCTGGTTCGACGTACCCTACAGGTCCTCCGCATGGAGCTGGTCCTCCAGCTCGCGAAGGACGTGTCCGAGGCAGAATCCATGGCCCAGGCGTAGCGATTGCCATGCCGGAACTGACGCCGTTAAGTTTGAAGCAAATGGGCGATGCGGAAGGCGCACTGTCGGTCCGCGCTGCTGGCTGCATGTCCGACCTCACCAACGCCGGCGCGAGCGCCACGCTCGACTCGCTCCTCGGCGCCGATTGCTACAGCCGCCCTGTACTTCTCGACTTGAATTACGTCGACTTCATCGACTCCTCCGGCATCGGCTGGCTGCTCGGCGCCCATCGCCGCTTCCGCGGCGCGGGCGGTTCGCTTGTGCTGCATAGCATTCCGCCGGTCGTTCAACACACGCTCAAAGTGCTGCGAATGGAGTCGGTCTTTCGCCTGGCCAAGGATGAATCCGAAGCGCGCTCGCTCGTTCTTGGAGAAAAAGCTGTATGACGGAAGTCGCCTCCATTCAGTTCGTGCCGGCGGAGATTCACGATCTCGACGCGGGGCGCGCGGTCGCGACCTTGATCGATCACGTCGTCGACCTCCCGGCCAGCGACTTATTCTTCGCCGCCGAGGAAGACAGCATCCATGTCTCCGTACGCCACTACGGCGTCGTCCGGCACTTGACGACCCTCTCCGTAGAGCAGGGCCGACGCATGACCAGCCACGTCAAGGCGCTCGCCGGGATGGACATCACCGAGCGCCGCCACCCGAGCGACGGCCGTTGGATCTACGTCCGCGATGATGGCCGCAAAGTCGATCTCCGTCTCTGCTCCATCCCCACGCTCTACGGCGAAGACTTATCGGTTCGCCTGCTGGAGCGCGATTCCAACCTTCGCACCCTCGATGGCATCGGGCTCGAGCGGCACGAGCACAATCAGTTAATGAACCTGCTGGCCAGCCCCAGCGGGTTGATCCTCGTCACCGGCCCCACCGGCTCCGGCAAGACGACGACGCTCTACGCCTGCATTCAGTATCTCAACAACGGCCGCCGCAAGATCAACACGATCGAAGACCCGGTCGAATATGCGGTGCCCGGTATTCGTCAATCGCAAGTCAACCCGCGGTTCAATCTCGACTTTCCCGAAATGCTCCGCGGCGTGCTCCGCCAGGCGCCGGACGTGATCATGATCGGCGAGATTCGCGATTCGATCACCGCCGAAACGGCCGTCCGCGCCGCCAACAGCGGCCACCTCGTCTTCGCCACGCTGCACGCCCCGGTCGCCAGCGGCGCCGTGGCCAGCATGTTGGCGCTCGGCGTGAAGCCGCACTTTTTCGCGAGCAGCTTACTCGGCGTTCTCTCGCAGCGGCTGGTGCGGACGCTCTGCCCGCATTGCAAAGTCGGCTTCGACCTCACCGATGCTCCGCATACGTTCGAAGCCGTCCGCCCGTGGCTCGAGCCCGGCCAAGGCGACCAGATGTGCTCGGCCAAGGGCTGCGAGCGCTGCTTCCAGGACGGCTACTCGGGCCGCACCGCGGTCTTCGAAATGCTCAGCGTCACCTCCGCCACGCGGCGACTGATCGCCGAAGGGCTCGCCGCGCGCGAGATCGAACAACAAGCCATCCAAGACGGCATGATCGAATTCCGCCGCTCGTCCCTCCTCAAAGTCGCCCAAGGCGTCACCAGCATCGAAGAAGTCCTCCGCGCGGTGCCGACCGAGTACCTGGGCCTGGACTAAGGCCCCCGCCAGCTTTTCTGGAGAGCCGGAAGCGTCAGCGCCCGGGTTTCGCGACTTAACCGTCGCTTTCTGTTGTGGCCGGTCTCCCGACCGTGCCACAAGTACTGGGACAAGTTCCTACTCGTCGCTCATCCATACGGTATTTCCATCGCGGTCGACCAGCCAGCAATCGCATTGCACAATCCATATCTCGCGCGGCTGTATGTCGATGCCAAGGTAAAACTCGTAATGCCGGCCGGCGCGCGAATAGTCGTCAACCACGATCACATGCTTAAAGTGCCCGGCGCGGTCGTCCGCAGCCGGCATTTCCAAACGCTCGTTCGCTGTCGGGGCCTCCAGCGAATCGACGGCGCGCAGATAAAAATCCCGCAAGACGGGCACAGGAATTCCCCATGACGCGATCGTCTCTTTGAGTCGCTCTTCAATTCTGAGCGTGTAACTCACGCAAGACGTCCTTGAGCTCGACGCTGTGGCCAGCCGCGATCGACGCTCGCGCCTCGGCGACACGCGCTTCGTCCACCTTCGGCCAGCTCTGAGCGACTTCAGCCAGTTTCTCGTAACCGGCGGTGAGATCCCGGAGGCGCCGCATAAAAACGCTCACGCGCCACCAGACTCGCGGCGCACGCCAGAAATTCGGCTGGAACCGGGCCAGCTCACGTTCCATCCACTGCGCGAAATCGAGACACTTCTGCGGAGATTCGTTCAGTCGCAAGGCAATCTTCTCAAAGGCTTCGGTCTGCCATCGTGCTCCATCCTGAGCAACGACCTCGCGTACCCTGCGCTGCTGCTCTTGAAGCTCGATCAGCATCGCCTGCAACTCGCCAATCGAACGCTCCGCAACCTCGGCTACTTTCGTTGCGTCGTCGCGCCCGCTTAGACGGAGGCGAGTTCGCCCCTCCTCGACCAACGCGCCAACCCGCTTGATCACAAGCAAGTGGGCCGCCTGGCTTTCTTGAACGATATCTTGCATGGACGTAACCACGGCCGAGGCAATCGGTTCCTGATCTGATTGTACCTGCTCGCGGGAACGCGAAAAAGCGCGCCCCACACTCCGCCCGCCCGCGGACCCTCCGCTGGCACCCCACCCTCGCCATGCTAAGCTAAAGGCTCCCCCGCCAGCCCAGGCGGTCGCGAGCACCTCGCGGCGCGGCCCGGCCAGCCAGTCGCCGAGCTGTTTTCTTCGCCACCGGCTTCCTCCCGCGCCATGCAGTCCACCGCCGCGATCACCGTCGCCCTGATCGGCAACCCGAACACCGGTAAGTCGACCCTCTTCAATGCCCTCGCCGGCGTCCGCCAGCGCGTCGGCAACTATCCCGGCGTCACCGTCGAAAAAAAAACCGGCCACATGACCCACGCCGGCCAGGCCTTCACGCTCATCGACCTTCCGGGAACCTACAGTCTCGCCCCCCGTTCGCCCGACGAGATGGTCGCCGTCGACGTCCTCCTCGGCCGCCGCGCCGATTCCCCACCGCCCGATGCCATCCTCTGCATCGTCGACGCTTCGAACCTGGAGCGCAATCTCTACCTCGTCAGCCAGGCCCTCGAACTCGGCCTCCCCACGGTCGTCGCGCTCAACATGATCGACGTCGCCGAATCGCGCGGCGTCAAAATCGATCACGCCGAACTCAGCCGCCGACTTGGCGCGCCGGTCGTGCTCGTGCAGGCGAACCGCCGCCACGGGCTCCCCGAGCTATCTCAAAAACTCGCCGACGTTGTCGCGCAGCCCGCGCCGGAACGTGAAAGCCCGTTCCCCGAGGCGTTTCAAAGCGAAGTCCGCGCGCTTGGCGAACAACTGCAGCGTGATAGCGGAACCAACGTTCCTCGCTACCTCGTTGAACGCCTGCTGCTCGACACCAGCAATTATCTGGAAGGCGTCCTCGGCGGCCCGCATCACGAAGGCCTGACCAAGTCGCTCGCCGCCGCCCGTACGCGCTTGGCCGCGGCCGGCGCGCCGGTCCCCGCGGTCGAAGCCATCGCGCGCTACGCCTGGGTCGGCAAGACGCTTGACGGCGCATTAGCGCGCCCTGCGGTGCGCCAAAAGACGCGCTCCGACGGCATCGACCGCATCCTCACGCACAAAGTCTGGGGAACGCTCATCTTCGCTGCGGCGATGATGATCGTCTTCTCCTCGATCTTCCTGTTGGCCTCGTATCCCATGGACTGGATCGAGCAGGCGCAAGGTTGGTTGCAGGAACAAGTCGGCGCTACGATGGCCGAAGGCCCGCTCAAGGCCCTCCTCATCGACGGCATCATTGGCGGCGTGGGGAGCGTCGTGGTGTTCCTGCCGCAGATTCTCATTCTGTTCGGCCTCATCGCCTTGCTCGAAGACTGCGGCTACATGGCCCGCGCCGCTTATCTGATGGACAAACTCATGAGCCGCGTCGGCCTCAGCGGCAAATCGTTTATTCCATTGCTGTCATCGTTCGCCTGTGCCATTCCCGGCATTATGGCCACGCGCGTCATCGAAAACCGTCGCGATCGCCTCACCACCATCCTCGTCGCACCGCTCATGAGCTGCAGCGCTCGCCTGCCGGTCTACACGCTGCTCTGCGGGATGCTGCCGGCGAAGAAATTCCTCTTCGGCCTGCTCACGCTGTCCGGCCTGACGCTCTTTGCGATGTACCTGCTCGGCATCGTCGTCGCCATGCTCGTCGCCTGGGCATTGAAACGCAGCCTGTTGCGCGGCGCGACGCCGCCGTTCGTTATGGAACTGCCGGGCTACAAGTTCCCATCGCCGAGCACCGTGTTTTATCGCATGGCGGAACGCGGTTGGGCCTTCCTGCAACGCGCCGGCACCATCATCTTCGCCGTCAGCGTCCTCGTTTGGGCCGCCAACTACTTCCCGCGCGACGAGGCCGCCGTGGAAGGCCCCTTCGCCGCCGAACGGGAGACCCTCGAGGCCACGCTCGCCAACGCAGGCGCAACAGAAGCGTCGCAACTCGCCGCCACCGAGCGCCTGGATGAAATCGACCGCGAAGTCGCCGGGCTCTACCAGCAACGCAGCTTCCTCGGCCAGGCCGGCAAATGGATCGAACCGGTCGTCCGCCCCCTCGGCTGGGACTGGCGCATCGGAGCCGCGGCCATCGCATCGTTTCCCGCGCGTGAAGTCGTGATCGGCGTCCTGGGCGTGATCTACAACGCGGGAGACGATCCCGAAGAAAGCTCCTTGCGCGAACGCCTCGCCCGCGCCAAATGGGACGGAACCGATCGCCCGATTTACACCGTTCCGGTCGCGCTCTCGATCATGGTCTTCTTCGCCCTCTGCGCCCAATGCGCCGCCACGCTGGCCGTCATCAAGCGCGAAACCAATAGCTGGGGGTGGCCCGTCTTCACGTTCGTCTACATGACGGTCCTCGCATACGTCGGCGCCCTCGCCACGTTCCAAATCGGCGCCTGGATCGGCCTGTAGCCGCCAGCCGGAAAC
>CAZUBB010000191.1:0-7723 GCA_964618485.1 uncultured Pirellulales bacterium
TGAACAACGTCCGCAACAACTTCGGTTCCACCGGACTCGGTGACACCGACGGCGACAACGACGTCGATTTGGACGACTTGAACAACGTGCGGAATAACTTCGGCGCCGGCGGGGCGAATCCCGTTCCCGAACCGGCGACTTGGACGCTGCTGGCGGTGACTGGTGCAGCACTCGCGGCGGCCGCTCGTCGGCGCAGGTGAGATTCGAGGCGTCGTCTGCAACGGCCCGATCTGGCGGAGGTTGCCCGTGAACTTCCGCCGGATCGACCCTGCGGCATGTTCGCGAGGAAGGTTGACTGCCCCAGCCTTCCCGCGGCATAACGCCCCGACGATTCTCTGGAGGCGGGGTCGCGACCGACAGGTCGCGGCCCCGTTTTTTGCATTGTGCGATGTACAGAGTTTCCCCCGCGATAACGTTGTAAGTACACTGACGAATCGTACGTTCGACGTCTGGCCCCCTCGCCCTCCATGCCCCTTGAACAGGATGAAATCCTGATTCTGCTGTTGCGCGGCCGCGCGATGCTGCTGGCGTATATCCACGCCATCGTGCGCGACCCGCACCTGGCGGAGGACGTGTTTCAGGAAGTCTCGATCATCTCGGTCAAAAAACGCGATACCATTCACGACGAAGTGCACTTCCAGGCCTGGGTGCGGCGGACCGCTCGCCTGGAAGCGATGAACGTACTGCGTCGGCAGAAAAAGTCGCCCGAACCACTTTGCGAAGGAGTTCTCGACTTGCTGGATAGCCATTGGGACAACCAGGACGACGATCGGGCCGCCCCCCGCGTTGAAGCCCTGCGTTGCTGCCTGCAAAAACTGACTCCGCGCGCTCAGCGCCTCGTTCGACTGCGCTACGGCGAGGGGATCAGCAGCCAACGTCTTGCCGAGACGCAGGGCGTCGCGGCGAATACTGTTTACGTGGCATTGGCGCGGATTCACCGCACGCTCGGCGAATGCATCCGCCGCCGGCTGGCGAGCGAGGGGGTGGCCGGTGTCTAACCCCTCACCGCCGCCGCAACCCCTCGGCGACGATGAATTCCTGACGCTCGCCGTCCGCTTTCTCGACGGCGCGGCGGAAGAACGCGACCGCCTCGCACTGGAAGCGGAGCTGTTCGCGAGCCGGCAGCGACGGGACCAGTTCGTCGAGTTGTGCCTGCAACGCGGGGAGTTGAGCGAAATGCTCGCCGGCGATCCCGCCAACGACGGCGACCGCGGACCGCTGATGCGCCGCGGAGACCTCGCGGCCTTGTTGCGCGAGGAGGATGGAGGAACAAGCCCGGGGCCATGGAACTGGGGACCAACGCAACTCTGGATGGGCGGCCTCAGCCTGGCTTTCACCGTGTTGCTGTTGGGCTGGTTCGGCTGGCAGCGTTGGAGCCCTGCGCCGCCGGTGGCGCGTGGTTTCGATCCGTTTCTTTCGCCGCAGTACATCGCCACGCTCACCGCGTCGAACGATGCCAGGTGGGGCGAGTCGGAAGTCACCACGCAAGTCGGGACGCGCCTGACCAGCGGCCGCCTCGTACTGCTGTCCGGCGGCGCGGAAGTGACGTTTGACTCCGGCGCCCGCGTTGTATTGCAAGGACCGACGACGCTGCTGCTGGAATCCGACAAAGGGGGCGAACTCGAGCTCGGTCGATTGGTGGCCCGGGTGCCGGAGCGCGGCAAAGGCTTCGCGATTCGCGCCGCCAATACGCAGGTGATTGACCTGGGGACCGAGTTTGGCGTCGCGCTCGACGACTCCGGCGAGGTCTTCGCGCAGGTGTTCTCAGGGCGAGTGCAATTGCAGTCCTCCGGTCCGGGGCCCGGTGAGCCGGGGGAACTGCAACTCCTCGAAAGCGGCGAAGCGGTCCGTTTCCGCGCGGATGACAACGCCGAATGGGAGGCGACGCCGTATCAGGCGAATGCGTTCTTGCGCCGCCTGCCGGGCGATGACCTGCGCTTCCCGAAATCATTGGTCGGCTATTGGAATTTCGACGAACAGGGAGGGCCGATTCTCGATAGCGCCGGCAGCAACGACGGCCTGGTGAAAGGCGGCGCCGCGCGAATCGAGGGCCTCGTCGGCGCGGGCGCCGCGCGCTTCGAAGGAGAACCAGGGCAACGGGTGGATCTCGGTCCCGGTGGCGGAAAGTTCAGCTTCGATGAAGGGATTACGATCGAGGCGCTCTTTGTTTCTGAGTGGAGCGGCGCCTGGTACGACTACGACGAGTTCTTCCGCAAAGAAGACGGCGAGCGGCGAGTGCTGCTCTCGTTCCAATGCGATCACAATCGGCAGCTCACGGCATCGCCTCAAGTGCCGGAAGGGCCGTGCGTCTCGTTCGGCTTGAATATCGCCGGCGTCTATTCCGAGTTGGACGTACCGCTCGATGGCAAAGAAGGCCGCCCGACGCTTGCCGAATTAACGGATGGAAAAGCGCATCACATCGCGGCGACCTACGACGCGCGGACCGGCGTCAAGGCGATTTACATCGACGGCCTGCTGCGAATGTCAGCGTCCCACGCGGGTTCGATCATGAGCGGCGGCGCATCGACGGCGTTCATCGGCAATCAGGAAACGAATGACGAGCCGTTCTGCGGCGTGATCGACGAAGTAGCGATCTACCGCGAGGCGCTTCCCGCGGAAACGATCGCCGAGCATTGGCGCAAGGCCCAGACGGGGTTGAATTATTTTCAGTAGCCGCAACGCCGTAGGGCGGGCCGCGCGGCGGTAACGGCGCATTACGCGCCGCGCGCACGAATATTTACGCGGGTCGCAACGCGAATGAACGAGGCCCGCCGTTGTGCAACGGCGGGCCTCGCATCTCGAATATCGAACCGTGAGCGGTGATGCGACGCCGGTTGGCCGATCACCTCCATCCAGGTGCGCGGTCCGCCCTACGTCTACAACTCGCGACGATCGAGTTCGCCATCGTGGTAAACGCCAAGCTCGTCTTCGCCGTCGGCGTCGAAGTCTTCCACGATCGGCTGGTCGTCGGCGTGGCCGAAGTCGATCACCAGGTCGCGATCGGTCAGTTCGCGGTCGCCATCGGTGTCGATGTACCACTTGCCGTCGCGGAAGACGCCGACTTCATCGACGCCGTCGCGGTTGAAATCGCCCACGACGGGGCGATCGCCGGCTTGGCCGTACAGGAACTCCACGTCGTGCTTGGAGTGCTTACCGGTGCCGTCGACGTCGAGCCGCCACCGTCCGTTGCGGAAGTGGCCGACGGTGTCGACGCCGTCGCCGTTCCAATCGCCGGCGACCGGCACGTCATGGGCGTTGCCGTAGTAGAAGACGTGGTCGATCACGTCCTCGCGCGATTGCCCGGCCGCGGTGAGCTTCATCCAGCGCTCGCCCAGCGTGGCGTCTTCCGGCCGCGGCGGGAGATTCTTGGCCGCCTTGGTGTTGCGATTCTGCGCGTCGGGCAACCCGGGCTCCGCGGCGACGGCGCGCGAGTCGCCGGGCCATTCGGGGCCATAGATGCCGATATCGCTCTTGCCGTCGCCGTCCCAATCGCCGACGACCGGCAGATCGAACTTCTTGCCGAGCTTGGCCCACAGGTCGTCATCGTCCCAGAGGCCGTTGCCATTGAGATCGATGAACCATTCGCCTGCGAGATAGACGCCGACTTCGGCCTTGCCGTCGCCATTGAAGTCACCGGTGATGGGAATGCAGCCTGGTGCGCCGAAGACGATCTGCACGTCGCGCGCCGGCGACTCGCGGCGCACCGTCCAGCGCGATTTGCCGAGCATTTCAGCGTTCTTGCGCCACGCATAGAGCTCCGATTGCATGCCGGTGAAGCGCACGTCGGGCGTTTGCGTTTCGGAACGGCCGCGCGGATACCCGGCGTCGATGACGCTGAGATGCCAGGAGTACGGCACGCCGCCACCGCCGCCCCCTTCGCTGGGAAGCGGCACGAGGAACGGCGTCTGCGGCCCTTGTCCCGGCGATGGCGCGCCGAGCGGCGCGGGAAATGGCAGCGCAAGATTCTGCGGCAGCATCGGCGGGATGAACGGCGGGTTCGGAATGATCGGCGGCGTCACTTCAGCGGTGATGACTTCGCTGAAGTTGTACTCGATGCCGAACTGACCGTAGTAAACCTGGATGCCGTAGATGGCGTCAGAGTTCGGCGGGTAGATCGTCGGGCTGAACAGATCGACGCTCGCCCCCACGGCGACCGGCTGGCCGTTGCTCGCAGCGCCGCCGAGTGTGCCGGCGGTGTCGATGCCGTCGATGTAGCCGTCGGGCTGCACTTGCACGACGCCGTAGCGCCCTTGCCGCAGTCCGGTGAACTGATAATAGCCGCTCGCGTCGGTCGTGGTTTCGATTACGTTGCCAAAGGTGTCGGTCAACGCGTTGCCGAACTCGTCAGTGAGGCGCAACTTCACGCCGGCAAGCGGCGTGTCGTCCGAGGTGCGCTGGCCGTCGCGAACGCTGCCCACGTCGAGCGTTTCACCTTGTTGCAGCATGATCGTCGGGCCGTCCTGATAGACATAGCCAGACAAAGTCGCCGGCGGCAATTCGGCAAAGTTGTATTCCACGCCGTTTTCGCCTGACGTGAGCTCGATCTCCACCATCAAGTCGTTCCCGCCGAGTCGACCGCCGGCATTGCCGACAACTTCGTCGCCGTCGAAGTAACCGGCCGGCTGCTGTTCGCGAATTCCGTACACGCCCGGTGCGAGTCCGGTGAAACGATACGCGCCGTTGGCGTCGGTGGTCGTCGTGGCGACGACGTTGCCGGCGCTATCGAGCAGTTCGATCACCACGCCGGCGATTGGCGTGCTGCCGGTCGCGGCATCGAAAATCGTGTCGGCGTTGACGTCGGAGAAGACCATGCCGGCGATCGACGCGGGAAGTTTTTCGCAGTAGTTGTAATCGACGGCGTTCACGCCCGCGGCGAGCGTGATGCCGGTGATGAGGTCGTTGCCCCCGACCGTTCCTCCCGCGGAGCCGACGTTTTCGCCGCCGTCGAAGTAACCGATCGGCTGCACTTCAAACACTGAGTAGACGCCCGGCGCGAGTCCGCCGAAGCTGTATGTGCCGTCGGCGCCGGTGAACGTCTTGGCGAGGATGTTGCCCGCGGCGTCGAGCAAGCGGACTTCGACGCCTTGCAGCAGCGGTTCGCCATCCTGATAAGTGCAATCTCCGTTCAGGTCGCCGTGCACGCGGCCGCGAATCGTGGCGGGCACCAGTTCGCCGAAGTTGTACTCCACGCCATGCACGCCGGCATTGAGTTGCGCGCCGGTGATGGTGTCGCCGGGATTCTGCGCGGCGCCGCCCGCATTGCCGGCGGCATCGAGCCCGTCGATGTACGCGGTCGGATGCACTTCGCTGACGCCATACACGCCCGGCGCGAGGCCGTCGAAACGATAGAATCCGTTCGCGTCGGTCGTCGTGGTGCGCGTGGTCGGCGCGCCGTTGGCGTCGAGCAACACCAGCGTCACGCCCGCGATGCCCGACTCGCCGGCGTCGCGAACGCCGTCGTTATCGAGGTCGAGATAAACGTAGCCGGAGAGACTGACCGGTTCGTTCTCGCAGAAGTCGTAGCCGGTCGCGGTGACGCCGGGACCAAGCTGGATGTTGGTGATGAGGTCATTGCCGCCGACTGTGCCGCCGGCCGTGCCGACCTTCTCGCCGCCATCGAAATAGCCGCCGGGCTGCACTTCGAACACTGAGTACACGCCCGGCGCGAGTCCGTTGAACGTGTATACGCCGTCGGAACCGGTCACCGTCGTGGCGATGACGTTGCCGGCGCTGTCGCGTAGTTGAACCTCAACGCCGGCCAGCCATTGTTCGCCTTCCTGGTACGTGCAATCGCCGTTCTTGTCGGCATGCACACGGCCGCTGATCGAGCTGGGGATCAACTCGCCGAAGTTGTACTCCGTGCCATGCACGCCCGGGCTGAGGTTCGCGCCAGTGATACGATCGTTCGCCGCGGTTCCGCCCGCGTTGCCGGGGCAGTCCTGGCCGTCGATGTAATTCGTCGGCTGCGTTTCGGCGACGCCGTATAGGCCCGGCGCAAGGCCATCGAAGCGATAGAAGCCATTGGCGTCGGTCGTTGTCGTGCGGCCGGTGCTGTTGCCGTTGGCGTCGAGCAACGTGATCGTCACGCCGGCGATGCCCGCCTCGCCTTGCTCGCGGGAGCAGTTGTTGTTCAGATCGACATACACAAAGCCGGAGATGCTGACCGGCACGTTTTCGCAGAAGTCGTAGCCCGTCGCGTTCACGCCGGAACCGAGGACGATCCCGCCAATGCGATCATCGCCCGTGACGCTGCCACCAGCCGTGCCAACTTCCTCACCGCCGTCGAAGTAGCCCGACGGCTGCACCTCAAACACGCTATACGTGCCGGGCGCCAGGTTGCTGAATTTGTAAACGCCATCCGCGCCGGTGGTCGTCGTGGCGACCAGGTTGCCGGCCGCATCGAACAATCGCACTTCGACGCCCGAAAGCAGTTGCTCGCCCGGTTGATAGGTGCAGTCGCCGTTGGCGTCGGCGTGTACGCGGCCGCTTAACGATGCAGGCAGTTTCTCGCAGAAGTCGTAGCCCGTGGCGTTCATGCCCGGCTGGAGCTTAATGTTGCCGACGCGGTCATTGCCGGTAACGTTACCGCCGGCAGAGCCGACCTGTTCGCCGCCGTCGTAATAGCCGGAGGGCTGCACCTCGAAGACGGAGTACACGCCGGGAGCGAGCCCCGTGAACTTGTACACGCCGTTGGCGTCGGTCGTCGCCGTTTGCAACAGGTTGCCGGCGCTATCGAAGAGCTGCACTTGCACGCCGGCCAGCAACGGTTCGCCCGCCTGGAAAATGCAATCGCCGTTCAGGTCCGCGTGCACGCGCCCCGAAAGCGTGGCGGGCAGCAACTCGCCGAAATCGTAGTTGCGCCCGACCTGTCCGCCCGCCAGAAACACGCCGGAGATCAAGTCGCCGGGATTCGTGGCGGTTCCGCCCGCATCGCCGGCGCGGTCCAGGCCGTCGAGGTAACCGGCCGGCGTGACTTCCGTCACGCGATACGCGCCGGGTCGGAGCCCCGTGGCCGACCAGGAACCGTCGGCATTGGTGAAAACTTCAATCGCCGCCGGTTGCGCGCCGGTCGAGGGGAGGTACTGAATGATCACCTTCGCGCCGCCGATGCCCGTCTCGCCGGAATCAAAGACGCCGTTGTTGTTCGCGTCGTAATAAACGTGGCCGTGCAGTTCGGCTTGCTTCGCTTCCGCGAAGTCGTAATGCACGCCGTCCTGCCCGCCGAGGAGCGTGATGTCATACATCGAGTCCACCGTCTCGACGCGCCCCACCGCGCTGCCGTCGACCGTGCCGACTTTCGCGCCGACGCTGAAATACAACGCCGGCTGCGCTTCGACGACGCCGTACACGCCTTGTTGCAGTGCGTCGAACTTGTAGTTGCCTTGCGCGTCGGTCGTGGTCGTCGTGCCGGTGAAGGTGAACGTACCGTTCGCCTCTTTGCGCCACAGTTGCAGTACGACGCCGCTGATGCCGAGTTCGCCGTTCTCGCGCGTGTTGTTCAGGTTGACGTCGTGATAGACCGTTCCGGCCAGCGACACCGGGCGGGCGAGCTGTCCGATCAGCACCACGGCGCCGGCCGTGCGGTCGGTGCGGTCGGCGTTGTCCGGCGGAATGTAGTTATCCGGCGGCAGGCCGAGTTGCGTCCCGTTCTTCGCCGCGGCATCGGCGAAGTTGGTGTCGTACGCGTCCCAGAAGGTGCCCGTCCCGGTGGCGTCGAAGTAGT
>CAZUBB010000191.1:7733-9260 GCA_964618485.1 uncultured Pirellulales bacterium
TGCGGCGCCGTGAAGGTTCCGGTGAGTTTCGAGCGCTGGAACTCTCCCCCTTCCACGAGGGAGTTCACGTCGACGTTGCTGCCGCTGACGAACTGCGCTTCATCGACGTCGACGGTGAAAATGAGCCGCTCGCCGGCGTCGAATCCGGAGAGGTTGATCACCAGCCGTGTGCCGCCATCGCTGATTTGCGTGCTGACGACGCTGAATCCTTGCGGAGTCTGGATGTTCAGTCCCGCGGACTTGAACACGCCGAGCCCGCCCGACTGCGTGTCGAAGAACAAATCGCCGGTCGAAAGGCCGAGCCCGTCTTTGTCCGTATCGATGATGATCTGCGTGAGCTGCGTCCCCGGCTGGCCGCCTTGGAACGTGACTTCAATGCGATCGCCGGCCGAGTCGTCGCCCGTGGCCTCTTCGAAATAGACCGCGCCCAGGTGAATGTCGGCGGCCATCAGGCTGCGCCGCTCGAGCGGTTCGAGCTGGCAGCGCTTGTACGCCTCGACGGAGGAATTCGGGCGCAGCGAAGCGCGCCGCAACCACCGCGGCATCCGTCGCACCAACGAAGACAAGATCACGAGGGGAACCTCCGTGTGAGTGAGGTTCGCCGAGGCGTAAGTGCGAGCGAAGTATGAATGATGAACGACGAAGTGATGCGATGCGCGCGTTAGCAGCAGCTCTTCGTTCGTCGTTCATACTTCATACTTTGACTTCGTCTCCTCCTCAGCAAACCAATTGCATCCAGCCGTCTCTATCGTTCCGTTCGCGTCGCTTCCGCCTGGCGGCTGGCGGCCGATTCGCCGGGCGTCAGGGGCCAGAACTTGATCGTCGTGTCGTAGCTGCCGGAGATGAGCGTGTGCCCGGCGCCGCGCTGCAATTCCACCAGCGAATCAACGTTCCAAACGTGTACGTGGTTATCCGTGTCGCCCGTGGCCAGCTTGTCCGCGCCGCAGAACGTCAACGCGTGCGTCTGGCCAGCTGTCGTCGCCAGCAGGCGTGGTTCGTTTTCCTGCGCGGACCAGAGATAAATGTTCTGGCTGTCCCCCGCGGCGGCGAGCAGGTCGCCATCGGGCGAGAATGCCAACGCGCGGAGCCGTCGCTTTTCGGTCGCGAGATCGCGCAGCATGGCGCCGCTCACGGCGTTCCATACCCGCACCTGGCCGTTGCGACCGCCAACGGCGAGCGTCGAGCTATCCGGGCCGATCGCCAGCGCACGGTGATCGTCGCTCGGACCGGTCAACGTGCGGAGCGCTCGACCTTCCGTGGAATAGATGCGAATCGTGCGTTCGTAGCCGGCTGCGGCGAGCCACTGGCCATTCGGCGCATACGCGAGCGCGTAAATCGCTTGCGGATGCGCGGTGAACGTGCGAACCACCTTCTTGGTCGCAAGGTTCCAGATACGGATCGCGCCGTCATTACCGGCCGTGGCGAAGTGCTTGCCGTCGGGATGGAACGCCGCGGCGCGGACCCAATCGGTGTGACCGGCCAGTTCGGCGGCCTGCGTGTCGTCGCGCAGATCCCAAAGACGGACCA
>CAZUBB010000192.1:0-9039 GCA_964618485.1 uncultured Pirellulales bacterium
AAGGGAGCAGGAAGCGTCAGCGCCCCGAATCTCCAGCGCAACCGTCCCACGAAACAACCCGCCGCACACTATCTTCAAACTCCGAACTCCAAGCTCCACACTCCCCTCTCCTCCTCCCTCCGTGCCTCCGTGGTGCATCCTCCCCTGCTCCCAGCCCCCAAACTCATCTGTCCAATTTCCCCCCAGCGTCGTAGTCTGAGGGTATGACCCGACTGCAATCCGCCCCCCCAACCCGTCGCCAACCGAACGAAACCAAGCCCAGCGCGCAACCCGCGCCGCGCCCTGATTCGGTCTCATGGCGCTCCTGGTTCACTACGCGCACCTGGCCCGCCGCCGTGCTCAGCGCGGTGCTTTGTTTCTTAGCCCTGCCCCCCGTCGGCGCCTGGCCGCTCGTCTTCATCGGCCCCGTCGGCTGGCTCTGGCTCGCCCGCCGCGAAACCCTCCCCGGCACGCATCCTTACCGCGCGCTCTGGCTCGCCGGGTTTGTCTTCTGGCTTGGCACGGTTCACTGGCTCCGTCTTCCCCATCCGGCCACGAGCCTCGGTTGGCTCGCCCTCTCCTTCTACCTCGCCTTCTATACGCCGGCACTCGTCTGGCTCACGCGCGTCGCCGTCCATCGCCACCGCGTGCCGCTCGCTCTCGCAGCGCCGCTCATCTGGCTGGGCCTGGAACTCGCCCGCGGCCATCTGCTCACCGGCTTCACGATGGGCAGCCTCGGGCACGCCCCGTATCACTGGGTCGAGTTCCTGCAGATCGCCGACCTCTTCGGAGCGTATGGCGTGAGCGCCGCTGTGATGTTCTTCGCCGCCTCCGTCGCGCGGATGCTCCCCTGCGACGCAGAGCGCGCCTCGTGGAAGCCGCTCGTGCCGGCAACGTGCGTCCTCGCGGCGATTCTCGGCTACGGCTACTTCCGCGTGCATCAAGACACCTCGCGCCCCGGCCCCACGGTCGCTCTGATCCAAGGCTCGATCGACACCACCCTCAAAGCCGACCCCAATAAGCAAGCCGAAGTCTCGCGGCACTATCTCGATCTCTCCGTCCGCGCCGTCACCGAGCGTCCAGAACTCGACCTGCTCGTCTGGCCCGAAACAATGTACCGCGGCTCACTCGTCGAACGCCTTCCCGGCACGCCGCCTCCCACGTCGATGTCAGAAGCCGAGTACGCGGCGCGGCTCGATCAGAATCACGCCGGCATCTCTGCGCTGGCCCGCGCGCTCGACGTCCCGCTCCTTCTCGGCATCGACGCCGTCGAAGTCAACGGCGACGACAACCAGCGCTTCAACTCCGCCCTCTTCGTCGCCCGCGACGGCACGCTCGGCCCGCGCTACGACAAAATGCACCCGGTCCTCTTCGGCGAGTACGTGCCGCTCGGCGCGCGCTTCCCCTGGCTCTACAAACTGACGCCGCTCGGCGGCGGCCTCACCGCCGGAACCGAAGCACGCGGCGGCCAGGTCGCCGGCGCCACGGTGTGTCCGAGCATCTGCTACGAAACCGTGATGCCGCACGTCATCCGCCGCCAGGTGCTGCAACTCCGCGAAGCCGGCCAGGAACCAGGGTGCGAGGACGCTCACGAGCCTCGTCAACGTCACGAACGACGGCTGGTTCTGGGGCTCGAGCGAGCTCGACCTGCACCTGATGTGCGGCGTGTTCCGCGCGATCGAATGCCGCAAGCCGCTAGTGATCGCCGCCAACACCGGTTTCTCCGCCTCGATCGACTCGAGCGGCCGCATCCTCCAACAAGGCCCCCGCCGCGCCGCCGACGTCCTCATCGCCGAAACCCAACTCGACTCCCGCCGCAGCGCCTACCTCGCCCTCGGCGACCTCCCCGCCGCACTCTGCCTCGCTGGTTGCTGCGCCCTCACCTACAGCGGCTGGCGCAACAGAAAACTCCCCGCCTAGCGCGGACGGCCGTCTGTAGCCGAGGTCTGTGACCTCGGTGGGCTAGAAAACAGCGCGGTTGCCGTCCCCACCGAGGTCACAGACCTCGGCCACAGAAATTCGAAATCTCCTTATTTTCCCCTTTTCGCGTTCTTCGCGGCGATTCCTCCTCCTATCGCAGCACTTGGCTTTTGCGCGCCCGCCTCCGAGAATATTTCTGTTTGTCTCTCGCCTCTCCTCGCGCATCCCCATGGCCTGCCTCCTCGTTCAAGGCCCCGAACACGACCAGCGTTGGCGGCAAACGCTCGCCAATGGCGCCGCTGTAGTCATCGGTCGCACCGCCGGCGCCTGGAGCGTCCCTTGGGACGACCGCATTTCGCGCCGTCATGTCGAGCTCACCTGCACGAACGACCGCGTCCTCGTGCGCACGCTCGCCACCGCCCGCAATCCGGTCTATTTCCGCGGCCACGAAGAATGGACCTTTGAACTCGGTCCCGGCGAACACTTCGTCATCGGCCGCACGCGATTCAGCCTCCTCGACGAACCAGAGCCCACCGGCCTCGCTACGCCGATCCCCGTCGAGGAGCAAACCTTCACGGCGCAATACCTCAAGGAGCTGCGCTTTCGCAACCCGGACCATCGCATCGACGTCCTCAGTCGGTTGCCCAAGCTCATTCAAGGCGCCGCCAACGATCACGAGCTCTTCGCCCGACTTGTGAACATGCTCCTCAGCGGCATCCCCCGCGCGAGCGCCGCCGCACTCGTCGCGATTGACGAGCCGCGAACGAACTGGTCCATCGCCGCCCCGCACACACTTTATTGGGACAGTCGCCAGGCCGCCGGCGAGGCCTTTCAACCGAGCGCCGGACTGGTTCGCGCGGCGCTCGAACGCGGCCAAAGCGTCCTGCACGTCTGGGAACCCAATCGACGCACCACGCCGCAAACGTTTACCGTCAGCGAGAACTTCGACTGGGCCTTCTGCACACCGGTCCCCGGCAAGCCGAGCCGCGGCTGGGCGGTCTACGTCGCCGGGCGCTTCGACCGCGCCGGCTCCCCCGGAACGCCCACCGATGGCGCAGAGATCCGCGACGACCTGAAATTCGCCGAGATGGTCAGTAGCGCTCTCGGCTCCCTGCGCGAACTCAAACAACTCCAGCGGCAGAAGTCGAGCCTCGGCCAGTTCCTCTCGCCCGCCGTGCTGGAAGCGCTCGAAGGCCCTCGCGCCGCGCGAAGCCGAAGTCTCCGTCCTCTTCTGCGACCTCCGCGGTTTCTCCCGCGCGTCCGAGAAATCCGCGAAGGACTTACTCGGCCTGCTCGAGCGCGTCAGCAAAGCCCTCGGCGTCCTCACGCATCACATCCTTTCACGCGGCGGCGTCGTCGGAGATTTTCACGGCGACGCCGCGATGGGCTTCTGGGGTTGGCCGCTCGCCGAACCCGACGCGGCCGTCCGCGCCTGCGCCGCGGCGCTGGCCATCCGCCAGGAATACGCGGCCGCTTCGAAGCAACCCGACCATCCGCTGGCCGATTTTCAGGTCGGCATCGGCATCGCCACCGGCCGCGCCGTGGCCGGCAAGATCGGCACCTTCGATCAAACGAAAGTCACGGTCTTCGGCCCAGTCGTCAATCTCGCCTCGCGTCTGGAAGGCATGACCAAGCTCCTACACGCGCCGATCCTGCTCGACGAAGCAACCGCCGACGCGGTGCGCGGTATCGTGAGCCCAGAAGCGGCGCGATTTCGCCGCCTGGCCCGCGTCCGACCGTTCGGCATGGACACCGCCGTCACGGTCACGGAGTTACTCCCGCCGGCGGCCGAATACCCACATCTCACGAGCGCCCATCTGGCCGCCTACGAACGCGCCGTCGACGCACTCCTGGCCGGCCGCTGGAACGAGGCGCTTGAGCACCTCCAGGAGGTCCCCGCACAAGATCAAGCGAAGGATTTCCTCACCGTCTTCATCGGCCAGCACAACCGCACGCCCCCACCAGACTGGGACGGCGTCATCGCCCTCAGCGGGAAAGGATGAGCGGAAAAGGGAGATCGGAGCACGGAGAACGAAGCATGAAGTACGAATGAACGATTGCTCGATGCATCATTCGTACTCCGTGCTCCGTACTCCATGCTCCCCTCCTCCGGTCACTCATCCGTCGACGTCCGCGTCATGAACATCGTATTGTCCGCCACGCTCATCAGCGGCGTGTACTGGCTGTTTCCCGTGGCGCAATTCCGCGCCCGGAACGGATGCCACACGAAGTTCAACGTCAGGGCCCACGATTCCTCCACCAACCCGACCGGCCCGGCGCCGTCCTGCGGAATGATGTAGTTCACCGCGCCGGCCAACGCCCAGCGACTGGTGAGCGGCACGCGGAAGTCCGCCCCGAGCAACCCGTCGCCAGGCCCCGTCGCTCCGCCCCAGATGCGCCCTTCGCCGCCGGTGGCCACGTTATGACGCAGGAAAATCGCGAACATGTCCGTCGATTCGTACGTGACTCCGGTCGACTCATCAACATCGGTCTTCGAACTGCTCGCGATCCACGCCCCCAACTCGGTGCCGCAGAATGTGACATAGCTCAGTTCCGCCCGCACCTGGTCGAGCGAGACGTCGACGTAGTAATCGTCGCGCAGCCAGTCGAACGCCACGCCTAACTGCCAGCCGTGACAGTTCGGCGCCCGGGCAAACACCCCCGCGGTGCCAAACACCTGGCTGCGGCTGTCGTCGGTAACGCCGTTCACGTCGTATCCGGCGAAATTACTCTGCACGCCTTGCGCGCCGAGCTGAAAACCAACCCCCTTGCAATGCCACAGCGGACCGCCCCAGTTGATCCCTTCCTGGATGCCGAAGTTACCGTTGCGCCCCTGATCGAGCGGTCCCTTGAACGAATGCGCGCCGCCGAACAGCGTCAGCTCATCCCACCAATTCCAAGGGCAGCCAATGTCCCAACCGCCGCCGAACAGGCGGAAGTTTCGCCATTGCCGCCGCGCATGCCAGCAAGGCCAGGTGTCGTCGCACACATTCGGAGGGCACTGGCAGTAATCGACGCCCTGACCGCAATCGTGGCACGACGAACCATACTCACCGCCATACTCGTCCACGTACCCGCCGTATTCGTCCTCGACATACTCGCCGCCGTATTCCTCGACGGGATTGCCGTATTCGTCCGTCATCTCATAACCGAAATCCGGCTGCGGCCGCGGCACGCCGTGCGGCGCGCGAATCTCTTCCATCGCCCGGCCGCGAGGCGTCCCCACCACTTCCGGCGGCGCCGGAGCGCGCGTCGGACGCTGCCCGCCATTCGAGCGCGGCGCCGGAGTAGGCTGCGACGGTGCCCGTTGCGCAGGCGCCTGGCGAATGATCGGCGTGTCCGTCGAACGCTCAACAGGCGCCTGACGCGCCGGCGGCGCTTCGATCGGCTCCGCTTCCGTCTCCGTCGGAATCCCCGGATCGTAATCTTCGATCGGCGGCCCGGTCGGCTCCTCGTCGTCAAACGGAGGATTCATCACCTCCCCCTGATACCGGGCCTGCCGGACCGGATGTCCCTGGCCACCGCCCTGTTGCGGACGCACCTTGGGATGAACCTTCCACGCTGGCGAGTAATTCGTGGTCCGCGACGCGAACTGCCCCTGCTTAGCGTACAGAGATCGGCTACTCGTGCCCGTCTGAGCCGCCACGGAGCCGCCACTCAACAGCACCACGGCGATCCACAGGACCGCGCTCCAGTTGCTCGAATTGAGATTCCGCAAACCGCTCATGGCAACTCGACCTCGAACAAACATCCGCCCCCACCGTCAAAACGACGGCAAGTGGCGTTTTCCAGGCCAAGTTATCGGAATCGTTAAGGTCAATTCTTTCGTTAAAGTCCAAATAATCCGAAAACCTTGCGCATCCAGCCCACACCCATGCACGCAGTGTTAGTGTGCGGCAAACAGGTAAGGCAGGGCAAGAAACGCAGGGCGCCCAAACACTAGCCCAATGCCTGCACCAGATCGTCCCGCAAATCCTCAAACGCCTCGAGCCCCACGCTCAAGCGAATCAGGCCATCCGTAATCCCATGCGCCAGCCGATCCGCGCGATCGTAGCTCGCGTGCGACATCGTGGCCGGCTGCTCAATCAGCGATTCCACAGCGCCGAGGCTCACGGCAAGCTGGAAAAACTGCGTACTCTCGCAAACTCGCTTCGCCTCGGCCAGATCGCCGCGCACCTCGAAGGTCAGCATCCCGCCGAAGCCCCCCTGCATCTGCCGCGCAGCCAACGCGTGCCCGGGATGCTTCGGGAGTCCCGGGTAAAGCACCTGGCTCACCCGCGGATGGGTTCCCAAGAACTCCGCGAGTTGCAGCGCCGTGCGCGAATGCTCCCGCACCCGCAGTTCGAGCGTCTTCAGCCCCCGGGAGCACAAATACGACTCCCACGGCCCCATCACGGCCCCGGTCGCGTTCTGCAGGAAGTACAGACGATCGAAAAGCGCCGCATCGCGCACCGCCAGCACGCCTCCGAGCAGATCGCTATGGCCGCCGATGTACTTGGTCGCCGAGTGCATCACGATGTCCGCACCCAACTCCAGGGGCCGCGTCAGCGCCGGCGTGGCGAATGTATTGTCCACTCCCAACAGCGCCCCGTGGCGATGCGCGATCTCCGCGCAACCGGCGATATCGCTGATCGACATCCGCGGATTGCCCGGGCTCTCCATCCACACGAGCTTCACGCCCGCATGCATCGCCGCTTCCACCGCCGCGAGGTTCGTCATATCGACGAGCGTCGTCTTGATTTGATTCCGCGCGGTCACCTTGTGCAGCAGCCGGTACGAGCCGCCATACAAATCCGCCCCGGCCACCACCTCATCCCCCGGCGCCAGCAACATCGTGGCGCAGTGCGTGGCCGCCATCCCGGTCGCAAAGGCCAACGCCTTCACGCCCCCTTCGAGCGCGGCGATCGTCGTCTCAAAGTTCTTCCGCGTCGGATTCCCACTCCGCGAATAGTCGTACTCTCCCCACACGCCGGCCCCCGGCTGCACAAAAGTACTCGCCACATGAATCGGCGGCACCACAGCCCCTGTCGCAGGATCCCGTTCCTGCCCAAGATGAATCGCGCGAGTACGGAAGTGCATGGTGAGAGGAGCCAGGAGTCAGGAGATAGAAGATAGAAGATAGAAGATAGAAGATAGAAGATAGAAGATAGAAGATAGAAGTCTGGGGCCTGAAGCCTCCCTCTTCTTTTCTTCTTTTCTTCTTTTCTCCTTTTCTTCTTTTCTCCTCCCTAAAGCGCCTGCCTTAAATCCGCGATCAAGTCGTCCGTATTCTCGATCCCGCACGCCAACCGGATCATATTGTCGGGAATGCCGAAGCGGCGGCGGTCTTCGACCGGCACTTCGTAGTAACTCATCACCAGCGGCTGCTCGATCAGGGACTCCACGCCGCCGAGGCTTGGCCCGATCCGCGGCAGGCGCACCGAATCGACCACCTTGGCCGTCTCTCGCCAATCGGCGTCTTTGACGAGGAACGTCACCAGCCCGCCAAAGCCGCGCATCGTCCGCTTCGCCACTTCATAGTATGGGTGCGACGGCAACCCCGGGTAATAAACCCGTTCCACGCGCGGGTGCGAAGCCAGAAACTCCGCCACGGCCTGCCCATTCTGGTTGTGCCGCTCCATCCGCAGCGCGAACGTCTTCAACCCGCGCAGCAGCAGGTAAATGTTGTGCGGCGCGTTGATCGCCCCCATGATGCCGCGCAATTTGCGCACCGGCTCCAACTTCTCCTTCGCGCCGACCAGCACGCCGGCGAGCAAATCATTGTGCCCCGCCAGGTACTTCGTCGCCGAATGCAACACGTAGTCGATCCCCGCCTTGATCGGCTGCAAGTTGTACGGCGTCCCCAGCGTGGCGTCGATCAACGTCTCCACGCCATGCCGGCGGCCGATCACCGCGAAGCGTTCGAGGTCGACAATGCTCAAGTGCGGGTTCGTTGGCGATTCGCTCACCAGCAGTTTCGTCGCCGGCGTGATCGCCGCTTCCATCGCCTCGTAGTCGCACGCCTTCACCTGCCGCGTGACGACGCCGAACCGCGACAGGTGCTTCGTACAGAACTCCCGGCTGCGGTGATAACACTCATCAAAGAAAATCACCTCGTCGCCGGCGTTCAGCTTCGCCATCAACAGCCCAACGATCGCCGCCATGCCGGAGGAATACAGCAACGCATCCTCGCCCCCGTCGAGCGCCGCGAGCTTGCTTTCGACGATCTTCTCGCTCGGGTTACCGTAACGGCCATATTCCTCGCGCGGCAATTTCTGCTCGATGAAATCGATCACCGACTGCGTGTTTGGAAAGGTGTAGGTCGACGCGCAGAAGATCGGATCGGTGATCGCGTCCCCCGGCTTCTGATGCAGCTCGCCGGCATGCACCGCGAGCGTCGAGACGCCCAGCTCGGCCGCGGGATCGCGCTTCGGCAAATGAGGTTCGGTCATGACTGCAGCCGCCCTTCCGAGACGAGGTAATGCAAAACGTCACGGACAGTCGCGCGGCCGTCGCCCCACAGAAACGAACGAAGCCGCGGTCCCATCGCACGAACGAGGACCACGGCTCAACGGTCATTCCGATGAATCGCCCGGCGAACCTTCCCAGCGGAAGATCGCCCAAAGCATGGCGATGGCTCTTTAGCAGTTGATGGCTGCAAGCGGCCGCAAATCCCACGTGTAGAGATAATGTACCTCGGTCGGGGAAGGTGGGCAAGCGGGGAGCGGAGATTCAGGGTAGAGCCGATCGAGGCATCGAGTCAGTAGGCCCGCACCGAGGTCTCCGTCAATTGGGCTACTTCATCAACTTCGCCAATTCCGCCGGCGTCGCCTCCGGAACCAGGTTGAGCAATCGCCGATGCACGCCGCTGATCCAAATGTACGGCCCGCGAATGCGGTGGACCGGTAGCTGGAAAACGGTGCGCGCCGCAAACAGAAGGATAAGAAGTCCCCCGATGACGCCGATCAAAACGAGCAACATGAATGGCAAGTGGACGGGGTCGCCTGCAGTGGACGCGAACCTGGCGTACGCAAACACCGCCAGCGCGATACCGATCGTGGCGATGCCGGCCAGCGTCGCGTACCACGGCATGTTGACGCGACGCCGTTCGTGACGCTGGCAGTAGCGGTAATAGATCGAACCTTGCTTGCGGTAGCGACG
>CAZUBB010000193.1:0-8964 GCA_964618485.1 uncultured Pirellulales bacterium
AATCAGGCCGATGGCGCAGAGGATCAAGTAGATGCGATCACCGTCGGGCCACAGCGACTGCGAATCGTGGATCGCAAGGATGTTGTGAATGCTCGTGGCCTGGTCCACTTTCGTAACGGAATGTTGAACTCCCGTTGCTTCGACTGGGATGCGCCGTCGCCACCGGACGCACCGGACTGGAGTTATGCGCTCCGGTTTTCCGACGGGCCGGACGTGGCGACGTTGCTCGTCGCGCCGACGGCGAAGCGAGTTCGTCTGTTAGAAACCGGCGCGGAAGTCTCCAACGCGCCGGTCGCGGCGGGGTATCTCGATTTCTTTCGCGAGCAGTGGCCGGAGAAGCAGGATTAAAGCGGGGAGCGTGTGCTCGCCCGCTTACTCCGGGCGCTGACGGTCAATGGCACTTACTTTGCGAAACGACTTGGAAACGGAGACTGACTAGTTCACTTTCACTCCTTCTTCGCGCCTTTTTGCGTTTTTCATGGCTATTCCTGTCTGGCCATGCGTTATCCGCTGCAAGGAGGAATAGCCACGAAAAACGCAAAAAGGCGCCAAAAAGGAGAATTGTTGCTTCGAGATATGCGTGAAGGCGCTGGGCGATTCGCAAAATAAGAGCCATTGCGCTGACGCTTCCGGCTCCAGGTAATTACGTGCCGTCCGGTACGAGTTCGAACGCTTCGATCACGGACGGATGAATGCGCGTCGGCATACGTTTGGCCAGGTCGACGAATGCCCATTCCGTGGCGGCCGTGGCAAGGGTTCTCTGGTCGCTTGCGCGGACCATTTCGTAGCGCCGCAGTGAACTCGCGCGGCGAAAGGAGGCGACCCAGGTGCGGATCGTGATCTCTTCGTCAACGAACGCCGGGCGAAGATATTCAATTGTGTGGGAGCGCACGACGAAGACCGAACCGAGGCGTTCGTACGCGGCGGTGTTCCAACCTTGTGCCGCGGAGTGAGCCACGGCGGCGTCGAGCATCCAGCGGAGATAGACCAGGTTATTGGCGTGGCCGAGGCGGTCGATCTCGTCCGGGCGGACGATGTGCGGATGGAGATATATGGCAGGCATAGCCTCTAGATTAGCGTCCGTGCGCCCCGGTTGAACACGGAGGTGCATTCCCGAACGTTCTGTTCGAAAAGGGGGCAGATCGCGATTCGCGGGCAACTTACTTTCTAGGGAGCGAGCAGGGGAAGCGTGGGCGACATGGTGCCACTTGATTCCGCATGTGCGTCTGAATTCTCAATATCGAGCAGCAGTTCCAGCAACCGGATCGCGGCCGCCTTGTCCGGAATGGGGTAGCCGCGCATCAGGTCGGGGTCGCTGTGGACCGCGGGATTCAAATTCGGCAGCCCTACGCAACTGGGGCAACCCTCCGTACAGGGGCATTCGCGAACCATCTGGTAGCAGATCGAAAGCAGTTGCCCGGCGCGACGAAAGCCTTGCTCGCTGTAGCCGAGACCGCCGGGATAGCGGTCGTAAAGGATCATCGCCGAGCGCCCCAGGTTATGGCTGTCGACGACGCCTCCCAGATCGCGCGTGTCGCACATCGCCACGATCGGCAGCGCCGTTACCGCGAGATTGCGAATACCGCACAGCCCTTCGCTTGCCCGCAGGCCGGAGCGTTTCATGTCCACCGTCGTGGCCTCGTCTGGCGAAAGCCACATCGCCGCCGTGGGGAGCGTCTGCGCCGGGATGTCGACCGGGCCGAGGCCGATGTTCTCCCGCGTGCTGAACTTGATTTTCTTGAACGCCACGGTTTTCCAGGTGACGTCGACGTCGCCGTAGCCAAGGAGCGCGCGGGGAATCGCGCGGCTCTCATGGCGCGGCCTGGTGATCTTCACGCTGCTTTCGAGCACCGCCTGGGTGTAGTAATCCATCTCGTGCCGCTCGACATACGCCACCTTGCCGACGAGGTCGAGCTCCCGGACAAAATACGACTCCCCGTTGTGCAGGTACACCGCCTCGGGATAAATCAACTCCGGCGCGCTGATCGCGTCGACGTTGGCGATCACCTCGTGATCGGTTGGCGCCGTTCGGCGGTCGCTGGCGCGGCCGACCGGGGGCGGATCGCCAGTGCGCCGCGCAGGACGGCGCAGTACGATACTGAATGTGTTATCGCTCATGTGCCGGAGGCTGATCCGCACCGCTGGCGTCTGTCCGCCGGTGTAATAGAACTTGCCGCCGATTTCGTTGAGCTCTTCCGCGTCGCGCAAAAGCGTGGCGATATCGCTCGTGAGCGGACCGAACAATTCCACGTCCCGCTCGTCGAGCGGCAACTCGAACGCCGCCGTTTTCAGGTGATTCGTGAGCACGTAAGGGTTTTCCGGGTCGACGACCGCCTGTTCGGGCGATTGCGCGAAGAAGTAATCGGGATGCCGCAGCAGGTATTGATCGATGGGGTCGTTTCCCGCGATCAACACCGCCAGACTGTCGTCCTGCCGTCGACCGCTGCGGCCTGCCTGTTGCCAGGTGCTGGCGATGGTGCCGGGATAGCCGACGAGAATCGCCACGTCGAGCGAACCGATGTCGACGCCGAGTTCCAACGCGTTGGTGGCCGCAACGCCGCGCAGTTCTCCGCTGGAGAGCGCCGCCTCGATTTCGCGCCGCTCGTTGGGCAGATAGCCGCCGCGGTAGGCGCGCATTTGCTCAGCGCGCGGCGACCAGCGCGCTTGCAGCGCTTCGCGCGTGTAGCGATGAATCAACTCGGTCGCCTGCCGCGTGCGCGTAAAGGCCAGCGCCTGGGCGTCTTGTTCGATCGCTTCCACAAGGATCTGCACGGCGTCGTCCGAGGCGCTCCGCCGCGCGAGGCTATCCTTGCCGAGCGGCGAGGGATTCCAGAGCGCGAAGAATTTTCGGCCGCGCGGAGCGCCGTCGTTGGCGATGACCTCCACGTCGCGCCCCAGCAACTTAGAAACGAACTCGCCGGGGTTGGCGACCGTGGCGCTCGCTGAGAGAAATACGGGCGACGCTCCGTAGTGCCGGCAGACGCGCAGCAGGCGGCGTAATACGCAGGCGACGTTCGCGCCGACGATGCCGCGGTACATGTGCGCTTCATCGACGACAACATAGCGCAGTTCCGCGAAGAACCGGCTCCATTTCGGATGGTACGGCAAGATCGAGCAGTGCAACATGTCGGGATTCGACAGCACCAGGTTCGCCTCGGCCTTGATCCGCTTGCGCTGCGAAGTGGGCGTATCGCCGTCATACACGCCCGGCACGATCTGCCGCTTTGTCTCGGGCTGCAGCGAGAGGAGTTCCAGAAGGCCTTTGAGTTGATCCTGCGCGAGGGCCTTGGTCGGAAACAGGTAGAGCGCGCGGGCCTCGGGCGCGGCGACGCAGGCCTCGAGAATCGGCAAGTTGTAGCAAAGCGTCTTACCGCTAGCAGTGCCGGTGACGACCACCCAATCGCGCCCGGCGCGGGCAGCTTCGAGCGCCGCGACCTGGTGGGAGTAGAGTCGCTCAATTCCCCGCGCCGCCAACATTTCTTGCAGGGCGGCCGGCAACGGGGCGGCGGGCGACGCAAAGTTCCCTTCGCGCGCCGGGAGCGTCTCTAAATGAGTCAACTGGCCGGCGTAATCCGGGTCGAGCTCCAGCCGGCGGAGAAAATCGGGCACATCCATGTTCGTCCCCCGTCCCATCGAATACTAAACGGCTGTCTAGTATACTCACGAGCGTCAAGCCTGGCGACCGCGTCTTGCCCGCGAGCGCTTTCTTCCTAGGGCGGGCAGCGCACGCACGACGGGGCGATCTTCCAAGCGACGAACCATCGAAATTCATCGTTTCATATTGATCATCCAAGGCCCGCCGTCTCACGCGGCGGGCCTTCGCAACTCGCCTCGCGCACCTTGAATTCACTGCAAGCATCCCACAGCAAGAACGCCCAATCCGCCGCGCGGCCCGCCCTACCTCCGCTTTCCCTCCGTGCCCTCTGTGCCTCTGTGGTGAATTCTCCGGATGATCTGTCTCGTATCGCTGCGACGAACGTTCGCTACAATCAACTCCCTTTCGGTCGCCCGCATAGGTCTCGCATGTTTATCTCGCTCGATGGCGCTGACGGCGTGGGGAAATCGACGCAGTTGGAGTTGCTGCGCGCCTGGCTGGCGGGCCGCGGGCACAACGTCGTCACCTGCCGCGACCCGGGCACAACGGCGCTGGGCGAGAAGATCCGCCACCTGTTGTTGCACGCCGAAGACGTGACGATCTCCCGCACGAGCGAGTTGCTCCTTTACATGGCGGCTCGGGCGCAGATGGTCGCCGAGGTGATTCGCCCGGCGCTCGAAGTGGGAAAAACGGTGCTGAGCGATCGCTACTTGCTCGCGAGCGTCGTCTATCAAGGCCACGCAGGCGGCCTCGATACCGAGGCGATCTGGTCCGTCGGACACGTGGCCACGGGCGGCCTGCTGCCGGACCTGACAATCGTCCTCGACGCGCCGCTCGCGGCCGCGGAAGCGCGGATGCGGCGCGCCCTCGATCGCATGGAGCGGCAAGGCGACGACTTTCGCGCAAAGCTTCGCGACGGTTACCTGGCCGAGGCCGCGAAACACCCGGACGGGATCGTCGTCGTCAACGCCGCACGATCGATCGACGAGGTACAATCAGAGATCCAGCAGGCGGTCGAGCGCGTCCTAAACCAGGTGCCGCGTCCTACTTAACCGGAGAGTCATCTCATGCCCACCGCGGCGCCGCAGTACAGTTTTTTCGGCGAATTGGCGCGGATCATCAACGCCGGACAGTCGCGCAGCGTGCTGGTGACCGGCAACATCCACGACTTATTTTACTTGCCCAGCGAAAACGGCGGGCAGTATCAACCGCTCGTGGAATTCCTCTGCCAGAAGTGCGCCGTACCGGGCCTGATTCGCGTCGTGTACGAGCTCAATGGGCCGATTCGCATTCTCGATGAGCCGCACCGCCTGGCGATTCGCAATAGCTGGGTTTCCTGGCGTTCCGCGCGCGAAGTCGACGACCTGGCGCTCGTGGCGCTCACGAGCAAACGCGATCAAGCCCAGCGCGAAACGCTCGAAAACGAGTTCGACGCACTGGCGCGAGACGCCATCGGCCAGCCGACCGTGGCCCTCGAGTTCCTGCGGCAGATCAGCCTTTGCTCGCGCGCGATGACGCCGCAGGGACGCCCCTACCTGGCGGAAAACCTGCTGATCGTGATCGAGGGGGCGGATATCCTTCTGCCTGCCGGAGACGGCGACCTTTCGCGACTTTCCGCCGCCGATCGCCACCGCGTGACCGTGGTGCAGGATTGGTTTTCTGACCCTGGTTTTATGAACGGCGAGGATTCCGTAATCCTGCTGGCGGAGTCGCGGAGCGAGGTGCATCCGCGCGTGGCGCGGTTGCCGGCGGTGTTGTCGGTCGAAGTCCCCGCGCCGGACATGGCGGCGCGGCAACACTACATCGATTGGTTCATCGAAGCGGCGGCGAACGTCACCGTCGGTAAGAAAACGCCGGCGCCAAAACTCTGGGCCGGCGCCGCGGAGCTCGCGCAATTCACCGCCGGGTTGTCGCTGCACGCTCTGCGGCAGCTTTTGATTGGCGCGGCGCACTCCGGCGAGGCACTTTCGCCCGCGGCGGTAATCGCCAAGGTGGAAGACTTCATCCGCGGCCAGCTCGGGGACGACGTGATCGAGTTCAAGAAGCCGAGCCATCGCCTCACCGACGTCGTCGGCTTCACGAAGCTCAAGGATTTCATCCAGTCGGAATTGCTGCCGCGCTTCCGCACCACGGGGGACGACGCCCTGAGCGGCGCGGCGGTCGCGGGACCGATCGGCGGCGGGAAGACCTTCATTTTTGAGGCTGCGGCTTCAGAGTTGGACTTGCCGGTGCTGGTCTTGAAGAACATCCGCAGCCAATGGTTCGGACAGACCGACGTGATTTTCGAGCGCTTGCGCCGAGTGCTCGAGGCGCTTGTGAAGGCCGTAATCTTCGTCGACGAGGCCGACACCCAATTCGGCGGCGTCGGGCAGGACGCCCACGAAACCGAGCGCCGCCTGACCGGGAAGATCCAACAAATGATGTCCGACCCGAAGCTCCGCGGGCGAGTGATCTGGCTGCTGATGACGGCCCGGATTCACCTCCTCTCGCCCGACATTCGCCGACCTGGGCGGCTGGGGGACCTCATTATTCCGGTACTCGATCCCGAAGGGGAGGACCGCCAGGAGTTTCTCCGGTGGGTCCTCAAGGCGGTGGGGCTGCAGGAAATTGCGAAGGAGGGGAACATCGCCACCCCGCCGGCAAAGCCCGCCGACGTGCAGTCCCCATTACGCCGGCTGGATGAGTTGACCCGGGGGTACTCGGCGGCATCGTTCGCGTCGCTGCGGTCGCATCTAAAGGCCAAGTCGGCCGCCAACAAGCTCACGATCCAGGACGTCGAGGAGATCGTACGGGATCACATTCCACCCGCTATCGAGGAAACCCGCCGTTACCAGACGCTCCAGGCCCTGGTGAACTGCACGAGGCGGTCGCTCTTGCCGGACCCCCAAGTGAGTGATTCGACGCGGTCGGCCTGGTTCGACGAATTGCGCGCTCTTGAGGCACGCGGCATCCGGTGAGCTGACGCAACTCCTGCTGTAGCTGGCCTCTGTGAGGCCGGAATCGGCGTGGATCGACGTGCGCTGCCTTTCGCGCCGGCCTCACAGAGGCCAGCTACAGACAAAGTCAGTCGCGCGACCACGGAGTGCGGCAAATGGCTCTGGCGGCGCCTAATTGACACTTTGTCCTAAGCCGTTTACAGTAAATAAGTTGTCGCTGAAAAACAGGTTGCGAGGCTTGGCTTTCCGGCCGAGTGCTGGGATGGCCGAAAAGGCTTGGGGAGGCGTATTCCGAGAGGCGACGGACCGCCGTGTGGAGAAGTTCACCGAAAGTGTGAGCTTCGATCACCGCCTCTACGCGCATGACATTGACGGCTCCGCGGCACATGCGCGGATGCTCGCCGCGCGGGGGCTCGTCACGGCCTCCGAATGCGACCAAATTGTGCAAGCTCTCGACGAGATTCGCCAACAGATTGAGCAGGGCGAGTTCCCGTTTCGTATCGAGCTCGAAGACGTTCACATGCATATCGAGCGGGCGCTCGTCGACCGGCTCGGCGACGTGGGTCGCAAACTCCATACCGCGCGAAGCCGCAACGATCAGGTCTCGACTGACCTGCGACTCTGGGTGCGAGCGTCGATCGACCACGTTGATGCGCTGTTGCGCGACGTGCAACGGGCGTTCGTCGGCCGTTGTCGCCGCGATCAGGACGTCATCCTTCCTGGCTACACGCACTTACAGCGGGCACAGCCGGTGCTGGCGCCGCATTACTGGCTTGCCTATTGCGAAAAATTTGAGCGCGATCGAGGCCGCCTGGCCGATTGCCGGCGACGCGCGAATGTGCTGAGTCTCGGCGCGGGGGCGTTGGCCGGTTCGAGTTTGCCGATTGACAGGGCACACGTCGCCGAAGCCTTGGGCTTCGAGGCGGTCGCCGCGAACAGCTTGGACGTTTCAAGTGATCGCGATTTCGTCATCGAGTTCGCTTTCGCCTTGTCGCTGATCGCGGCGCATCTGAGCACCTGGGCGGAAGAGTGGATCCTCTGGTCGACCACGGAGTTTAACTTCCTCAAGCTGCCGCAGGCCTTTTGCACTGGCTCCTCGATGATGCCGCAGAAGGTCAACCCCGACGTCCTGGAGCTGACCCGCGGCAAGTCGGCCCGGGTGATGGCGACCGTCACGCGGCTACTGACGCTCGTCAAAGGGCTGCCGCTCGCTTACAACCGCGACCTGCAAGAAGACAAAGAAGCGATTTTCGACGCCTTTGACACCGTGGCCGCCTGCCTGGAACTGGCGGCGCCGCTCGTGGCCGGCGCCGAGCTGAATCGCGAGGCGATCCGCGAACGCCTCGACCGCGGCCACTTGGATGCGACGACGTTGATGGAGTATCTCGTCCGACAAGGCGTGCCGCTGCGCACGGCCCATGAATTGACCGGCAACCTGGTCCGCTTGGCGCAAGAACGTCAAGTTCGCTTAGCGGAGCTCAGTCTGGCCGATTTCCGCGCGGTGCATTCGCAACTCGACGAAGGCGTCTACGGCGTCCTCGGCGTCGATAACGCCGTTCGGGCGTTCGTCAGTTATGGATCGACCGCTCCGGCAGAGGTGGAACGTCAAATCACCGCGTGGGAAAAGCGGGTGGAACGATAGCTTGATGTGGAGCAATCAACATGGAGGTCGCTGAAGAGACGACATCGATGAAAGTTCATCAGCAATGAGATGCGTTATGTCGAACCGCTGGCCAGTCATCATCTTCGCTTGGACCGTGTTGGCGTGCAGCGCGGCGTCATGGGCAAACGCGCAAGACGCCGACGTTGGGGCTGACGCGGAAGAAACCGCCGTCGAAGCAACGGCCCCAGCGCCAACCGATCCAGCGGCTCCCACGCCCGCCTCGACCGTGCCGACATCGACGATTCCGGCGGTGCAGGCGATTCTGGAAACCAAGCCGAGCACCACGGCCGAGTTGTTCCGCGCCATCGAGATCGTCACCAATCTCGGCGACTTGCCGGTCGCTAAACACCTGCTCGGCAAACTCCTGGCCAAAAATCCCGGCGAAGTGGAACTGGCCGACCTTTGGGAACGGCTCGGCAGCGCGCGATTCGTGCAGCTCAAGTCGTACGCGGCGTTGAATCCCGAAGCGACCGAGCTGGCCGACAAAGTCCAGACCGCGGCCGAGCATCGCGCGACCGATCCCGCGCGACTGGCGAAATTGATCGAACAACTGCAATCTCCCGAACCGGACGACCAGCGCGCAGCAATCGAGTTGCTCCGCACCGGCCGCGGCGCCGCGGTGAATGCACTCCTCGAGGTGCTAGCCGATCCGGCTCAACAGGCGCAGCACGAGGGCGCCCGCCGCGCGATCGTGGCCCTGGGGGATGACGCGTTCGGCCCGCTGGTGGCCGCACTCGATGCCAGCGATTCCGCGCTTGTCGCGCAGGTCG
>CAZUBB010000194.1:0-8959 GCA_964618485.1 uncultured Pirellulales bacterium
TCCAGCTTCACCAGCGCGCGAAATAGCTTGTCGATTTCCAGCTCTTTGCGCTTGCCGCTGAAGCGTTCCATATCCTCGGCAAGGTTCGTCGTCATGTCCGCCGTCTCAGGTTTCTTCGCTACGGGGGGCACCTCGGGCTTGGTCGCTGGGGTCATCTGTTCCTTCAGTGGTTTGAATTCATTTCCGATGGGTACGAAACGAGCCCCAGCCGCCGCGCCTCGCGCACCGGCCGCCGCCTGTCGAACTCACCGTTCATCCTGCCGCGCCGCGACTCCGAGCCTCTTATACTGCGACGCGAACCTCTTCCTTCATACGCACGGGAACGCCGCGCTCACGCATGATGCGCTTCGTCTCCGCAATCGTGTATTCGCCGAAATGAAAAATGCTGGCCGCGAGCGCCGCCTCGGCATGGCCGAGCGTGATCGCGTCCGCGAGATGTTCCGGTTTACCGGCGCCGCCGCTGGCCACGACCGGAATGCCGACGGCGTCCGCGACCGCTCGCGTGATTTCCAGGTCGTACCCATTTTTCGTGCCGTCGGCGTCCATCGAGGTCAGCACAATCTCGCCGGCGCCGAGCTGCTCGACTTCCCGCGCCCAGGCGACCGCTTCTAACCCGGTGCCGACCCGGCCGCCGTTGATATGCACTTCCCAAAACTCGCGCCCCTCGCGCTGGACGCGCTTCGGGTCGATGTTCACCACGATGCACTGGCTGCCAAAGCGTTCCGCTGCACGGCGTACAAATTCCGGGTCGCGCGGCGCGGCCGAATTGATCGAGACCTTATCGCAGCCGGCGTTCAGCAGTTGCCGGATATCTTCGAGCGTCCGAATCCCGCCCCCCACGGTCAGCGGCATGAAGACCACTTCCGCCGTCCGCCGCACCACATCGAGGATAATCTCGCGCCCTTCATGGCTGGCGGTGATGTCGAGGTAGACCAATTCGTCCGCCCCTTCGCGCTCGTACCGGGAAGCCACTTCCACCGGGTCTCCCGCGTCGCGCAGTTGCAGAAAATTCGTCCCCTTCACCACCCGGCCACGGTCGACATCAAGACACGGAATGACGCGTTTGGCCAACATCAACGGAGGTCGCCAGGCGGAGTTCGAGGAGCATCGGCGCGCAATCGCACAGAAGAGTTCACAATAAGCCGCCCCTCCCCCCCGGTCAACGCCCAGAACCCCCTGAAAACGCGCACCAAATCACAACCTTTCGCGCCACGCACCACCGCACCCCCTATAAGCCCAGGGGTGGCGGCGAGTTGACTTGCTTTCCACCCACAAAGCCGCAGGCCGCCTCCCCTGGGATCACGCGCTACGCAATCCCACGCCTGCCCCTTCCCGCCAAGCACGCCTACGATTAAAACGCAGACCTCATCCATTGCAAACGCGAGGTAAACGTCATGCGACTCGAAGGCCTAGGGGCGGTGGTCACCGGGGGCGGCAGCGGAATCGGCCAGGCGATCGCCTGGGCGCTCGCTGCCGAAGGCTGCCGCGTCGTGATCGCCGGGCGCGGCGCGGAACAACTCGCCGAGACCGCCAATAAGAGCCCGCTGATCTCCACCTGCCAGGCCGACGTCGGCGATCGCAAGCAGGTGGCGGAGCTCTTTCGCGAGGCCAGTTACCGCCTCGGGCAGATTCATATCCTGGTCAATAGCGCCGGGATCAACGTCCCCAAGCGGATGATGCACGAGCTCACGCCGGAAGACTGGGATCGCATGTTCGCCATCAACGTCACCGGCGCGTTTAATTGCATGCGCGAAGTGCTCCCGGAGATGCGCGGGCGCAAAGACGGGCTGATCATCAATATCTCGTCCACGTCGGGAAAACGGGCCAGTCTGCTCGGGGGCGTCGGGTACAACGCCTCGAAGTTCGCCATGACGGCCCTCGGCACGAGCGTCTCGCTCGAGGACGGCCGAAACGGCATCCGCGTCACCACGATCTGCCCGGGGGAGGTGGAAACGCCGATCCTCCGCAACCGCCCCACGCCCCCCACGGCGGAACACCGTGCCCGCATGCTTCAACCGGAGGACGTCGCCGCCGCGGTGATCATGGTCGCCTGCCTTCCGGCGCGGGCCAACGTGGCCGAACTGGTGATCAAGCCGACCACGCAAGATTACGCGTGATGGGGAATGGCCGCGAAAAACGCGAAAAGACGCAAAGAAGGACGTAGGGCGGGCCGCGCGTTCAAGAATAACGCGATCTGCAAAGGGACATCGCACGCGAAGCACGGCTCCGGATTCGAAACGCAAGGCCCGCCGTCGCGCGGAGCCGTCACATTCAAAACAACGTCGGCGCCGTCTCTAAGCAATCCGGTGCATCGTGGCGCGCGTTGTTCACGACCGGATTGGCCGGCACGATCTCCAATTCTGCTGTATCTGAGGTCGCCAAGAGCGCCTTCAAATCTTCCGGCTCAGCATCGGCCGCGAGCCATGCCCCGTATTCGCGCGGCGCTAGAATCACCGGCATCCGCTCATGCAGCGGCCGGAGCAATTCATTCGCCGCCGTGGTAATGATCGTGCAGCTCTCCAGCGTGCCGTCGCCGCCGCGCCAACGTTCCCACAGCCCGGCGAAGGCGAACGGCTGCCCGTCCCGCCGGCGGATGTGAAACGGCATTTTCGCCCGCCCCGCCTTCTGCCATTCGTAGAAGCCGTCGGCCACGATCAGGCAGCGGCGTTGCTTGAAGGCCGATCGAAACGACGGCTTCACGGCGATCGTTTCGGAACGCGCGTTGATCATCTGCGCGCCGATTTTTTCGTCCTTCGCCCAAGAGGGGATCAGTCCCCAGCGGAGCCACGCTGGCTGCCAGGCCTGCGTTGCATCGGCGCGGATTGCGAGCACGTCCTGCGTCGGCGAAATGTTATAGCGCGCCGCCAGCTCCGCAAGTTCTCGCAACCCAAACTGAGCCACGATCACCCCGGCCGGCGTCCGCAAAGTAAACCGCCCACACATGCGCTCGTCCTCCCTCGCGCCTCCAGCCTCTCCCCTCCCGCCTGCTCTTCACATTCTCAGCAACTCGCGAAGCCCCTGGGTCAACGGCTGCGGATCTCGCAACAGGCTGACGCTCACCAGCATCAGCAGCAGCACGGCGCCGATGGCCATCGCGCCGCCGAGCGGATTCGGACGGCTGCGAACCGTGCTCAACTCGGCCGCCAACGCCTGCTCCAAGGCCCGCCATCCGTTCAGGTTTTGTGGATCGGCCGTGGCCGCCAGCGTAATGTTGCGCATCGCCGGAAACGGCTCCACGTGCAAATGCACATTCAGCCGCGGCAGCGCGAGACTTCCGCCGGCCCAACGCGCGTCGGCATCGAGTAGTTCCGCCACCTCGGCCAGCACCGGGCGGAGTTCCTCGGCGGTCAGGTTGTAAATCACCAGTCGCGGCCGCTGCGTGAGCACGATCAGCGTCAGCACCAAGAAGCACAACAATCCCAGCAGCAGCCAAAACACCCACAGGAATCCGCTCCACTCCGCCGCCGGCCAGCGCGGCATGAACAGCTCCAGCGGACCAATCAGAATGAAGCCCGAGAGCGCCACGCCGAGCGCAGCCGTATCGCGACCGCCGGTCGTCAAATAGGGACGCGGCAGCAGGTTGATCAGGCCCAACAGCAAGAGGTAAACCGACAGCGGCCCGAGAGCCACCAGCAGGCGGACAGAATCCATCACTCAGTTCCGGGGTGCGGGGCAGGTAGACGCGAGGCCCCAAACCAGCAGTTTACCTCTCGCCGCACGGCCGTCATAGGCGCTGCCGCCGGTGACAGTTGCGCCGATGCGAACGATTCTTCCGGCCCGCCGCTCTCGGACCTCCGAGCTACGTTTCAGAGGCCAATTCCACCGCCGACCGGCGGTCGGAGTCTCCCCACGAGGCCAGGCGTGAACGATCCCTCCCCGCTACGACCGACGAAACGCATCCCTGAGCTCGACGGCCTGCGCGGGCTGGCGGCCATCAGCGTGATGTTCTTTCATTTCACGCTGCGCTTTCGCGAGCTGTTCGGCGCTCCGGAAGGGCTCTGGTTCGACTTCCCGCGCGGCGACTACGGCGTCTATCTCTTTTTCATGCTCAGCGGCTACGTCATCTTCATGACGCTGGACCGCACCCAAACCGCGGGGGATTTCATCGTCGCCCGTTTCGCGCGGCTTTATCCCATGTACTGGGTGGCGATGTTGATCACGTTTATTGTGGTTCGCATCGCCGGTCTGCCGGGACAGGAAGTCGGCGTGCGCGATTTGCTCGTGAACCTGACCATGGTGCAATCGCTGTTCGATGTCCCGCACGTCGACGGCGCCTACTGGTCGCTCCAGGCGGAGATTCTCTTCTATGCCGCCATGCTCGCGCTCTGGCAACTCGGACAATTGCGGAATGCGCAGCGCACGTTGTTCCTTTGGCTGGCCTCCGCGGTCGTTGTCGAGTTCGCGTCCTGGTGGCTGCCGGAACGCCTGGCCGGTCGCCTGGGGCCGATCCAAACGCTGGGCAGTCTTCGCTATATCAATCTCTTCGCGATCGGCATGGCGATCTACCGCCAGCAAGGGCAACGCCCGTTTGATCCCGGTTGGCTACTGCTCGTGATCGCCTGCTGGTTCTGGCAGGCGATCATCGATTCCCCCTCCGGCGGCATCCTGGTGGCGGCTTTCTCGATCGTCATGTACGTCGCCACAACCGGCCACATTCACTGGCTCGCGGCGCGGCCGCTGGCGTACCTTGGTTTGATTTCGTACCCGCTCTACCTGCTGCACCAGAACGTCGGCTACGTCATCATCCGCGCGCTCAACGCCGCCGGCTGGAACGCCAACGTGAGTCTCCTGACCGCCGTGGCGATCGTCCTCGCCGCGTCCGCGCTGCTCTCGAAATACGTCGAATGGCCGAGCGTCTACGCGATTAAGAACCGCTACCTCGCCTGGAAGTCGACCCCGCGGCGGCCGATCCGCCTCCCGCGCCGCCGAACGCGCGCGCATTGAGGAAAGCATCGTAAGGCCGTACGCTGCTTTACGTAACCGAAACGCACACCCAGCGAGCCGGAAGCGTTAGCGCCCGGAGTCACGGCCGCTTCCGCTTCAAGAATTCTATACTTCTTTCCGCGCGACGCATCAGCGGCCAGTCGAGTCGATTTACCGATCCCGTCGTCGAACTTACATGATCCTCGAAGGCTTGGTCACCACGCTCAACGCCGACGGCAGCGTTAACCTCGCGCCAATGGGGCCGATCGTCGACGAGCGGATGGAGCAGCTCGTCTTCCGGCCGTTTCCAACGTCCACGACCTTCGCCAACTTGCAGCGCTCTGGGGAGGGCGTGTTCCACGTGACCGATGACGTGGAATTGCTCGCTCACGCCGCCGTCGGCAAGTTGAATTCCATGCCCGAGATGCGCCCCGCGGAGGCGGTCGCGGGCATGATCATCGCCGACGCCTGCCGCTGGTACGCGTTTCGCGTACGTTCGGTCGACACCAGCGGCGAACGCGTCCGGATCGAAGCCGACGTCGTCGACCGCGGCGTGCAACGGGAGTTTTTCGGGTTTAACCGCGCCAAACACGCGGTGCTCGAAGCGGCCATTCTGGCGACCCGCATCGGCATCCTGCCGGCCGACGAAATCCGCGCCGAACTCGCGCGGCTGGCCCCTCCCGTCGCCAAGACCGCCGGGCCGCGCGAAACCGCGGCCTTTGAATTCCTCCGGTCGTTCATCGACCAGCGCCTGAGCAGTGGATAGTTCGCTCCCAGAAGGCCGAAAAACCACTGGCGGGGGCGGCGACGGCGGCCTTAGAATGGCGGCGCGCGTTTCCACAAACCTTGGTACTTTTTGCACGGAAAGGGACAAAGACATGCTTCGCACCCACGGGCGGACGATGGTCTTACTAGTCGCAGGCGGCCTCCTGCTGACAGTTGCCACGAGCGCAAACGCTCAGCGCCGCGGCTTCGGACGGATGTTCGGCGCTACACCGGCGGTATCGTTGGCGCAGCTCGAAGAAGTGCAAACCGAGTTGAAGCTCACCGACGATCAAAAAGCGAAAGTCGCCAAGCTGAATGCCGATCTCGCCGAGGAACGCCGCGCCGCGCGGGAAGACGCCGGCGGCGACTTCGACAAGATGCGCAAGGAAGTCGCGCTCCTGAACATCGAATTCGACAAGGAATTCGCCGCCGCGCTTGACGAAGCCCAACGCACTCGAGCGCAAGAGATCTACGTGCAAGTCAACGGACCCATCACGCTGACCGACGAAGCGGTCGCCACGGCGCTCAAGATTACCGACGAACAGAAGCAGAAGCTCGAACAAGCGTTAGCCGACAGCCTCGCCAAGATGCGCGAGGCGTTCCAGAATTTCCAGAGCCTCTCCGACGAGGAACGTGCCAAGCGATCGGAGGAACTCGCCACGAGCCGTGTTGAGAGCTTGTTGGCGGTGCTGGATGAATCGCAAAAGACGCAGTTCGAGGCGATGCAAGGCGCCAAGCTCGAAGTCGACCTCTCCAAGCTCCCCCGCCCCGGCCGGTAACCTCCGAGGAGAAACTGCCCGCGAAACACGCGAAAAGAAGACCGGGCAACTTTGTCCACGGAATACACGGAACGACACGGAAAGAGGAAGGAAGAATCAAGCAGGGAGTTGGGAGCCAGTGAAATACACTGCGCTCCCAACTCCGTGCTCCATACTTCTATCTCCCGACTCCTGGCTCCTGGCTCCTTCCCCCCGCCCCGATGAACATCCATCGCCTTATCTTGCTCGGATCCCTACTGGCAATGAGCGTTCCCGCCGATGCCCAGGAGTTCAAAGCCAATTACGATGAGGCCGCCGTGCCGGCGTATACGTTGCCTGATCCGCTCGTCGCGGCGGATGGCACGGCGATCGACACCCCCGAGTTGTGGCGCTCGAAACGACGGCCGGAACTGCTGGAACTCTTCCGCGAGCAGATGTACGGTCGCGCGCCGGGCAAGCCGGCCGGCATGCGGTTCGAGGTGGTCGAAGAAAGTGACCAGGCCCTCGGCGGCAAGGCGATTCGCAAACAGGTGGCGATTCACCTCGGCAAGGACGCCTCGTCGCCGACGCTGAATTTGCTGCTCTATGTGCCGAAACATCGGACCGGACCGGCGCCGGCGTTCGTTGGGCTCAACTTCGCCGGCAACCAGGTCGTTCACAGCGACCCGGCGATTCTCTTGACCGAGAACTGGGTGCGCGACGACAACACCGATAAAACGAAAACCCATCGCGCCACCGAGGCCTCGCGCGGCAGCCAGACCGATAGCTGGATGGTGGAACGCCTCATCAACCGCGGCTACGCCCTCGCCACGGTGTACTACGGCGACATCGAGCCCGATCATCCCGAAGGCTGGCGCGACGGCGTCCGCGCGGTGTTTCCGGTCGACGGCAAGCAGGAAGCCCATGCGTCGAAAGCCCCGATCACCGAATTCCGCCCAGACGACTGGGGCGCCATCGCCGCCTGGGCCTGGGGTTTGAGCCGCGTGCTCGATTACCTGGAAACCGATCCGTCGATCGACGCCACGCGGGTGGCCGTTATCGGCCATTCGCGTCTCGGAAAAACGGCGCTGTGGGCCGCGGCTGAGGACGAGCGCTTCGCCTTGTGCGTCTCGAACAACTCCGGCGAAGGCGGCGCCGCCCTTGCGCGGCGACGCTTCGGCGAAACCACCGCGCGGATCAACACCGTGTTCCCGCATTGGTTCTGCGGGAACTTCAAGCAGTTTAACGATCGCGAAGACACGTTGCCGTTCGACCAGCACGAGTTGATCGCGATGATCGCCCCGCGTCCCGTGTACGTCGCCAGCGCCAGCGAAGACCTCTGGGCCGATCCGAAGGGAGAGTTTCTCTCGGCAGTCAACGCGGAGCTGGTCTATGCCCTGCTCGGCAAGACGGGCCTGGGAGTTACCCGCGCGCCGTCGGTCGATCAACCGATCGGACAGACCGTCGGTTACCACTTGCGGACCGGCGAGCATGCCGTCATGCCTTACGACTGGGAACAGTACCTGAACTTCGCTGATCGCGAATTACCCCGCGGACCCAGGAAAAAAGAATCGCCATGAGCGCCAGCATTTACGCCGTGACCTTGGGACTCTTGATCGTGAGCGCCGACGTGACTGAATACGCAAAGCCCGAGCTACTCGTCGAACCGGCGGCCCTCGCCGCAGGCGGATTCGTCGTGCTCGACGCGCGGCCGAGCGACCAATACACCGCCGGTCACGTCCCCGGCGCGCTCTGGGTCAATGCCGCGGAATGGGCCAAGGCGTTCGACCAAGGGCAGGATCTGGCCGGCTGGCAAACGCGCCTCGGTGAACTCGGACTCACCCCCGCCAGCAAGGTGGTCGTGTACGACGACAACCTCACGAAAGACGCCGCCCGCATGTGGTGGATCCTCCGCTACTGGGGACTCAACGACGTGCGACTCTTAAACGGCGGCTGGAAAGGCTGGGCGGCGCAAGGCGAAATCGAAACGGCCGCCGTTCCGGCCCCAACGAAAACGGCGCCAGAACTCAAACCGATCGCCGATCGCCTGGCCACGAAGGAGCAAATCCTCGCGTCACTCAACGCCCACGACCTGCAAGTGATCGACACGCGTTCCGAGGCGGAATTCTGCGGCGACGAGAAACTGAAAAACCCGCGCGGCGGCGCGATCCCCGGCGCGAAGCACCTCGAATGGGACGATCTGCTCGACGCGCAAACCGGCCGGTTCCTGCCCGCCCCGGAATTAGCCGATCTGTTCCAGAAGTCCGGCATCGACCTCCATCAGCCGACCGCCACGCACTGTCAAAGCGGCGGCCGCGCCTCGGTGATGGTCTTCGGCATGGAACTGATGGGCGCCGAAAACGTCAGCAACTACTACCGCAGTTGGCACGAATGGAGCAACGCCACCGACACCCCGGTCGTGAAAGGCGAAAAGCAGCCGTAACTCACCCAGCACGAGCCTCGGCCGCCGCCGGCTTTCCTTCTTTGCAACTCTTCGTGTTCTTCGCGGCCATTCCTGCTTCGCGGCCGACGCT
>CAZUBB010000195.1:0-8904 GCA_964618485.1 uncultured Pirellulales bacterium
CTCGGTCAGGAAGACAACGAGCCACACTGCCTCGTGGAAGGGGTCCGCCGCGTCGTCGATCGCGAGGTGCAGTTGCACTTCCACCGCGTGGTGGCGACCAAGCGCAGCTAACTGCGTCGGCGCCCCGCTCAGATTTGACCGGCTCGGACCGCGGAATCATAATTGCGGTCGGCTATGGTTTACGCGTTCATCTTGCGAGTCAACTGCGATGCTCAAGCTGCCCGTGCTGCTAACGGCCGCGGCGCTCTTCAACGCGCCGAATTTCGAACGAGAGTATGAGAGCCGGCAAATCGCTCCGTCGGCCGGCGCCGACGCATTTTATCCCTACGACGTCAATGATCTGGGCGTCGTTGCGGGCCAGCTATGGTTTTTCGCAAACAATAGCGGCCACGCCGCCTATTGGGACGCCTCGGGGATACACGACGTTGGCGTGCCGGACGGTTTTGTAACGACCATCGCTTTGGGTATCAACAACCATGGCCACATGGCGGTAAACGCGAGCGATGAGCATCTTATCTCGAGCCGCGGCTATCGCTATGACGGTAGTTCGCTACAGGATATTGGTTCCCTCGGCGGGCAGTTCGTCGGCGTCAACGGCATCAATGAGTCGGGACAGATCGTGGGAGGTTCGACGCGCGCGGATGAATTCTACTTTCACGCGTTTCTTCAGGATTCCAGCGGCATCCATGAATTGTTCCCGGACGAAGTGGACCGCTCGTCGCAAGGGAATTTCGTCACCGACACGGGCTATGTGGCTGGCTACTTTGGCCCCGACCTTGATGACTTCCTGCTGATTGACGGCGAGTTCCTCGTGCCGCGGTTGCTCAATCCCGGTGTAACCGTGCATATTCAGGGTCTCAATAGCGACGGCGTGGCAGTAGGCAGCGTCCAGTACGGCGGGGATCTGGTGCATGCCGCGATCTTCATCGACGGCGTGTACGAAGACTTGAACGGCCTGGTCGAAGAATATCCGATCACGCTTTTCGCCGCCAACTACATCAATGATCATGGCGTGATCATCGCTACGAATGTGCGCGGGGAACACGTCGTGATCGAGAACGGCAAAGTCACGCCGCTCATTGATCTCTTTGAACCGGATTCCGGCTGGTCCAACGTGTTTGCCACCAATTTGAGCGACGCGGGACACATCATCGGCATCGGGGATTTCAACGGCGCCGAAGACCAGGCGTTTATCTTGTCGCCGGTAGTCGTGCCTGAGCCGGCATCGGTGGTGCTGGCGCTCGTGGCGTTGCTGGGGGCTCGCGCTATCGCGGGGCCATCGACTTCCGCAGCCAGAATCGCATGATCAACATCATTCCGGCGAGCATGCCAAGGGTTCCCAGGCAGACGCCGGCGACTTCTTTTTCGGCGCCGTAGTGCAGGCGATTGAAGACCTGAATCGGCAACGTCACCACGCCCGGCGGCGCGACGAGTACGCTGGCGGGAAGCTCGCCGAAGGCGAACACGAATGCCACGAGGCCGGCCGCGACGAGCGCGCGGCGGTGCTGCTTCACGCCGAGTTGCCAGAATCGCCGCCAAGAACCTAAGCCATCGAGCGTGGCGGCGTCGAGTTGCGCTTGCGGCACGGTGCGCAGCGCGAACCAGAGGACGCCAATCGCCCAGGGAAGCGACCGCCAAAGTTGCACAAGCGAGAGGCACGTCAGCGGTTGATCGCGAAACCAGACCAAGAAGCCGTCGTCCGCACTCAATCCGACGAGCGGCGCGAAGAAGGCCAAAGGCGCGGGATCGGGACGCGAAAGCGCTTGTAATATGGCTAGGGCCAAGAGCGGTCCGGGCGTGGCGAGCATGGCGACACTCGCGGCGGCGGCGAGCCATCCGCGCCAACCGCCGCGACGGGCAAACCACGCCACAGGAGCGCCCACCGCAACGGCCAGCAGCGCGGCCACCGCAGCGGCTGCCGTGGACCAGCCGATCTCTTCACGGAATTGCCACACGCTGCGCGCCGTGACCTGTGCCGCAGACCACGCCGACCAATGCCGGATGCGTACCGCGTCGCGCATTTCAACGATGAGCCCTGCTTTATAAACGAGACACACCAGCGGCACGCCCAAGGCAAGCATCACCACGCCGGCGACGAACGCCCACCACGCCCAACGCGCCGGGCCCAATTCGAATCGACGCGCCGCGGCGGGATGTACGGCTCTCGCCGTGGGCGCGAAACGACCTCCCAGCACGAGCGCCATCCCCACGAGCCACGCGGTGCAGGCCAGGCTGGCAATAGTCGCGCCGCGGAGGCCGCCGTCGTCGCCAAGGGCCTGCGCGGTGTAGAGTTCCTCGGCGATCGTACGGACGCGGAACAGATCGGTGATCGTCATCTCCGCGGCCGCGGTCAGAAGCACGCCGACGAGCGCCACGCCGATCGCTGGCGCGGCGCGGCGCAATGATACACGCATCGCGACCGACCAGAGCGATCCGTCTAAGAGCGCCTGCTCCTCGAGTTCACGCTCCACTCCGAGGAACCCCAGTCCGGCGCAGAGCGTCACCCAGGGAATGGCCGCCAGCGCGTGAATCCAGATCGCGGCGGGCCAGCCGTCGAGCCAGACGCGCCCGTCGAGCATTGACAGCGTCACGCTCCCTTGCAATCCAAAGCCGGCGTCCCAGGCCGCGGCCTGCAGATAAAGCGGGACGAGGAACAGGAGCGTCAGCGCACCGCCGAAAAACGCTGCGCCGGGCAGTTGAGTTCGCGCGATCGCCCAGGCGGTCGCGACGCCGAGCGGCGTCGCCACGGCGCCGACCGCAAGCGCGAGCCCGAGCGAGTTTTCCACGAGTGACGCGGTTCGCGGATCGCGAACGCGCAGGATCACGACGGCGAAAATCGCCGCTGCGAGGAGGGCCGCGAGGATTAGAGTGCGCTTCGACATCCTCGCGCCGCGAACGACTACTCGCCGGCCTCCGGTTCCGAAAGCAAATAGGCCAACAGGTCGAGAACTTCCTGCTCGTGAAGGACGTCGACGGTGCCGCTCGGCATGTTACTCGTCTTCAGCGGCTCGCGAGCGACGATCCTGCCGACGGAAATCACGAGGCTCGGTTCCAGCGCCGACGCGGGACGGATCGTCACGTTTTCGGCATCTTCGCGCTCGATGCGACCGGTGATCACGCGGCCATCGTCCGTTTCAATGACGACGCCCGCGTAACCTTCGGCAATCGTTTTCGACGGCAACAGAATCGACTCCAACAGCGCAGCGGCCTGCAGGCGTCGCGAGATGCCGGTCAGGTTGGGGCCCACAACGCCGCCATCGCTCCCTTTGCGGTGGCACTGCACACAACCCGCGGTGCGAAAGTGCTGCTCACCGGCGTCGATCGCGCGTTCGTCGATAGGCCCAGCGAGCGCCGTGGCAAAATCGTCCATGGTCCATTGCTTGACGACCGGCCGTTCCGGCGGCAGTTGTGCGATCCACTCGCGAAACAACGCGATCGCCCCTTCGTCACGCGTGCGCGACACGAGCGGCGGCATCTGACCGGGACCGCGCCGCGCGAGCCGCTGCCAGAGGACCGAGCGTTCGGGGTCGCCGGGAAACACGATCATCGCGTTGTCGACGCCGAGCGTGGCGTGTTGCGGGCGTGCGCCGATCACGTTCATCCGCTCGCGCTCGCGGTTGAAGCCGAGTTCCATCTTCGAGTTACCGCCGCCGGCCTCCATATGGCAGGCCGCGCAGTTGACGTGCAAATACGATCGCACCCGCGCTTCCAGGTCCGCCGAAGCATGGTACGGATCGGCCAGGTCCTTCGCCGGCGCTTGCCCGCTCTCGGGCGGATTCTTGAAGAGATTCAGGTGCTTCCACACCCGCATTTGTTGGTCCCTTCCGCCGGTATACACGTGCTGCCGATGCAACTGCGGCCAGGAAACGCCGAGCACGAAGTTCGCGGCGCGGCTGTGGCACGCCAGGCATTCCATGCGACTGGGGATCCGCCACGGTTGTTCGTGCATGGCGCCGGTGGAATCTTGCCAGGAGAGCGCGATCTCCTCGCCGGACTTCGGGGCTAACTCGGCGTCGGTCTGGTCCGCGTTCCAGCGATAGGAGTATCCGGCCCATTCGCCTTGTTGCCGCAGCAGAACCCGTGTTTCAATGCGGAAACGCGAATTAGCATCGCCAGGCGTGCGCTCCAGCGTGAGCGTCTGCACGAGCGCCGTGCCGTCCGGAAAGCTGAACGACTGCGATTCACTGAAATCGATCTGTGCCTCGCCCGGCAGCGCGACGAATCGCTCGGCGGTCGCGCCGTCGGTCCAGGCCGGAGCATTCACCGAGTACGGAATCAACCCTGGCGCTACTTCATGCGCAGCGGTCGAGGTGAAGAGGCCGGTTTCGCTGAGCAAACGCGGAAACGCGTGCGGCGGCTCGTCGCGGGGCGCATCTTCGAGGCGATAAACGCCGCTGCCGTGATCGACGACCAGCAGCTCGCCGTCGCTGGTGAGACAGAAGCCGGCAATCTGCAGCGCGGTGTCGGCCAATTCACGATGCCACTCGGCGCGTTCGCCGTCGTGCTTCATTCCCCAAATGCGGCCGGAGGAGTAATCGCCGTAGATGTAGGCCCCCCCCAGGTCCGGAAACTTCGCCCCGTGATAGACCACGCCGCCGGTGAGCGAGCGGAAATCGGCGTGGTGATGTTCGATCGTCGGCGGCGTGTGCGGCGCGGGTGCGAACTGGCGCTCCAGGTAGAAGGGATGCGAACCCTCGAAAACGCTCCAGCCGTAGTTGTCGCCGGGGCGGACGAGATGCGCGGTCTCCCACAAATCTTGCCCGTTGACGCCGACCCAGAGTTGCCCCGTCACACGGTCGAGGCTCATCCGCCAGGGATTGCGCAGCCCGATCGCCCACAGCTCCGGTCGCGCACCTGGGAGGTGCAGAAATGGATTGTCCTGCGGAATGCTGTAGGGCCGGTCGCCGTCGGGGTGATCGACGTCGATGCGTAAGATGCTTCCCAGCAAGTCGTCGATCGTCTGCCCGGAATTGAGCGTGTCGGAATCGGTCGAGCCGTCCCCCGCCGAGATGTACATGAGCCCCGCCGCGTCAAAGGCCATGTCGCCGCCGTCGTGCCCGCCCGACTTCCATTCCAGGATGAGCTTCTCGGATTCCGGCTCGATGCGGAATTCCGGCGACACGGTGTAGCGAGTCACGCGGTCGTGGCGATCGCCGGTGTTCCAGGGCCCATTACTGAACACGAACACCTGGCGGTTCGTCGCGAACTGCGGGTGAAAGCAAATCGAGTAGATTAGCCGCCGCGGTAGCTCGAAGAAATCCCACCTCTCGGTCGCCGCGGGATCGTTCTTCAGCGCCACGACCTTCGAAGGGCGATCTTCTTCACCGCCGGCAAGCACGACCAACAGCGGGCCGCCGTCGGGCGCCTGCAAGGCGTACAGCGGCGCTTTGAATTCCAGATGCTCAAACGCCTTGCGGACCGTGTAGGGGAGCGGCGGCTCGGGGGATCCGACGAGCTTGGAGGTGGTCCAGGGGAGGCGCTGCTCGATTCCGTAAGGCGCTTCCTCAGCCTGCGCCACGCCGGCGGCCAAGAGGAGGCCGAGGCAAACAACCAGTAGTGTCCGGAACGAAGAAAACGCGGTCGCTGCGCAAAACGCCATGAAATACATGCTCCGACCGCCTCGCCACGTCACGCCCTGGGCCAATAGCCCGATTGTACGTCCCGGAATTGCCGCCGCAACAACGAAGGTCAGAGGCTTGGACGTACAGGAACGTCTGTAGCCGAGGTCTGTGACCTCGGGGGAGTGGACTGGATCACGTCCTACGCGCCGGCCTCACAGAGGCCAGCTACAGACGGCCAGCCATAGAGGAAAAGCGTTGCCTGCGGTAAGAAAAAGAGCGAAGTGACGACGCTGGCAGCGCCGTGGCAGCGCTGCCCGTGGCCGGAGGTTGTCGTCACTTCGCTCCCTATGTGAGGCGCGCGGGCGGGCTAGATGGCCAGGGCTTCGCGCTTGGCGCGGCGGTAGAAGCCGATGCTCTCCAGGGCCTTGTAAACTTCTTCCAACGTCTTCTCGCCGAAGTTCGAGATCGACAGCAGATCATCACGATTGCTGTTAAGCAGATCCTCGACGGTGAAGATCCCCTTTTCCTCAAGGCAGTTGGTGGTGCGCACCGAGAGACCGATCTCCGCGGTGCTCATCTCCAACCGCTCCTTCATCTCCTGCGCGCGTTGATCAACCCTGCTCAAAGGAATCCGGGTCGTGCTCATGGGTTCCCTCCCAGACCAAGAGAATGGTGAATTCGCCGCCCCAGCTCAGGCGACGCGAGAGAAGTATACCGCCGGTCCGACGAATCCGAAGAAAAAAATCTACGAATTTTTCTTGACAGCATTGCAATGCTAGCAGAGTGCTATCGCAGCGTGCTAGCAGGACGCAACGACGCCTTCCGCGCCCCCTATGCCTGGCCCACTTCCGCTACCATAATCCGGCCTGAATTCGTATTCGGTTCCCGAATTGCAAGAGACTCTCATGCCCCTGCTTGTCGTCGGCTCGATTGCTTTGGACGCTGTGGAGACTCCGGCCGAAACGCGGGTCGATCAATTGGGCGGGTCGGCGGTCTATTTCTCCTGGGCTGCGAGCTACTTCACCAACGTGCGGATGGTCGGCGTCGTCGGCGAGGATTGGCCGCGGCAACACACCGAGCTCTTGCAGACGCGCAAGATCGATACCGCCGGACTGCAGACCATTCCCGGCGGCAAGACGTTTCGCTGGCGCGGGCGCTATCTGCCCAACATGAACGACCGCGAGACGCTGGAAGTGCATCTCAACGTGCTGGAGCACTTCAACCCGGTGCTGCCGGAGGCCCACCGACAGTCGAAGTTCGTCTTCCTGGGGAATGCGTCGCCACTGCTGCAGTTGCGCGTGCTGGAACAAACCGCGTCGGCCAAGCTCGTCGTCGCGGACACGATGGATCTGTGGATCAACATCCAGAGCGACGAACTGCGGGCGCTCATGAAGCGACTCGGCGGATTGGTGCTCAATGACAGCGAAGCGCGCCTGCTGGCTGATGACGATAACCTGGTCCGCGCTGGCAAGAAGGTGCTTTCCATGGGGCCGAAGTTCGTCGTTATCAAGAAGGGCGAGCATGGCGCGATGTTCTTCAGCGCCTCGGAAACCTATGTCATGCCGGCCTTCCCCACGGCGGACGTCATCGATCCCACGGGGGCGGGCGATAGCTTCGCCGGCGGCATGATGGGCTACCTCGCCGAGCAAGACAACTTCGACGCCAAGACGCTGAAGGCGGCGCTAGCGTACGGAACGCTCGTCGCCAGCTATACGGTCGAGGATTTCAGCCTCGACAGCCTGAAACGCATCGATCGGCAGAAGCTCGACGCCCGGCTGGCGGAATACCGCCGCATGCTGGCATTTTGAGCGGCGATCACGCGATGTCCACCGGCGCGGCCGGCGTAGGCATAGCGCGCTCGGCGTCGCCGGCCAGCCGATACCCTTCTGACTTGGCGACGAACGTGGCCGCTGTGATGTCGCCGGCGACGTTGAGCGTCGTGCGGCACATATCCAGGAAGCGATCGATCCCGATGATGATCGCCACCAACTCCGGCTGCACCTTGATCGTCGAGAGAACGAGCACCACGAACGGGAGCGAGCCAGACGGCACGCCCGCGGTGCCGATGCCGCCCAGGATCGCCATGTAAGCGACCATCAACTGCTGGCTGAGCGTCAGGTCGACGCCGGCGAGCTGCGCGAGAAACAACACGGTCACGCCTTCGTAGAGCGCCGTGCCGTTTTGATTGGCGGTCGCGCCGACGGTGAGCACGAAATTGCCGATTTCCGTTGGCACGTGCAGATTCTCTTCGGTGACCTTCATCGCCGTGGGAAGCGTGGCGTTGGAGCTCGACGTGGAAAACGCGGTTAGCGTTGCCGTTCGGATGCGGCGGAAGAAATCGAGCGGCGGGATGCCCGAGAGGTATTTCACCGACAGCGAATAGACGCCGAACATATGCAGGGCCAGCCCGCCGAGCACCGCCACGATATACCACGAGAGCGGGCGCAAGAGATCGAGCCCAAACTCGGCGGTGTTGTTGAACACGAGGCACGCGACCGCCACCGGCGCGAGCCACATCGTGAGATCGATGAGCTTCGAGGTGACTTCAAACAGGCCTTGCAAAACGGAAACGAGCGTCCGCGTCGACCCCTCCGGCAGCAGCGTGACGGCGATGCCGATCAGGACGGCGAAGAACATCAGGTGCAGCATGTTCGGCAGTTCGGTGGCCGCCGAAAAGAACGGATTGTTCGGCACCAGCGTGTCGACGACCGATTTCAGCGGCGCGACCGGTTTCGCATCTTGCGCGGGCGCCGGGGGCACCTTTTCGGCGAATTTCTCGCGCAGCTCGGCAGCCGTCTCTTCGGAGATCCGCTTGCCGGGCTTAATCGTGTTCGCCATCGTAAGACCGATCACGACCGAGATCCCGGAGATCACCAGCGAATAGCCGAACGCCTTCGCTCCGAGCCGCCCCAGCTTGCGGATGTCGCCGATGCCGGCGATGCCCACGACGAGCGACGAAAACACGAGCGGCACCACGAGCATCAGCAGCAGCCGCAGAAACAGCGAGCCGATCGGCGCCGTGACGTGAAAAATGAGCCCTTCGACCGCTTCCTTCGCGCCGGGGAAGACATTGCCGACGATCAGGTTCGTGCTGATGCCCACGACGACGCCCAGGACGAGCCCCATCAAGATCAACGTGTGCAACTGGAAGCGTCGCGGCCGAGCGGCGTGGGGATCGGTCATGCGTCGAGGATTCCGGAGCGAAGGTCGGTGAAGTCGAGGCGTCCGGGGCGCGAACCCGGTGCATCATCGACAACCAACGCCCTAAGTCAAGTCGGCTGGGATGATAAGGGTGCGATCACCGTTTATGGGTTGTGGGGGGATTTTTCCAGTAGTCGGTCCA
>CAZUBB010000196.1:0-3026 GCA_964618485.1 uncultured Pirellulales bacterium
AAAATTCCCTACGCTGTTGACAGGAGACCTCAGATGTCTTCGGTCGGGGAGGTGGCTTGGTCGGGAGACCAAGCCACAACGCGGGAGACCGTGCCACAACACGCGCTGCAGGCTTACAGCTTGGACGCGTACTCGGGCGTGTCGATGAGTTCGATTTGGATGGCGCGTTGCGTGGCGCCGTTTTGCATGCGGAGGACGCGGGTGCTGAGTTCTTCCGCGGTCGGCGTGCGGCCGAGGTATTGCTGGTACCAGCCGGTGATGAGGTTGGTGAAGTTTTCGGGGCTGCGCGTGAAGCCGAAGACGACCTGCTGGCGCGAGAGTTGGCCGCCGTCGAGACGCGTCGTCCAATAATCGAGGCCCGGGGCGTCCGGCTCGCGGCCGAGTAAGCGGCGATAGAGTTCGGTGACCCAGAGGCGGTTCGTGCCGCCGGCCGAGGCGAAGAACTCGGCACTGGCGATAATGTTGGCGACGACGTTGTCGGGGCCGCCGTCGGCGCGCCACAGTTCGCGATAGAACGTGACGCCGGCCGGCTCGGCTTCGCGGAGCAGGTAGTCGCGATACATCTGCTGGATGATCGGATCGAGACGCTCGGCGCTTTCGAAGATGCCCGAGGCGACCGTGCCGTAAGTGGCGCCGGCGTTGATACGCTCGACCCAGTAGTCGAGACCGGCCGGCTCCGGGGCGCGACCGAGGACTTGCTGATAGAGCTTGGTAACGATATCGGCCGCGGTGGGGATCGCTACGCCGGTCGAGGCGAGGACCGCTTTGTTGGCGAAGAAAGACGCCAGGTGGAAGCCGTTGAGGAACTGCGATTCGGTGTAGGTGACCTGGTCGACGAGCGCGCCGGCGGTGGTGAAGCCGCGGACGAGGTTGGTGCGACCGTCGGGGCCTTGCGAGGTGACGATCCGTTCGATGACGCCGTCGCCGTCGAGGTCTGCGCCTGCGCCGCGGATGGGGGCGGTGGTACTGGCGTCCGTATAGCCGTCGAAGTTGGCGAAGCTCGTGCCGCTCTGACCGTCGAAGAGTTCGACGCGGGCGTCGCCGCTCGGGCCTTGCGTGACGATGATGTCGGGGACGCCGTCGCCGTTGATGCGGCCGGCGGAGACAAAAACGCCGCCGCGGAACTCGGCGTCGAAGGGGAGGTATTCGCGGAGCGGCGTGTAGCTGGTGGCGTTGGCGCTGACGTTGTACGCGCGGACCGTGGCGCGGCTGCCGGTGCCGGAGCCGATAATGAGTTCCACCTTGCCGTCGCCGGTCATGTCGGCCGCGGCGACTGTGGCGCCGCCGATGAACTGCGTGCCGTAAGGGCTGAATTGCCGGATCGCCGCGCCGGCGAAGGGCGACGACGGATTCGTGGCGATATTGTTGCGATAGACGCGAACGTCGGAGGGTCCGCGGCCGGACGAGGCGATGATGTCCTGATGACCGTCGCCATCGACGTCACCGACGGCGACATAGACGCCGCCGATAAAGCCAGGGTCGAAGGCATTGAAGCGGTACTGCGTCAGTTCCGCGCCGCTCGTGACATCGAAGACGCGCACCTGCGCCGCGCGGTTGCGACCGGGGGCGGTGATCAGTTCGGGAACGCCGTCGCCGTTTAAGTCGCCGAGCGCGACGCGGACGCCTTCCTGATAGTTGGCCTCGTAGGCCATGAGGCGGATCGACTCTTCGAGCGTGAGCGAATCGAGCAGGACGACTTGCGGGGCGCTCGTCGAGCCGGCGTCCGCGCCCGCAGCGAGGAGATCGAAGTAATTGAATTCCTCGATGTCGCGGAAGGTGACCGGCTGGCGATTGCGGAAGGTCCACGCGCCCGCGCCGGGGCCGGTGAAGGAGAGCCTGCGGCCCGTCGTGCCGGCGAAATCGACCTCGAGGCGATCGCCGGGGAGAACCGCCGTGGGCGGGCCGCCGTCGACGATGAACTCGGTGACTTCGCTGGGGGCGACGAAGAATTCATCGAGACCGCCGAGACCGCGGGCTTCGGCGTGTTCGAGCGTGGCGGTGTAATTGACCGTTGCGCCGGCGCCCGTGATCGTCGTACCGCCGAGGTTGAAGGTTTCATCGGCGGCGGTACCGACGAGGATCAGGCGATCGTCGCCTGCGCCGTCGTCAAAGGTGAGCGTGGCGGGAAGTGGGGCTTGAATAGTGGCGGTGTCGTTTCCAGCACCGCCGAAGAGCGAAGGCACCAGCGTGGCGGAGATTTTTTCCACGTTGATGTCGCCGGCTTCGACGCGGAGGATTTCGACGTTACTGTCGAACGTGACTGAGCCGCCGACGCCGTCGACGACGAATTCGTTGACGGTGATCGTGTCGTCGCCAGCAGTGCCGCGCACGATCAGTCGATCGGAGCCGCCGGGGCCAGCGAAGTATTTTACCGGCGGCAACGCGGCGCTCAGGGTGATGAACGCGTTATCCGTCCCAGCGCCGGCGAAGTAGTCCAGGGTCGCCAGGCCGGGCATGGTCTGCGTGACGTCGACGTCGAGCGTATCGAATTGCTCGATCGCGCCGGCATCGAGCCTTACGTCGATGTCGACCTTGCCCGTGAATTGGTGCGTGACAAACGCCGCGTCGCCGCTGCGAATCTGATGGGCCGTCGGCAGGAACACGCCGTTTTCGTAGAAGACGTTATCCGCAGCGTTGGCCGGAGATTGCCAGTTGAGGAACGTCACCGGCAAGGCGTCTTCGATGCGATCGAGATTCGCGTAGCGGGCCGACAACGGGCCGGCGAAATCGATCAAGCCAGCGTTCGGACCGCTGGGCTTATGCGTTTCGTCGGCGAGTGGCGGCTGGTTGCCGGAGAACGCGAGCGTGTCGACGCCGCCGGGGCCGCCGAAGACGTCGATGAAGGCGTCGAGCAGCACGTCGCCATCGTGAATGACGTCGAGGCGATCGTCGCCCGCGGCGCCTTGCAATTGGATGATGACGCCGACGCCGAGGTTTGTGAACGTGAAGACGACGCCGCCTTGCACCTGGAACGAACCGGCGTGGGACGTATCTCCCGTGTGAAGGGTGCTCGCGCCCCCGTCGGC
>CAZUBB010000196.1:3036-8790 GCA_964618485.1 uncultured Pirellulales bacterium
GTGAGGATGAGGGAGGGGATGGGTCCGCCGGGGCTCTGGAGTTCGCCCGCTTCGATGCCGTCGTAAACGATCGGTTGGCGGCCGAGCACCGTGAGGGAATCTTTGGCGGCGTTGACTTGTTGCCCGAGGGCATCGACCTTGAGCGTGTCCGCCGCGTCTTGCGCATCGCCGTGGATGAGGACACGCGCCGTCGTGGAGGGAGTGACGTTGAAGGTGTCGTCGCCGGCCTGGCCGAAGATTTCCACGTTCTCTACGGTGGCGTTGTACTCAATCGGCGTCGTCGCGCCGCTGACCGCCGTGGGCGTGATCGTGAGGTTGTTGGGCGTGTCCCCGGCAAGGATGACGAGCTTATCGTTCGCGCCGGCGCCGAGGTCGGCCGTGAAGAGCGGGAGCGGGCTGGTGGCGTTGAGGGTGACGGTGTCATCGCCCGCGCCGGTGCGGATCTGGAAACCGAGCATCAGCGGCATGTCGATCGTGGTGGCGACGCTCACGAGATCGTTGCCGTCGCCGGCGCCTGTGCCCGTGTTGACGGCGACTTCCACCTTACTGGCGAACTCGTAGGTCAGGAAGCCATCGTTGCCGCTGGCGATGCGATGGGCTTCGGGGATCGCTGCGCCGTCGCCGTAGCTGAGTTGATCGGCGGCGTTGGCGGGCGTGTTGTAGTTCAGATAGTAGGCCAACATCGCGTCGGTGAGCGCTTCAATGTTCTTGTAGCTGAGCGTCATCACGCCATCGAGGTCAAACGTGCCGCCGTTGACGCCGGAGGCGCTGTGCGTTTCGGTGACGACCAGATTGCCGCCGCCGGAAAACGCCAGCGAGTCGCCGAAGCTGCTGTTCAGCGCGCCTTCGAAGTTGATTTCGGCGTCGAGCAGCACCGTGCCGGAGTTGATGATCTCGAGGCGATCGTCGAGGAATGATCCTTCGACGTTAAGGGGAATGTTGTTGCGGAGATTGAAGAGCGAGTAGGTCGCGCCGCCTTGGACTTCGATCACCGCGCTGTGGGCGTTCGCCGTGGTGAAGATTTTGCTGATGCCGCCGAGCGGCGTGTGCCGGACCGTGACGGAGGGGATGTCGCCGCCAAGGCCGAAGAGGTCCTGGAATTCGATGTTCGTGGCGTTGATCGGCAGGCGGCCGTCAGCGCCGACGCTGGTGGCCATGAGAATGACGCCGAGACCGGTGAAGTCGTAGCGGAGTCGATCGCCGACGATGTGCGGGCCGCCATCGATGTTGATGTTGGCGTCGACGGAGAAGCTGGAAGTGAACGTGTCGTCGCCCGCTTCGCCGGAGAAGTTGTTGGTGCTGTTCGAGCCGAGGCCGGCGGCGGTGATGTTGAAGGTGTCGTTCCCTGCGCCGGAGTTAACATTCGTCGTGCGGTTGGCGGCGGTGCTGGTGATGGTGAATTGATCGGCGGCCGCGCCGGTGCGCACGGCGAGCGAGCTGATGGCCGTTGCTGAATAGGAGATCGTCGCCGGCGCCAGGCCGGTGACGTTCGAGGCGGTGACGGTGACGTTTTTCGCGGCGGCGTTGGCGGAATCGTCGATGCGGAGCGCGGTGGAGTTTGCCGCGCCGGTGATGGACACGGAGCCGAGGATGGCGCTCACGAGGCCGGCGTTGCCAATGTTGACGGAATCCTGGTCGACGGGGTTGTTGATTTCCGTGGCAACGGTTTCGCGCGTGGCGAGGACGTTGACGGTATCGCCGCCGGTGGAGCCGGTCTCCACACGGAATGCCGTGAGTTGCGCCGCACCACCGGGATTGTTGAGCGTGACGAGATCGGCGCCGCCGGCCGAGTTGAGCGTGACCGTGGGTTTGAGCGCGACGTTGATCGTACCGATATCGCCGGTGGGCGAGCGGAATTGCACGGTGGATGAACTGGTGACGACGGGGCCGTTGACGACTTCGATGTTTTCGGACTCGCCCGTCGTGTTGAGGCGGTAGCTGCTGGCGGCGGTGACGTCGTGGTAGGTCTCGAGCGTGGTGTAGTTCAACGGGCGGCCGTCGTAGAGGATCTGGCCGGCCAAGGGACCGCTCAGGGTGTTCGTTACGGAAGTGAAGCTACCGCCGCGGACGGTCATGGCGTCGCCGCCGTCCTGGCCGTTGATGGTGAGCGAGCCCGTGGTGGGGAGGCCGCCGGCGTCGACGACGAAGGTGTCCGCGCCGGCGCCGGCGCTGACGGTCGTGGCTGCGCCGGCGGGGGTGCTGTTGATCGCGAAGAAGTCGACGCCGGGCCCGGTGAGAACCGTCAGCGAGCTGAGGTCGCCGGTGAAGTAGAGGATGTCTTTCGGGGCGAGTTGGCTGACGCGCGTGGAGGTGACGGTGACGTCTTTGTTGGCGGTTTCGGCGGAACCGTCGATGCGAAGCGCGGTGAGTCCGAAGTCGTTGACGACGGTGATCTCATCGCGGATGTTCGCCAGGCTGCCGGCGTTGCCGATGTTGACGGCGTCAGCGCCGCCGAGGCTGTTGATTTTGGTGGGCGTGGTGGTCGAGAGAACGTTGACCGTATCGTCGCCGTTGCCGGTTTCGATGGTGAGGGCATCGAGGTTTTCGGCGCGGATGGTGGGGGCGACGGTGATAATGTCGTTGCCCTCGACGGTGTAGACCGTGGCGAATCGCTTTCGGCCGGTGTGGAGCGTGGGGAAAGAGGCGTCGAGCGGGCGAACGCGAAAGGTCTCCGCGCCGAACGCGAAGGGGCCGTCGTCGACGACGAGGGATTCCGAGGCGCCGGAGGCGATGATGTAGTTGAAGTAATCGGTCTGGACGAGGTCTTCGATCAGTTCGAGGCCAGTGAAGTCGACGCTTCCGACGCCGGGGAAGAGCTGGCCGTTGGTTGCGCTCGTGGAATAGAGGTCGGACTGGAAGAAGTTGCCTCCGAGGACGGAGAGGCGATCGGTGACGGCGCCGCCGCCGGCGTTGTAGATCACCTGGCGATCGACGACGCCTTGGAAGGCGTGATCGATGGTGAGGCCGGTGGCGGCGTTGTCCGCGCCGGTAATCAGGATCTGATTCGTTTCCAGGACGCGTTTGACCGCGAGAATTGCCGAGGTGCTGTTGTCGCGGAGGACGAAGGCGTTGCCTTCCCGGCGGAGCAGCATGTTTTGCGAGGTCGTCGACGTGTATGTGAGCGCCGTGGCCTGATCGACCGCGAGATCGAGTGTGTTGAGCCAGCCGCCGTCGGCGGTTCCGGGGGCCGGCGCTGCGCCGAACCAGTCCCAACCGAGGTAGACGATCTGTCCGAGTCCATATGGCATGACGGCGACGGTGGAAAAGGCGCCGTTGGTGTAGATCGGGCGCGAACCGGCAGGCAGCGTGGACGTTTGCAGGCGGCTCGTGGAGTTCTGTTCGGCGATGGTCGCCGAGCCGTTGGCGAAGAACGTGGAACTGGCCGCGGCGGTTAAAGTGTCCGTGCCGTTAATCAACTTGCCGGCGACGATGCCAAAGCCGAAGACGGTGTTTAAGAAGGCGGCGTCGTTGTTATTGGCGTTGCTGCCGAACAGGATGATGCTGCCGCCGCCGCTGACGAAGGCGCGCAATTCGTCCTGCGACGCGCCACTCAGAGCGGCCGCGAGATTGCCGCTTTCCAGTTCCGGGATGACCAGGGCCTGATTCGCGAGCAGCGCGGCGCGCAAGGATGGTTGCGAGATATTGCCGAACGGATTGACGGTGTGCCCCAGGCTGTTAAGCGACTGTTCCAATTGCACGACTTCGCCGGTTTCGGCCGCGGTATCGCTGAAACTGTCATTGGCCAGCAAGGCCACGAACGCCAGCAAGCGGCGATCCTCCAGCGATTCCAACTGCCGGTTCCGGCGGCGGGAGGAGGACGAGCTGTTCCGAACGCGTTGCGGACGGGTCCGAGCGGACCTGCGAAAAGAAAACATGCGTGACGACCGACCGTGGATGCAACGTCAGGATGCGAGGCCAAACCTCCATGGTGATCGAACTTGCGGTTGGCGGCAACGATCTGGCGGGGGGAGGAGGTACTGGTCGGCCGGTAGGGTAGCGCTCTGTAGCGATTTTCTTGCGCAGGCGCGGGGGATAAGGGTTTTCTGCGCGGAGTTGTGCGAGGATCCCACCGAAGGCCGCTTGCGGCTTTGGGGGTGGGAACTTTGTTTGCTAGCGGCTATCCGTGGGCTTGGGGGCGATCGCGGCGAACAATTCGTGTTGCCGATCACACTGGACGCATCGGTACAAACTGTTGAGTTGCCTGGAAGTTGCCGGTATGATGGGATTTGATCGTTAGCTTCCTAACAATAAACGGGGAATAAATGCTGGAGCATGATTTTCAGTCCAGCGTTGGATATTGGCTCTGTACGGCCGCCCATGCGATGCAGCGGGCGCTGAACGAAGAGCTGTCCCCGCTGGGCATCACGTTCCGGCAGTGGCAGGTGCTCGCCTGGCTGGCGATCGAGGGTTCGCTGGCGCAGAACGAGCTCGCGGAACGGATGCAGATTGAGCCGGCGACGTTGGTCACGGTGCTGGACCGGATGGAGCAGCGGCAGTGGATTTTGCGCTCGCCCTGCCCGGGGGATCGGCGGAAGAAACTGGTGCGGGCCACGACTGAAGCGGAGCCGATCTGGCAATCGAGCATCGAGTGCGCCCAGCGAATCCGGGAAGAGGCCGTGAGCGATTTCACGCCGCAAGAGTTCAACCAGTTGCTCGGGTACTTGCGACGAATCCAAGCGAATCTGGGCGCTTTAGCTGCACGCGAGGTGGGCTGATGGGAGCGTTTCGAAGAGGTTTGGCGCGCGTCGTGGAGTTCCTGCTGCCTCGCGTAGGACGGCGGCTGGCCGTGGTCCGCGTGCCGAAGCTGAGCCAACGCCCTACGCGCCGCCCGCGGCAAAATCGCATCGGAGGATAAAGCGATGTTCGGCTTGAATCCGCTGGAGATTCTCATTATCGGCGTCGTGGCCATGGCGACCGTCGTATTCCCGATCGTCGGCTTGGGCGTGGTGATTTGGCTGATGCTGAGCTCGAAGAAGGGTCGTCCCTCGGAGTAGTGCAGGGATGGTGAGCGCCGGGTAGGTATGATCCTTAGGTCAATTGCGAGATGATCACAAGGAAAACCAGCTTGGCTGTGGTCGTTTCTATCGCTTTGTTTGCTTGCGCCGGTATTGTTGGGCTGTGGTTGACGGTTATCGTCAGCAATCGAGGTTCATCGTCCGGCGATGCGCGAACGAACGAAGAGACGCTGGCGACTACTTTGCCTTGCTATTATTTTGACAAATCATTGAATCGTGAAATTCCTTCATCGGCGCCAATTGTTCGCTCGTATCGCGACGCACTGCGAGATTGGCAGCAGTTGTCGCGTGAGACTGGTTCGTTTTACGGCATCGTTACGCCAGGCGGCGTCGCTATTCAGTTCTATTGGGAACGCGACTTTGAAGTCCTGATTGACGTGCCCCTGCCTGAGCGCAAAGGTTCTCTGACGCGAAAAGTAACGTTTGAAGAGAGCGAGCGAATCCTCCGCGATACATTTCACGGTGTTGCGCCGATGTCGTCGGATGAATTGGTGTTCGAGCCGTGGTGATCGTGCTGCTGCTGGGCTCTAAGAAGGGTCGTCCCTCGGAGTGACCAGGGACGGTGAGCGCCGGTCTCTTTGCTGGCGCGGATGGGGCGAGTTCGCTTTCTACGAACTGCGCGGCGCTGTTGCGAAAGCGCCGTGACTCCGGGCGCTGACGCTTTCGGCGCCAGGATGGCGTATTAAGTTTCGCCGGTATTGCGCATTGGCGAACTGCCGCTTCCGTACCAGCGTTCGGC
>CAZUBB010000197.1:0-8703 GCA_964618485.1 uncultured Pirellulales bacterium
GCCGCTTCGCCGTGGTCAAGTCGCTCTTATCGCTTCATTCCCCACAACCCGAACGGATCGAGCGTCGGCCGCCGCGCGCTCCGCGTCGCAGGGGGCGCCACCGTGGTCGAGGCTCCGGTCAGCGGCACTTGCCATTCCATCTGCAATTGCTGCAACATCTCGTTCACGCCGGGGAGCACTTCATTCGTGATCGACAATTGATCGAGCGGACCATCGGCGTTGACCACCATGAGCTGCTGGCTTGCGCTGCCGATCAAATCGCTCAAACCCGGAATCCGCCGGCTGCCGACCATCGTGTACAGCTTGGCCTTGACGCGGCGTTCGAGATCCATTTCGCCCTTGCCGTAGAGACTCAGTGCGTCCCCCTCGAATTGCAGCCGATCAAAGTAGAACCGCCCGCCGTCGAGCCGGAACGTGAGATGGCTGTCCGTGAACGCCGATTGCGTCGGCGGCTTGATGCTCAGCAGGCTCAGCAGTTGCACCATCTGCGGCAGTTCGTAGATATTCGCTTCGGAGAGATGCATCCGCCCGCTGCCGCCGAGGTTATGCAGCCCCCGACCCGCGCCTTTGAGCCGCACGGCGCCTTCCACCTTGCCGCTCAGGTTCTGCCGGCCCGGAAACTTCTCGCGCGTCAGCCGTCGGAGGTCGGCGTCGTTCATTTCCGCATAGATTTCAAACGGCCGCGGCAATCCGCGCTGCGACCAGGCGTCAGCCCGCAGGTCGCCGCCATAGAATTTCGCCGTAACGCGCCGCGCCTGCTCGGTCGGCACGCCCTGCTTCGCCCAGCGACCCAGGCAGAACCCCTGTTCGTCGATGAAAATCGGCCCGCGAATCTTCGTGAACTGGAACCCTTCGTACGTGGCGTTTTCCAGGTCCAGTTCGCCGCGCGATTCAAAGCCCGTGGGCGTCGTCGCGCCGGTCAATCGCACGCCGCCGTGCAGATTTTCAATCGCGATGCCGCATTGCGCCGCGACCTGGTGTAAGTCGAGCGACACATCCCAGGTCGTCTGCAACGGTTCTTTCGGCACGCCGCTGCCGGCGAACGCGAGCTTGCCGTTGAGCGCCATCATGCCGACCGGATTCAGCTCGGCGATGCCTTCCGCCAGCCGCGGCGGAAGCGCCAGCGCCAGATCGCGATCGAGCCGCAGCCGATCAACGACGAGCGGCGCTAACTCGAACTGCCAACTGCCATCTGCGCGGAGTTCGCACTTTCCGCCGGCGCTCATCGCCGTGTCGCCATGCTTGGCGCGCAGGTTCGTGAGTTTCACCTGGCCGTTGTGATAGTCGAACGCCCCTTCGACGCCATCCAAACGATAAGGAAACCACGACGGCTCCAGCGACACCGGCGTCGACGAGTCCGCCGGCGCGGCATCGCCATGCACCATGATGTCGAGCACGCTCGGCTTCGTGGGGTGGCGAAAGTATCGCACCTGGGCGTTCAGTCCCACGGCCCCCTGAGGGCGCATGTCGGTCCAGATCCGCTGCATCGCGGGGCGCAATGCATCGCGCAGCTCAGGTTCGAGCGGCACGTCCGTGGCGTTAAACGTCAGCGTCAGCAACTCGCCGCCGTCGGCCGTGGGCAGGAAATCGCCCGAGCAACGTACGCGCCCCGTGTCGTTCACACCTTCTAAGTCGCGAAAAGTCCAATGCTTGTCATTGATATCGAGCCGGCCGCGAATCCCCTGCAGCGGATACGGGAAGTGGCGGTAGCAGATTTCGCAGTGCTTAAACGTGATCGCCAATTGCTTGTGCAGCGGTGCGGGATTGGGCTGATCGCGGTGAAAGTACAGGTCCAGGTCAATCGCCCCGTCCGGCAGCAAGTCCTTTACGATTTTCTTCAGCGACGGCTTCATCGCCGCGAACAGTTTTTCATCGAGCGGCATGTCGCTCGCGCGGACGCGCAGCCAGCCTTGGCTCTTGGGGCCGGGATTGGTGAGTTCTCCCTCGATCTGCACTTCGCGGCTGCCGGTGTACGCCTTGAGCTGCGCCGTCACCACCTGGTCTTTGAACGAAATGCTCCCCACGGCGTCTTGCAGGCGATATGGGAACTCGTGGTAGTAGAACGAGACGCCGAGGCAATCGACCGTCGCTTCGGGAAAGTATCTCTGCCCGTCGAAACGCAGTTTGAGCGTCGTGTTGACCTTTCCGTCCGGCAGGAACTTCCACCACTCGCTGCGGAAGCTCGGCGGCAACGCCCGGGAAAGCCGCTCGTCGAGCACCATCTGCCGGCTCTCGGCCGACAGCGACCATGGCGCCCCCGGCTGATGGCCGTCGCGCCGCATGCTCAGCGAAAGGGTCGTCTGACCATTCCGCGCGGTGAGTTTGTGAATGCTCCAGCCCTGTGTATCGCACTGAAAGAGCGCGGAAAGGTCCGTCAGCGCATAGGGCAACCGGGCATCGTCGATGCGCCCGCGCTTAACGTCGCCGCTGATGGCGTATTGCCACGGTTCTTTGCTGGCCGCGTCGAAGGCGACCTGGTATTCGGCCGTCAGGCTTGCCCGCAGCGACGCCAGCGGCAGCAGCTTCTTGGCCAGCGCCGACGGTAGCGCCTGGCAAAGTTCCGGGCAGTGATCAAGCTCGTCGATTTTTCCTTTCGCCTGCCACGACTTCCCGTCCGCCGCGAACACGCCGGCAAAGCTGACAGTCCGCGTGTAGTCGGCCGCCAGGCGGCCTTCCACGCCGAAATCATGCTTCCCCGGTTGCTTGACGCTCGGCCGCGGCTCGAATGTGAGATTCAAATCGCGGATCACGAATGTCCGCCCGAGGCCATGCGACGGATCGCTGAACTCGACCGTCGCGTGCTCCAATTCGCCTTGAGGAGGCGAACCGCCGAAGCTCGGCAATGGAAGCAATCGGGCGACGTTCCATTTCCCCTGCGCATCGGGCTGCGCGCGAATCACGGGACGCCGAATTACCAGCCGCGTGATCCGCGGCTCGTAGCGAATGAGCTGGTCGAGCTCCGTGTTGCAGGCGACGAACATCTCGTCGATGTAGAGTAGCTCTCCCTGCTCGTCGGTCGCCCCGGGCAGCGAAATCGACAGGCCGCGCACCTCGATCCCTTCCCCCGGCGTGAGCCGCGCGGCATGCACCCGCACGTCCAGATCGCGATAGTGCTCCGCAAAGCGGCGCTCGATCTTCAGGCGGATTTCTTCATCAATCCGCCCCTGGAAATAGAGTGCCGCGATCAGTCCGACCACAACGACCGGCACGACGACCCATTGGATGATGCGTCGCAGCAGGGTCATGGGGGAGAGGAGGGGAGAGGAGCCAGGAGTTCGGAGTATGGAGCACGGAGCTGGAAATGAAGGGCTAGTGCTTGGCGCTGGCTCCGTGATTCGAGCTTCGTGCTTCGAGATTCCCCCATTTTTCGCTCAGCCAGCCGGCGGCCAGCACGATCAGCGCCAGCATCGCTGGTTCGCGGTAGCGAATCGAACTGACGAAGATCGTATGTAGCAGCGTGAAGTACACCGCGGGGAGCCAGCACAGCGCGTACGGCCAGCCGCGCGGGGCGTAACGCCAGACTGCCAGCAGTGAGACGACGATCAATGGCCCGTAGCTGACGAGCATCATGAGTCGCAAAGGCCAACTGCTGAAACCCGATTCGTTGGGCCAGACGTTCCACATGCGCAGGAACTTGACGCCCATCAATCGCAGCACTTCGCCGGGATGCCCTTTCGCCCAATCGACCGAAGCATCGCGTAACCGTCGATCGAGGCGCACCTCGAAGGGAATCGCCACGTCGCCCGACGGATTCCGCCGCTCCGCCTCGGCGTAGTGCGGCACAAAGCTCATTTCGCTCGCGCCCGTCGCGGTGCGGCTCAGCCCATCGTAGAGACTCGCCCCGACTTGCAGCGAGGTCGGTACGAAGCGCCCTACGACCAGCGCATTGCGAATCCACCACGGCGACATCACGACGATGAGCCCCAACAGCGCTCCACAGGAGATCGCCAGGTGCTTCCGCCACGCCATGGGGCGAAATACGATTATCGCCGCCGCGAACGGCACGAATAGTAGCCAACTTGGCCGCATCAAAGTTGCCAGGCCCGCCACCGCGCCGGCTGCGCAGGCCGCCCCCCAGCGTCCGCCGGTCGTCCCGGCACCTTCCGCCTGGGTCCAAAGGAGCAACGTGAAGACCATCAGCGGGCAGAACGGGGCCTCGCTGAGGATAAACGTCGAACTGGAAATCGCGCCGGGGTAGACCGCCGCCAACAGAGCCGCGAGCGCGGCCGCGCGATCGTCGAAGAGCATCCTTGCCCAGCACCATACGCCTCCTACCGCCAAGACTCCTAACAAGGCGGCTTCCACCCGCGCGGCCCAGACACCGGCGGCATCCGAGCCAAACGCTACGATCGGCACGCTCAGCAGCGCCGGATACCCCGGCGTGCGAAACACGCGATCGTCACCGAACTGGTACGTCTCGCCGTGCACGATCCGCTCGGCGAGCGCCCAATAACCTTCCGAGTCGGCAAACCCAAACTTCTGCTCCCCGAGCCGGTGCTGCCACCAGGCCGCGGCGGCCAGTCGCAACACGAGCGCGAGGAGCAGGATCGCCGCCAGCATCCCGCGGCGGCGACGAACCGCATTCCGTTCCGGCGATGGCAAAGAGGCCGTCTCCATATGCGATGGTCAGGGCGCCTCGCCACCGGGGCGGCATGGTATTCCGCCGCCCCCGAGCGGGTCAAGCCGACCGCCCGGACACGACGTAAGTGGCGGCGATTGGAAAAGTTAGCGGAGTTTAGCGAGTTAATGCTGCGCAGGAGGGGAAACCGGGGAAAAACTGGCAATCGGGGCGGTGAATCGTGTTTACTCCTCGTCCGTGGCTAGTATACTCGGAGCCATTCGCACGGCCTCCAGGCAGCCGCGCGCCCATCAGTCCTAGCTTGCGTTCGCAGCGACCTTCTCAGGCGGAGATCCCGGTTCATGAATCAAAAGCGGCTCTTTCTTGGGTGTTTCCTGTCGCTGATCGCGACGGCGTTTGGATTCACGGTCCGCGGCGCGGTGCTGGCCGACTTGGGCAAGGAATTCAACCTCAGTCAAGAAGACCTTGGGATCATCCAAGGCGTCGGCCTGGCGCCGTTTGCGCTGTCGATCATTCTGTTAAGCCTGGTGATCGACAAAATCGGCTACGGCCGCGCGATGACGTTCGCCTTCGTGGCGCATCTCGCTTCCGCCATCATGACGATCTTCGCGAACGGCTTCATGATGCTCTACTGGGCCACGTTTCTCTTCGCCTTGGCCAACGGGACCGTCGAAGCGGTGATCAACCCTGTCGTGGCGACGATCTTTGACAAGAACAAAACGCACTGGTTGAACATTTTGCACGCCGGTTGGCCGGGCGGCATCGTCCTCGCAGGTTTGCTCGCCATCGCGGTCGGTTTTTTCGCGACAGGCGAAGGCGGAACTTCGACGTGGCGACTTCAAATGGCATTGCTGCTGCTGCCGACGGTGCTTTACGGCGTGGTGCTATTCGGACAGAAGTTCCCTGTGCAGGAACGCGTTGCGGCCGGCATTTCCTATATGGACATGCTCAAAGAGTTCGGTTGGGGAAGCGCCTACATCTGCTTCGCCTTGTTGATCTCCGGTTTTAATCAGGTATTGGTCGTCCTGGACGTGCCCGCGCTCTCGCCGGCCTGGCTATTCGGTCTGGCGATTATTCCCACGATCGCGTTCGGCCTCTGGGTCAAGTCGTTCGGCCGCCCGATGTTCGTATTCTTGCTATTGGTGATGTTCCTGCTCGCCACCACGGAGTTGGGCACCGACGGCTGGATTTCCGACATCATGCGGTCCGTGCTTCAGAGCCCCACGAAGGGCCTGTTGTTCTTGATCTACACCTCCGCGATCATGTTCGTACTCCGGTTCTTCGCCGGTCCGATCGTCCACCGCATCTCGCCGCTTGGCCTGCTGGCCATGTGCGCGGCGATTGCGAGCCTGGGCCTGATCGCGCTTTCCAAAGCCGGGAGCGACGTCAGTCTGCTGTTCCTGGCGGCGACGTTCTATGGCGTCGGCAAGACTTTCTTCTGGCCGACGACCTTGGGCGTGGTTTCGGAACAGTTCCCCCGCGGCGGTGCTTTGATGTTGAATGCGATCGCCGGCGTCGGCATGATCGCCGTCGGCGCCGTCGGCGCTCCCGCGATCGGCGCCCTGCAGGATCGCGATTTCGATCGCATTATTACGGCTCAGAACCCAGATCTCCGCGCCCAGGTCGTCGTCGAGCAGGAGGGATCGTTTGGTCTCAGCGCCACGATCGACCAGCAGAAACTTGCCGCACTGCCCCCCGAGCAGCGCGAAGAGGTCGAAGGGTTCTTGACCGAAGCCAAGCAGGGCACGCTCGCTAAGATCGCCGTAATGCCCGCAATCATGTGCATTTGCTACATCGGCCTGATCATCTACTTCCAAGCCAAGGGCGGTTACCAGGCCGAAGTCCTCATTGGCCACGGCGCCGAAGACGAGAAATTCACCGGCGGCCTCAAGGCCCCGATGGAAGGTTAGCGCCCGTCTGGCCCCCTCTCCCACCCCAGGGAGAGGGCCGGGGTGAAGGTGAAACTCGCAGCGTCGCCATGTGCGCTGAATACACTAACGCGCTCGCAAGTAACGCGAACTTCGCGCCAGCCTTCGCAGCGCCGTGATCATGCTCCCCGCGATTACGACCAACAGCGCAACGCGCGTCGGCGTGATCCAAACGCCGCGCGGTTGAGCCAGCACCGTCGACGCGGGTACGAACATCGACACAAGTGCGAGGCACGTCACGAGCGCCATCCGGTGCTGCTTGGCCATCGGCCCGCAAAAGTCCGGCGGCGCTCCGGCCGTCACGCAGGTCGTGCGAATATAAGCGGTGAACATCGCCGCCAGCGCGGCGGCAAAGCCGAGCGTCGGCGATCCTCCCGCGGCGAATCCGAGGCCAATGAAAATCGCGGTGTCAGAAACGCGATCCGGAACTTCGTTGTACAACTCGCCGACCGGCGAACAGCGGTCGGTGAGCACGGCCACCATCCCGTCCAGCATGTTGGCGATCAGCCGTAATTGGACGCCCGCGGCGCCTGCCAGCCAGAACCATGCCGCGTTTGCCCTCGCAAACTGGGTGGACGCGAAGCAAATCCCGGCGGCGCTGCCAGCGATCATGCCCGCAACGGAGATCGCATTCGGTGACACGCCGCGACCAGCGAGCCACGCTGCCAGGCGCTTCGAAATCCGCCACTCGCGGCTGGCAATCGGGCGACGTTTTGACGGCTCGCTCATGCCACGCGCTTCCCGCGCCGCGCAAACCGCATCAACTCCCGCCGACTCTTCGAGGCGATTGCCCGCCACAGTTGCTTGATATCGTCGCGCTCGCCGGCGGCCTGAGCATACGCGCGAAGAAATCGCAGGCGGTCTGCCCGCGACAAGCAAGGGTGAATCTCCGCGCTGACGGCCAACCTCGCGAGATCACTGGTGCGATCATCAAATGCAACGCAGCGTCGCAGGCGGACTCCTTCCAAATCAAGTACGAACCACCGCGGCGCGCCGTCGCGCTCGGCGGCGGCCAGGTTGCAGCCTTTCAGGTCGCGATGCGCCACGCCATAGCGGTGCATTTTTCCGAGCAACGCGCCAAGCGCCGTCGCGCTCCGCCGGATCAGGCTCCGGCGTTGGCGCTCCGGCAAAGCCGCCACGCGCCACAGCCAGAGATGCAGGTTCTCCGCCCCTGGGATCCACTCGGTGGCCAGGTACGATTCCCCGCGCCACCATGCCGCGCGAGGTTCCAACGCAAACAGCGGCCGCGCCGTGGCAATGCCCCTCGCTAACAATGCATGCCCGCGATACCAGCCAACCCGCGCACGGCTCGCACGAAACGGCGCAAGTAACTGCTTGAATAAGCTCTTCGCACGAATGCGTTTGTAAACCAGCTCGCGCCCGGCAACGGACGTTTTCACGACAACGCTGCCAAAGCTTAGCTTTAGCGCTTCCGTTCCCGGCCCGCATAGCAGTGCGTTAGGCGACTCCAGCGCTTCGCACAGGATCGACTTGGAAATCTCACGCACCGCCAAGGCGACGCCATGAGTGCTGCGCAACACGTGAAACTCGCGGTTGCTGCGCATCGCCCGCCGATCCCGATCGCGCAGCACCCGCCACACGCGATCCATCCCGCGCCGCCAAACTTCCTGCGCGCCGCAGCGAGCGTCGACCACGAGCGCCGCCCGCAGTTTTCGGTACGCCCGCCAAAATCGCCAGAAGTCGCGCACGGTCGCCACGTGATGCACACCGCACAGCAACATCGCCAGGTTCCGCCGCGAGGCCCTCCAGCCGAGCGGTTTTCCGATTCGCGCGCGATCGAGGTCGATCAAACGCAGATCGGGGCGCTGCGAAAAATCACTCCAGACGATCAGAATGTTCCCGGCATGCAAATCGTCGTGCTCCAGCCCCGCATCGTGCGCCCGAGCGCACAGTTCCGCGAGTGATACGACGAGCACGGCGCGCGCCGGTGACGAAAGCGTCCCCAGGTTCGCCACTAGGAACTGATCCAGCGGTCCCGCGTCGCTCACGGCCTGCGTCACCAAAAAATCGGCGGCGCCATTTTTGAACGTCGACTCCCCTAGCGCCACGCAATGCGTCGTCGGCACGCCGCGCTTTGCCGCTTCGTGAGCATGCGCAAACTCGCGCCGCGAGGTGCTCCCGCGCAGTCGATCGAGCAGGCGGACCGCACCGAAACAAACCACCGCGCCACCCGCA
>CAZUBB010000198.1:0-2944 GCA_964618485.1 uncultured Pirellulales bacterium
GCTCTTCGACCTTGGCTTGGACTTCGGCGAGACTTGGCGCGGGCGGGCTGCCGGCGTTCGCTGCGGCGCCGAGATCGGCGATCACACGAAACCGCGTGGGCGTGATGGGGAAAAAGACGAGGATGCCTTTTTCGTGCCAGTAGATACTCATCTCGTCGTTGGGCAACGGGCCTTGGACGTGGATATCGGCCAGCATCCAGTCGTTCGGTTCCGCCTCGCCCGTGAACGGCATTTCCAGCGTGTGGCGCACCGTGCTATGCGCGCCGTCGCAGCCAATGAGCCAGGAAACGTCGAAACCCTCTTCGCTGCCGTCGGCGCGCTTCAAACGGCCGGCGACCGATTGCGCACCTTCCTGGAACGTGAGCAACTCCACTTGCCGCTCGATCTGCACGTTTTGCCGTGCCAGATGTTCCGTGAGCAACCGTTCCGTCTCGTTTTGCGGGATCATTAGGGGATAGCCAAAGGGACTGTCCATGCCGCTGATCTCGAGATGGACGAGCCGCTCTCCCTTGCCGTAGATGCTCGCGCCGTTGATCTTCATGCCGGTCTGCACGAAGTTCTGCGCGAGACCGAGCTGATCGAGCAACTCCATCGAGCGTCCCCAGACTACGAGCGCCTTCGATTTATCGGACGGCGCGGCGGCCTTATCGATGACGCGGCAGCGGAGCCCTTGCTGCGTGAGGGCCGCGGCCATGGTTAAACCCACTGGGCCCGCGCCGGCAATGAGGACGTCGGTCGAGAAGGGGGGCATGGAGCGTGATCCACGATTTGAAGGAAGGTTATTCGCCGAATGGATTGACGGTTTTCACGCCAGTGTGGCGGAAATCGGCGGTGTTGCGGGTGGCGATCGTCAGGTCGTGCTGCAAAGCAGTGGCTGCGATGAGGCTGTCTTTGGCAGGCATCGAACGACCCTTGCGCCGAAGTTGTGTATTGACGCTTGCCCAAACGTAGGCCGTGGCCGTGTCGATGACAAAGACGGGGACGCTATTCGCGACGTCCGCGAACCAGTCGAAGAGAACTTTTCGCCGGCCGCTCGCGGGCAAAATGTTAATTCCGGAGAGCAACTCCCCCAACACGATGGTGTTCGTGGCGAACTCGGCCTCATGTTCCCGCAACCAGGCAACGACCGCACGCGACGGACGCGGCTTTGTGGGTTCGCTCAACACGTTGGAATCGACGAAATACGCAATAGACCCTGGAGCAATCATTACAACCCGCTCCGTCGATTCCTGTGAAATACGTCGATTACTCGTCGAACAACGTCTCGTCGAAATATGAATGTGGCGATTCTGCGGGGAGCGGCTTGAACCAGCCTTTCACGGGGCAAGCGAGCAGGAGATCGACGAGGCCCGGCTTGCCCGGCGTGACGACTTTCTTCAGTAAATACTCGCCGGATTGGATGCGTTCGACTTCAAACTGCTGGCCCGGCACGATGCCGTCCTGGGCGCGCAGCTCGGCCGGGAGGACGATCTGGCCTTTGGTGGAGACGGTGGTTCGCATGTAGGTAAGATAGCGTCTTACCTGGCCTCGGGCAAATTTGCCGCGAATGCGTGAACGGCAACGCTACATCGCGCGCCGGAACGCTAGATGGCGGTTCCAGTGCGCGTCGTCGGCGCCGGGATAATCCTGGCGGAGGTGGGTGCCGCGACTTTCTCGGCGTTCCAGGGCCGCCGTGGCCATGAGGCGGGCGACGCAGAGCATGTTTTGCAGTTGCCAGCCGGCCGGGTCGTTGAATTGCCGCCTGAGTACGTAGCGGCACCAGCGGTCGATCGATTCGAGCGCTTCGGCGAGTTGCTCCCCGGTGCGCCGGACGCCGGCCGAGCGCCACATCAGGCTGGTGAGCGAGTTGCGGATGTCGACCAAATCGAGCGGCTCGTTGCTTTCCGGTTCCGCCGCGTTCTCGAGCGGAATCGCCGCGAACGTATCAGACATTCGGGCAGCCTCGCGCGAGGCGCCTTCGCCGGCGTGGGCGCCGTAAACGAGCCCTTCGAGCAAGCTATTCGAGGCAAGCCGGTTCGCCCCGTGCAGGCCGGTTGAAGTGACTTCGCCTGCGGCCCACAGGCCATCAATGCCGGTGCGGCCGTGAAGGTCGACCGTGACGCCGCCGATCATGTAGTGCGCGCCGGGACGCACCGGGATGCGGTCGCGGGCGATGTCGAGCCCGAACTCCGCGCACATCGCGGCGATGCCTGGGAAGCGGCGACGGATGTAATCCGCGTCGAGGTGCGTGAGATCGAGGTAAACGTTGGGGTGCCGGGTTTTCTCCATCTGTTCGACGATCGCTTGGCTGACGATGTCGCGCGGGGCGAGTTCGGCGCGGGGATCGTAGTCGGGCATGAAGCGATGCCCGTGGCGATCGACCAGCCAGGCGCCTTCGCCGCGCATCGCCTCGGTGATCAGGCTGCGGCTGCCGCCGGCGATATACAACACCGTCGGGTGGAACTGCATGAATTCCATGTCACGCAACTCGGCACCGGCGCGAAACGCCATGGCGTGGCCGTCGCCGGTGGCGACAGCGGGGTTGGTCGTTTCGCGATAGATCTGCCCGCAACCGCCGGTGCAGAGGATGGTTTGCTTGGCCCAGACGAGCGTTTTGCCGTGTTGCGCGTTCCAGACGAGGGCGCCGCGGCACTTGCCTTCGTGCGTGAGCAGATCGAGCGTGAACGTGTTCTGCCAGGCGAAGACGTTTTTCAGCTTCGACGCTTGCTCGATCACCGCGCGCATGATTTCGCGCCCGGTGGCGTCGCCGAGGGCATGCACGATCCGCTGGTGGCTGTGCCCTCCCTCGCGGCCGAGCGTCAGCTCGCCCTGATCGGAATCGAAGCGCGTTCCCCAGTGGATGAGTTCGGCGATACGGGCCGGCGCTTCGCGAACGACGAAATCGACGACCTCGCGATCGCACAACGTGCCGCCGGCGGTGAGGGTGTCGGCGATGTGGTCTTCG
>CAZUBB010000198.1:2977-8693 GCA_964618485.1 uncultured Pirellulales bacterium
TGCCCCCTTGGGCGTAGTTGCTATTGGATTGTTTGATGCCTTCCTTGGTGATGACGACGACGTTGAGCGCGGGATCGACCGCCAGCGCCGCGCGCAGGCCGGCAAGCCCGCCGCCGATGATCAAGACATCCGTGAAATGATGCGGCTGCTTCTTGGGATGAAACGGGACGAGGTAGCGAGGTACGGCTTCAGCCATGAGACGCTAAAGGGAGGGGTTCACCACGGAGGCACGGAGGACACGGAGAGGGAGGGGAGGTTCATTTTCACCGCGGAGGCGCTGAGACGCGGAGGGGGGAATTGATGCGTGATGAACGGAAGTGGATTTCTCTTCATTCATCGATCTTCGTTCCTACTTCATCGTTCACTTCTCTGCGTCTCCGCGACTCTGCGGTTCCATGGCTCCCTGCTGCGTGTCCTCCGTGCACTCTGTGGTGGACAAATGCGAAACGACTATTTTCCCTGGATCTCGTCCGCCAGGGCGCCGGCGTTGTAGATGTTGCGCAGGGCTTCGATGATCGAGGCGCTGTGGACCGAGACCGCTCGGGCTTGAGCGTCGGTGAACGCGAAGTCGAGCACCAGCGATTGGATGTTGCCGTCGAAGATGATGCCGACCACTTCGCCGGCACGGTTCACCACTGGGCTGCCGGAGTTGCCGCCGATGATGTCGGCCGTGCTGACGAAGTTAAACGGCGTGTCGGCCTTGATCTTGCCCTTCTGACTCAGCCAGCTTTCGGGCAGCTTGAACGGATCGACGTTGCCATGCGCATCGGCGTGCTTGAAGGTGTCGCCCATGACGGTCCAGGGGGCGATCTTCTGGCCGCCGTCTTCGTAGCCCTTCACGGTGCCGTAGGCGAGCCGCAGGGTGAACGTGGCATCGGGATACACGGTGTCGCCCAAGGTTGCGAAGCGGGCGGCGGCGATCTTGGCGTAGGCCTGGCGCAGCGGCTCTTCGACCTGCTCCTCGTACGTCTTGCGGACCGCGCGGGAAGGTTCGTCCACCAGCTTCGCGAGCAGAATCATCGGATCGTTCGAAGCGTCGATGGCGGCTTTGCCTCCTTCGGCGAGTTTCTTGCGGAGCTCAACGTCTTCGAGCTTCGTGCCGGCGACCAGTTCGGCGGCGCGATCGCGCGGCGACTTGCCGGCCAGGACCGCGGTGACCACCGGATGGTTCGCGCCGAGCATTTCCATCATCATGCCGAGCGAATCGGCCAGTTTCGCGGTTTCTAGCGCCGGATACGTCGGTGCTTCCGAGAACAGCTCTTGCTTGAGCGAATCGAGGTTCGATTCGCGGTACTCGCGGAGACGTTCGGCGTTCGGCTTGGCGGTTTCGTCGGCCATGCGGACCAGCGTGCGGGCGGTGCGGAAGAACTCCGAATTGAACGCCTGGCCGACTTCCAGCAGGTAGTTTTCGTTGTAGATGCCGTCCCAGGTTTCGAGCGTGGAATTGATTTCATCCCACACACCGGCGGTGTCTTTCAAGTTCGGATCGGCCGAGACCGCGTCGCGGAGTTGCGATTCCGCGGACTGCTTTTCGGACATCAGCGCCGGATCCTGCAGGCCGGCGATGCCGCCCAGGCGGGCCTTGCGGCTGTTCTGGTAGCCGAACAGTTCGTCTTGGGCCTGACGCGCGTTTTCCAGCGACCGATCGGCATAGTTCTTCAGCATCACCTCGCGGCGGCGCAAGAGGTTGAGCGTCGTCGGATAGACGCGGTCGCGGAGGAATTCCAGGTGCTTGACCGTGTTCAAGCGATTCGTGCGGCCCGGATGCCCGGCGACGAAGACGAGTTCGTCGTTGCCCGCTCCGTGGTCGCTCCAGGCCAGGTGATGCTCGACTTTGGCGGGCTTGCCGTCTTCGTAAACGCGGAAGAAGCAAACATCGAGGTCGTAACGCGGGAATTCGAAGTTGTCCGGATCGCCGCCGAAAAAGGCGATGTCTTTTTCCGGCGCAAAGACGAGCCGCACGTCGGTGTACTTCTTGAAGCGGTAGAGGTGGTACTGCCCGCCTTGGTAAAGCGTGATCACGTCGCTGCGGAGGCCGGTCTTTTCGGTCGACTCCTGTTCGATTTCGTTCATGATCGCGCGGCGCGCCAGTTGAGCCTCTCCGGGAGAGAGTCCCGGCTTGACCGCGGCGTTCACGCGATCCGTGACGTCCTCGATGCTTTGCAAGACGTTCAACTCCAGGTCGACGCAGGGGACTTCTTCCTCGTGCGACTTGGCGTAGAAGCCGGTGGCGATGAAGTCGTGATCGGCGGTCGACATTTTCTGGAGGGCGTCAGCGCCGACGTGGTGATTGGTCATCACGAGGCCGTCGGGCGAAACGAACGAGCCGGAGCCGCCGCTGTTGAAGCGGACCGCCGATTTCTGGAGATGTTCCAACCACTTAGCGTCGGGTTGGAAGTTGTATTTTTCCTTGAGTTGCTTGAGCGGGGGATTGCTGAAGAGCCACATCCCCTCGTCGGCGTGCAAGGTCGCATTCATCGTGGTCATCGCGAGCGCCAGGGCCGCGACCGAGAGAGTGATTTTTCGAGACATGAGTTTGTTCCTGAAGATGGGCGAAACGATCCGCCGAGTGGGGTATGAAGTGCTGTTCCTATCTACGGTCGCCGGGGGATCGCCGGTTCGGCCGACCACCACCCCGACCGGGGGGTCAGAAGGTCCCTTCGTCGCGTGTACGGCGGAAGCCGACCACAAAGAGGATGACCGCTAACACGCCAAATGCCGCCATCGCCGGATACATGGCGTTGTTCCAGCCCGCCGGCAACAACCTGCCGACATTCAATGCGGAATTAAGGCGCTCGGGCAGAAACGTCATGAAAGCGATCGTCACGCCCGCGAGCGAGCCGCCGGCGATGTAGCCGGACGAGAGCAACACGCCAGGGCTCGATTCCGATTCGCCCGCGGTGCGTCCCGAGAAGCGATCGACGGCCCAGCGGATGATGCCGCCGATGAAGATCGGCACCGAAGTGTGAATCGGGAGATAGACGCCCACGGCAAACGGCAACGACGGGACGCCGGCGAGTTCCAGCGAGATCGCGATCACGACTCCGATGAGCACGAGCCCCCAGGGCAAACGCTGGTTGAAGATGCCGCCGATGATGAGCGCCATCAGCCGGGTTTTGGGGGCCTCGAACTTATTCGCGACCGGCGTGCCGTCATCGTTTTCTTTGACGAGGCCATTGATGGCGGGGTCGACGAGATACTTGATCTCGCCCGAATCGTTGACCAGGTATTTTCCTTGCCGTACGCCTTCGAGTTCGCCTTCGCCGACGTTGAGAACGTGGTATTCGTTCTGATCGGCCGCGGCGTGAACGCCTTTGACGCGCGCCATCTGGGTCAGCGTAGCGAGTTCTTCCGGTGGAACGCGATAGCTGGGCAGATACTCGGGCTTGTTGGTGTACACGGTGCCGGCGTCGTTCAGGAGCAGCAGCGTGACGCCCATCACCAGGGCCGAGGTCATTGCGCCGATGACGATGGCGATCTGTTGATACTTGGGCGTGCCGCCGACGAGAAACCCGGTCTTAAGGTCCTGGGCGGTGGTGCCGCCGTTCGAGGCGGCGATGCAGACCACCGCGGCGACCGTCAACGCAGTCAACGTCGCCGGCTTGTCAGTCTTGCCGAGCAGCACGAAGACCAGGCACGTGAGCAGCAGCGTCGCGACGGTCATGCCGGAAATGGGATTCGACGAGGAGCCGATTTCACCGGTCAATCGTGAAGAGACGGTGACGAACAGGAATCCGAACACGACGATCATCAACGCGCCGACGATGCCTTGCACGGTGAAACCGAGCCCGACGCTGGGCGTGACCATCAGCGCGGCGACCATGCCGAGCGTACCGGCCACGACGATCCACAGCGAGAGATCGCGATCGGTGCGTTTCACTTCTTCCACGGGCGCGTCGCTGCCTTTGTTTTTCGACAGATCTCGCAGACCGGCGACGATCGACGTGAAGATCAGCGGCATCGCCTGAAACATGCTGATGATCCCGCCGGTGGCCACGGCCCCGGCGCCGATATAGAGGATGTAGGCGTTACGGATCTCATGGACGCCCATATCGCGGATGAGGCCGGACGTGGCGGGCTCCAGCGGCGTTTGTTGCTGCTGGCTGAAGTACATCAGCGTCGGCACGAGCACCAGGTACGCCAGCGCGCCGCCGGCGAGCATGATCGACGCCACGCGGGGGCCGATGATGTAACCGACGCCGAGGAGTTCGGGGGATAACTCGCCGCCGAGGACGCCACCGCGCAAACCGGCGCCGCTTTCCGTGGAAAGCGGAACGTCAACCTCTTCTTTCCAGAGGTGCATCGACTTGGCGAAGAACTTGTGCAGAAAGGCGATGCCGAAACCGGCGAACACCGTGGCGGCCGTCGCGCCCCCTTTTTCGCCGACGATCAACACGTCCGCGCAGGCCGTGCCTTCCGGGTAGGGCAGCTTGCCGTGCTGCTTGACGATGAACGCCCGGCGGAGCGGGATCATCATCAGGATCCCGAGCAGACCGCCCAGCACGCCGACGGTCATCACACGGGTGACTTCCATGTCGAAGCCAAGCAGCATCAAGGCGGGAATCGTGACGCCCACGCCGAAGGCGATCGATTCGCCCGCGGAGCCGGTGGTTTGCACGATGTTGTTTTCCAGGATCGTCGCGCGGCGCATGCCGGTGACGCGCGAAAAGAGGCGGAACAGCGTGATGGCCAACACCGCGACGGGGATCGACGCGGAAACGGTCATCCCGACCTTCAGCACCAGGTAGAGCGACGACGCTCCAAAGATGATGCCGAGAATCGCCCCCAGGACGACGGCCGACCAGGTGAATTCCGGCATTTCCTGCGACGCCGGAACGAACGGCTCGAATTCTGGCTCCGCGGCGGTGTTTTTGGAGGGGGGAGCGGGGGCCGTAGTCGCCATGCCGTGTCCTTCAAGCCAGCGGGTTGCCAAGGCGCGTCCGGTCGCGCGCCACGTCGATAGCTTGTCGAGTTAGGCCCCCCTTTGCAAGGACCGGGACACGCTGCGGCCAAGAATTTAGCGCGTCGCCGACGAAAGGGGACTGAGAATGCCGATCCCTTGGGTGCATCTACCTTGTTTGGACTCCGTTCGCTGGTTAGGTTTGCACCATGAAGCCCTTCGCATTGAACGACCGCCTCGATCTTGCCGTGGCCGCGGCGCGGGAAGCGGGAGACATCACGCTCCGTTACTTTGGCACGGATGGCTATTGCGTCGAGCGCAAGCAGGACGCCACGCCGGTCACCATCGCGGATCGCGAATCCGAATTGCATCTGCGCGACCGCATCAGCCGCGCGTTTCCCGACGACGCCATCCTGGGGGAAGAATTTCCCGATCGGCCCGGCACGTCCGGGTTTCGCTGGATTCTCGACCCGATCGACGGCACGAAGTCGTTTATTTCCGGGGTGCCGCTGTATGGAACGCTGGTGGGCGTCGAGTACGACCGGACCAGCGTGGTGGGCGTGATTCACATGCCGGGCCTGGACGAGATGGTCTATGCCGCCAAGGGGCACGGAGCCTGGCACGTCGTGAACGGCGGCGCGCCCAAACCGGCCAAGGTCAGTCAAAAAGAGCGGCTTTCCGACGGGCTGCTTACGTATTGCGAGCTGCGCACGTTTCACCATTGTGGACGAATCGAGGCGTTTCACAAGCTGGAGGCCGCGGCCTGGCTCACGCGAACGTGGGGAGATTGCTACGGCTACTTGCTCGTCGCGACGG
>CAZUBB010000199.1:0-8685 GCA_964618485.1 uncultured Pirellulales bacterium
AGCACATAAGCTCGCGGTTCGGCTGGACTGGCCGATTGAAACTGCCGCAACACGTCTTCCGCGCCTTGAGCGTCGATCCAAGGCGACTCCGGCAATTGCGGCAGCCGGAAACTCGCCATCACCACGCGGGCCAGCGTTTCGCTCGGCGAGTCGCGCGTCACGACGAATCGCGCGTCGGGCTTGTCGAGCGCATTCAAGTTCGGCATGCCCTGCTTGTACGCGACCATCGCGTCGGCGCCGTTCGACTCATCGATCACCATCACGATCGTGCCGGGCGTCTCCCCGAGCCGCGCACTCGCGGTCAGCAGCGCGTCGATCGTAAACACGGCGAACGGCGTCTCGCCGTTGCGTAGCGTCTTGATACGCTCGCCGTAGTTGGCCTGATCGTCGATGACGTTCAAGCCAATGCTCTGCGCGTCGAGCTCCCGGCGAAAGGCGTCGCTGCGAAAGACGCAATAGCCGGAGAAGGAATCGAGCGCGATCGTGATCTCCGTCTCGTGCGCCTGCGCCGAACCGGTCTGCTGAACCGCGACCGCCTTTTTCTTCGGCGCGAAAACGAACTTGTAAACCGCGGCCCCGATGCCCAACAGCACGAGCCACAGCAAAACCGCGCCGAGAATCTTTCCAGAAATGCCGTTAGACACGGGGGGAGGAGAAAAGGATAAGAGGAGAAATGGAGAAAAGAAGCTTCGGCTCGGAGCGTTCACGCGCCCCCAGCGCCGTTCGACATTTCGCGTAATCTACCATTGGACGTTCCCCCAACACTTCTTTTCTCCTTTTCTCCTCTTCTTCTTTTCTCCTCACCCTCATCCCCTCCGCTTCTTCCCCGCCGCTTTCGCCACGGCTACCACTGCCACAAACAACAATACCATGGTGACGAACAAACACGTGCAGATCGAGCCGAAGAGGGTTCCGGCGACGCCGCCGCCGCTGTTGGGCTGGCCGTAATAAGTCGGCTGACCGCTTTCATCCACCGGGCCGAGCGGGGCATCCGTCGCGGGGCCTTCGCCCACCGGCAAATTGACCGGCGTCGTCAGATTCTCCAGCACCGCGGCCGCGGTTTCTTCCGGCAGCGCCGCCGCGAGCTCGTACTGCTCCTGCGACGTATAGTCCGAAGCATCGGCCGCGCCGATCTCGCCCAGCGATTGCGCCACGGCCTCTTCCAGCGCCGCGGGATCGTTCGCGCGGCGATAGCTCCGCACCTGCTTGGCAAGCGCATGGTCCTGCGCCATGTCGACACCAATGCAATCGACCGTCACGCCGCGCGACAGAACGTCAGGCAGATAGCGCTGCAACAGCTCGGGATCATTCGCCTCGCCGTCGGTCACCACCAGCAACCGGAACGAACCATACCCGCGCTGCGCCTGCCGCGCTTCGAGCAAGCGATCGGCAGCGATTTTCAGATAATCCCCCAAAGGCGTGCCGCCGGAGGCCCGGCAACGATCGATCGCCTCGAGCAGCCGCTCCCGATCAAGCGGCGCGAGATCATAGAGCCAGCCGTTCGCGTCGGGAATGTCCGAAAACACCAGCAACCCGACGTTCGCATTCGGATCGATCCGGTCCACCACCTTGGCGAGCGCTTGCTTGGCGACATTCATCCGCGAATCGCTCGACCCCGACATCTCGTACTCCATCGAGCCCGAGGCATCGAGCAAAATCACCACATTGTCCCGAGCCAGCGCCGCCGCATTCCCCGCAACCGGCGCCTCCTCCTGCGCACGCACCGGCAACGTCAATCCCGCAACCGCGATGACCATCGCCAAAAAACGCGCCACGTGCAACATCCTCCCCAGTTCAAACTTCGTGCTCCGTAATTCGAACTCCCAGCTTCTCTCAGAAATCAAAGTCCCCCTGCTGCAGCGCCTCCGCCGGCACGCGCAGCACGCGGAACTCGACGCGCATGTTTTCCTTCGCCTGATCCAGATTCTTCGGCCGCGGAATCTTCGGCTCCTTCACTCCCGCGCCGACGGCCTGGAACTGGCTTTCATCGAATTTAATCCCCTGCGCCTTGGCGTACTGCATCAATGCGTCGCGGGCGGCGTTCGCCCGAGCCAGCGAGAGGTTCAACGCCGCCTGCATCGTTTCACGCGGATTCGGATCCGTGCCGTCGAACGCCCCGCGCTCCAGCAGCTTCACCACTTCCGCGGTCGCTTCGAGGTTAATCGGCTTCCCTTGCATGGTGTAACGGTAGTTGCCGGCCTGCCCGGTGCGCTGAATCAGCCCCTTCGCCAACCCCGCTTTGACGAGATCCGCCAGCACCTTCGTGGGATCGGCGTGGCCGCGGATCGACAACACCGCGTTGCCATACGTCGAGGCCGCCTCTAAGGCACGTTGGAAATCAGCGCCGTAAACATCCGCGGGGAACGTATCCTGATTCGGTTGAAAATTAATCGTGAAGCTGACGATCGTGCGGCCGTCGTCGCCGAGGAAATCCTCGTCGCTGCCCGCTTCCGGCCCTGCGAAGCGCGGCGTGCGAATGGCGCTCACGTCGGCGGTCAGCTTGCCGAGCTTGGCAATCTGCACGAAATCAAAATCCGCCGGAAAGAACCCCGTGCGCACGCCGGCGTAGCCTTGCTCATTGGCCAGATTCAATGCCAGCTTCTGCTTCTCTTCAAAGCCGTTGAGGTTCCCCTTCTCCGTGAAAAAGCTCACGTTGCCGGGCAGACCGACGAACGTGCAATCGCTGATCAGCCCATGGGCGTCAACTTCGAGCGTCGGCAGAACCGCGGGACCATAGATTTTTTGCGCGAGCTTGAGCACGTCCATGTACTTCGGCGAGGAGCCCTTGGTGTCAAACTCCTTCTTCAGCGGCAGAATCTCCTCGCACGCCTTGAGATAGCCCGCGGTGAACTTCTCCACCGTGGCGCGATTGGCGTCGTAAAAATCTTTGCGGCAAGCATAGACGTCGGCGATCGAACGGCTGAGGTACGCCGTCGAGTCCAGCACGTGGGCGCCCTTCACGGTCCCCTCCGCGCCCGTGCCAGGCGTTTCCAGACCGCCGGTGAGGCCGAGCATATCGGGCGAGATCACAAAACAGGCGTCAATCGTGGGATCAGCGCGGAACAGCGCCGCGGGGCCCTTCTCACCCGTCAGATCATCGGCCCAGACGACAGTCACGTCGCTCCACTTCAATCCCGCCACGCGCAGAATGTCATCCAGCATGCCGACATGCGGCCCGTTCTTCTGCAAAGCGACCTTCTTTCCCTTGAGATCGTTCGTCTTCTTCAAAGCCTCGCGTGAAACCAGGTGATCCCCCGCAGACCACGTGAGTTGCAGGAAAATCACCGGCTTGGTGCGCGGATCGCTGCCGAGCGCCTCCGACGCCAGCCCCATCATGCTGAACGTGCCGCGCAGAAACGGCGACTCCCCCTGCAGATAGCGCCGCACCTGGCCGACGAAGTCGTCGCCCGCCACGAGATTGAGATTTAGCTTTTGCTGGCCGTAGATGCTGTTCGGCGTCGTCGTCAACCCGCCGTTGGCGTAGAACGTCGCCACATCGCCGCCCCACGTGATGTAGGGCACCTCGATCGGCCCGCTCGATTTCACCGGTCCCACCTGCACCGGACCGACGAGATCCTTGAACTTCTGCTGAGCGAACGAAGGCCTCGGCAGCAAGGCAATCGCCAGAAAGCACACCACGCAGGCCGCAAAGCGTTTCATATTCAGTCCCTTTTGCTATTCCCGCGGCGCAACATCAGCGCGCCGGTCGTGTTACCGCGGAAGATGAATCCCCACAATCAGTACCACCCCGTAGAGGGAAAATCAACCGCGAAAGCCCTGCTTCGACGATGTCGCCATCAACATAGTTGCCGTTCGCCAGGCAATTAGGCGCGCTTTTCGGAACAACAGCGCCGCAATATCGTGATTCGTCAAACCAGGGCGACCATTGCCGCAGTCCCCTGCTGCCGTCTGAAGGCGAGCAAAACGCTATAATGAAAACAAGCATCCCACGGCAGCAATCCCCGAGAGGCAGGAGCCATGACACCGGAACTTTGGTGGGCGATCGGCGGAGTAGCGGCGATCTACATCCTCGTGCGCTGGGGTCTGCCCGCCCTTGGCCTGGGGCGCAATTGCTGCGGCGGCGCATGCGAAACGAAACCAACGCCGTCGGACGCTGCGCAATCGGAAGAAATGGTCGACCGCTGGTCCAAGACCGAACCCTTCACCGAAACAACAGTGCAAATCCCCCCCGACCCACGCAATTAAGCGAGCCGGAAGCGTGAGCGCCCGGATATAAGCGCACTACGCGCGCGATCAGTTCAAGCGACTAGTCTGCACAACACTTCCTCCTTCTTGGCGACTTTTTGCGTTTTTCGCGGCTATTCCTACTCTGCAAGGCGCTATCCACCGCAAGGAGGAATAGCCGCGAAAAACACACAAAGGACAAAGAAGGACAAGGACTTGTTGCTGATGTATGTTTTCGACGCTCATCTTGCAAAGTAAGTGGCATTGCGCATCTGCGGCGGGGATAGAGCGGTTGTTCGCTTCTCCTTTCCTCTTCGCGGCCAACCCTCACCAACGCAGCGGCGCCTTCCAAGCCTCTTCCAACTCCGCCAGCGTCGCATCAATGCACAGCTCGCCGTCCAACCCGCGTACCGCGAACGTCGACTCCGCCCGCACTTCGCCAAGCACCGCGCACGCGACGGACGCTTCTCCCGGCGATAACTTCGCAAGCTCCGCCTCGAACGCGGCCCTTCGCGCCGGTTCCACCTCGCACAAGAACCGCGTGTTCGACTCGCTGAACAGCCGGCGCATGTCGTCGAGTTCCCCCTCGCACACCACGCGCCGCAAATCGACTTCCAGCCCCAACCCTCCGGCAAACGCCATCTCCGCAGCCGCCACGGCGAGCCCCCCTTCGCTCAAGTCATGGCATGCCGCCACCAACCCCGCGCGGATCGCACGATGCACTGCGCGGAACGCCGATCGAGCGCGCCCCGGTTCCACGGAAGGAACCGCGCCGCCGGTCCAATCACGCACCAGCGCCAGGTGCGAGCCGCCCAACTCATCGCGCGTCACGCCGACCAGGTAAACGAGATTCCCAGCACGCTTCAGGTCCATTGTCACCGCCTGGCGCACATCGTCCAACTGCCCGATCGCGCTGATCAACAGCGACGGCGGAATGGCGATTGTCCGCCGCACGCCGTCCGCGTCGGTGTAACTGAATTCGTTGTTCAGGCTATCTTTGCCCGAGATAAATGGCGTCTCCAGCACCACCGCCAGGTCGTAACACGCGAGCGCCGCGCGGACCAGCGAGCCGAGTGTTTCCGGGCGATTCGTATCGCCCCAACAAAAATTATCCAGGATCGCGATCCGCGCCGGATCGGCCCCAACCGCCACGCAATTGCGGATCGCCTCGTCGATGGCGCTGGCGGCCATGTGATACGTGTCGAAATCGCCATAACGCGGATTCATTCCGCACGAGACCGCGATGCCGCGCGGCGAGCCGAGCACCGGGCGCACGACCGCGGCGTCGCCGGGGCCGGAGTTCGTCGCGCCCACCAGCGGCTTGATGACGCTGCCGCCCTGCACCTCATGATCGTACTGGCGAATGACCCATTCCTTGCTGGCTACATTGAGCGAGCCCAGAATGTTCTTCAAATCGCCGGTGAATTCGCGGGTCCACATCGCTTCTCCGGCGAGCGGCGCGATCGGCGCCGGCGTGTAGGTCGCTTCGCGAATCACCTTCGGCCGGCCGCCGTGGAGAAATTCCATGGAGACGTCCGCCACGGTCTCGCCGTGGTACTTGAGCACCAGCCGCCCCGTCGGAACATACGTGCCGATCGACGTCGCCTCGACCGATTCCGCGGCACACAGCGCGTGAAACGCCTCCCACTTCGACGGCGGCACCGCCAGGATCATCCGCTCCTGCGCCTCGCTGATCCACATCTCGGTATAGGTGAGTCCCTCGTACTTGAGCGGGATGCGCTCCAGGTGAACCTCGGCGCCAATCTCTTCTCCCATCTCACCGACCGCGCTCGAAAACCCACCGGCGCCGCAATCGGTGATGGCGTTATACAGCCCCTGATCCCGGGCCTGCAGAATCACGTCGACGACCATCTTCTCCGTGATCGCATTGCCAATCTGCACCGCGCCGCCGGAGAGGCTCTCGCTGTCGCTCGTGAGCTCAATAGAGCTAAACGTCGCCCCATGGATGCCGTCGCGCCCCGTTCGTCCGCCGACGGCCACAATCAAGTCCCCCGGCTGCGCTTCCTTGAACGACTTGTCGCGCGGCAGCAGCCCCACGTTGCCGCAATAGACCAGCGGATTCCCCAGATAGCGTGGATCGAAATACACGGCGCCATTCACCGTGGGGATCCCCATCCGGTTGCCGTAGTCGCGCACTCCGGAGACGACGCCTTTCATCACGCGCTTCGGATGCAGCACGCCGGCGGGCAGTTGATCGACCGGCGTGTCCGGCGGGGCGAAACAAAACACGTCCGTGTTGCAGATCGGTTTCGCGCCGAGCCCGGTGCCCAGCGGATCGCGAATCACGCCGCCGATGCCGGTGTTCGCGCCGCCGTACGGTTCCAGCGCCGAGGGATGATTATGCGTCTCCACTTTGAAGCACACATTGTTCGCCTCGTCGAAGCGAATCACGCCCGCGTTGTCTTTGAACACGCTCACGCACCAATCCTCCGCGCCGAGCGCCCGGCGAATCTCCTGCGTGGCCGCGAAGATCGTCTCCTTGAGCATGTTCTCGAACTGCCGTTCCCCTTCGGGTCCGCGGTAGCGAATCCGCCCGGCCAGCGTCTTATGACTGCAATGCTCGCTCCAGGTCTGCGCGATCGTTTCCAGCTCCGCGTCCGTCGGCTCGCGGCCCGCCGAGCGAAAGTGTTCCTGAATGGTGCGCATTTCCGCCAGCGAAAGCGACAACTGCCCCTCGCGGCTCAGCTTCACCAGCGCGTCGTCGTCCAGTGCTCGCAACGGCACGATCACGCGCCGCATCGTGTACGAAGCGCCAACGTCGAGTCGATCGAGCTTCAGCGGCCCGCGAATCACCTGTTCGATGGCGTCGTTCGCCAGCAGTTTCGCACAGAGTCGATCCAACTGCGCATCATCCGCGCCGCCGATCCAATACTTCCGCAGCGTTCGCACCGCCGTCGCTTGCCAGCCGCCGTCGAGCATCGCGCCGAGTGCGCTCTGCGCGACCGGATCCATCACCCCGGGCTTCGGCAACACGTGAATCAGTTGCTGTCCCACGATCGGTGGTTTGGCAAGCTTGGCATCACCGACCGGCGCGACGAGCGTGCGCTCCACGACCGGGTCGGCCAGCAGTTCGCGCCCCAGCCGCTCGACTTGCGCCGGCTCCAACGCCCCTTCGACGAGATACCCGCTCGCCGTGGTGACCGCCAGCTCGCCGGTGAGCCCCAGATCGCGTGCGTCGTGACGCAGGCGTTCCGCCGGGCGATCGACTTCTCCCGCGGCGGTGTAGATGTCAATTTCCCAGAGCATCGCGAATGGCCTTTCCTTGGACCAGAAGTTTGGTCAAGCGCGCGCCGTCGCCTCGTTCCAAGGCGCGGCGCGCGACGGTGAGTTGTTTTTCAAAGCGCATGAGCGCCGCGAGCAAGTGCTTGTCATTCGACTGCAGAATCTGCCGCCACAGTTCGGCATCGCCGGCGGCGACGCGTGTCGTATCGAGCCAACCGCTCGCCACGAGCGGCGCGTCCTCCTGCCGGGTCACCGCGGCTAGCACCGACGCCAGCAGGTGCGGCAGATGACTCGTGGCCGCCACGGCGCGATCGTGCGCGTCGGGCGGCATCATCAACACCCGCGCGCCAAGCGACGCCCAGAATTCGCCGATCGATTCCGCATCGGCCGAGGGGGTGCGTTTCGTGGGCGTGACGACGACCACTTTGCCATCGAACAGATCGGCCCGCGACTCCGCCGCGCCGGTCTTCTCGCTGCCGGCCATGGGATGACTGCCGACGAAGTGCCCCCGCCCGCGGAGCTGTTTCTCCACCGCGGCGACGATCTTTTGTTTGGTGCTCCCCGCGTCAGTGACCAGTGCGTGCGCGGGAGCGTGTTCCACGGCCGCGACCGCCTGCTCCGCGATCATTTCGACGGGAGTACAGAGGACCACCACGTCCGCCGCGGCGACCCCCTCGGGGAAATCGAGCGAATGGTCGGTAATCGCGCCGAGTTTCTTGGCGTTTTTCAGCTTCGCGGCGTTCCGCCCGACCCCCACCACGCGCCGCGCGAGGCCCCGCTCCAGCAGCCCGCGGCCGATCGAACCGCCGATCAATCCCACCCCGACAATCGCCACGGTTTCCCATGCGGAACGCGCGGGGGGCGTGGATGCGGGGGCGGACAAGTGGGGCGTCTCCGGCGGCAGGAAACCGTCATTTTAGCAATCTCGTAACGGCTGGGGAGGCTGCCCGGGCGCACGGCAGAAAGTTCCTGCCGAAGAGCGTCGCGGCCCGCGTTGACGAAGGGGGCCAAGAGATTTACGATGCCCTTGGGTGGAGCGCCTGCTTGTCTTTTCGCTCCGCCCAGAGGCGCGAGACTGCTCGCCGTCGGAAGTCCAGTTGGAAACCAATGGGGGGGACCGTAGCGATGCCGCTCTTCGAGATCGAAACCGAGTCACACATCATCATCACCTGGGCCCAGGATCAGGACGCCGCCGCCGCGGTCGTCACCGACGCATACCCGACGGAAAAGGTCCTCCGCCTGATTCGCCGCCCCCGC
>CAZUBB010000200.1:0-7686 GCA_964618485.1 uncultured Pirellulales bacterium
GAGCGGATCGCGAAGCCAGGGAAGGTTGCGAACATCGCCCCGTCCTGGTCTTCTGGGGCGGGGTTTTTTGTTGCGCCTGTCCGGCTGTTGCACCGGTGTTGCCCGGGAGCAATTTTGGCTCGGCGCATAAAAATAGCCTTGTCGCAACTATTTGTGCCACAAGGCTTTAGAAGTGCCCCCTCAAGGACTCGAACCTTGAACCCTCTGATTAAGAGTCAGATGCTCTAACCGATTGAGCTAAGGAGGCGCTGACCGGCCGAGGCACGCGGGGCGTCCTCGCCGGGTCTGTAATCCTAACGAAGTTATCACGACACTCAAGGGGGCCGGGCGGTTCGCGGCGCGGATTGAGCCCGCCGGGAGTTACACTTGCCAGAACAACGGCTCCCGCGGGGCCTGGTAGGCGATCTCCCCCTGCGGCGTTTCGATCACCGTTTGCCCTTGGTGGAGGGAATCGACCCCCGCGATCACCATTCCGGACGTGAGCAACGTCCGCTCGACCGGATATGGCGCCTGACCGGTAAGCACCATGTCTTCGATAAAATGGACCAGCGGCGTAAAGAAGTCGGCCGTGGTCGAGCCGTGCGTCGGCATCGGCAGATACATCTGGCAGGAAACGACGTCGCCGTTCGCGAGTTGCCCCGCGTAGTTGAAATCGCGGATGCCGGTCAGGTAGATGCTCGTGCGGAATCCGTCGCGGTGTTCGACGAACACCCCCAGCGTGTCGGGCAGCGCGCCGCGGAACCAGTTGTAGTCGACCGCCGCCGTCGGATAGCCCCCTTCAACCGGCAGGTTGTGACTTCGCCGCAACGCCGAGGCGATCAGCTCGCGCGTCGCAGCGCGCTCGTCGCGATCGAGCTCGCGCCACAACGCGTCGCCGCGTAGCGCTTGCACGCTGCGAATGCCCACTTCGCCGCCGCGTCTCCGTTCGGACATGCACTGCGCCGTTTCGTAGGCGTGGAAGTCGTAGCTGTCGACGCCGCCGTAGGCGACGCACACGCTCTCCTTCAAGTCCGCGTCGATCGGCATATCGATCGCCGGCATCCGCCGCGTCACCGGCAGCGACGACCCCGCCAGGAACGGGAAGCCGAGCCGCCGGGAATCAGCAACCATCTCCGTGCATTCGTCCCAAGTGGTCGAAAGGTGCTTGTCATTGAACACCGGAACGGCGCGGCCGCTCGCCTCGAAAACCTTGACGATCTCCTTGAACCAGCGATAGCGCGGATAGAGCGTCTGTCCCTTTTCGTTTTTCGGGTAGTCGCCATGCTCGCCGATGATCACCACGCCATCGACCGCGAGCTTTTCGCCGCCCAGCGTCAGCGCTTCGGCCACCGTGGGGAATTGTTTGAGCTGATGCCGCGCGATCCGCTCCCGCGCCAGGTCTCCTTCCGGAAACTGTTCGACGTACACGCCCGCCGTCTCCACGCGCGGCATCGCCCAGCCGCCTTTCCAGGCATAGCCGGCCGTGAGCCGATCCAAAAAATGCTGCGCGTGCGAATGCGTCCTCACTTCCGTGCCGAGGAACGCAATCTTCTTCGGGCTCGACTGCGCCGCCCGGGCGAATTGTGATGCCAGCAACCAACCGGCGCCCGCGGCGCCGGCAGCCAATAATTGTCGACGATGCAGCATCGTTCGGCTCCTCAGGGAAGTGAAGTTCAGGCGGGATGATCGGCGGGCGGCGGGAGTGCCGTTATCGTAGCCTCCGGCGCGCGGCGTGTCTCCCCAGCCGCGGCCTCACTCACTCGGCCTCCGCCAGACGCCGGCAAAACGGCACGAACGCGAGCGTCAAGAACTCATCGACGCGCCATAGATTCCGGGCGGGCTCGGCCTCGAAAAACACACTCGCCGCCAGAACGAACAGGTCGCGAAAACTCTTCAGCGGCAATCGGCCCGGCGGTTGCGCGGCGACATCGCGGTAGGTCGCCAGCAGCGTGCGGTGCAGGCCCACGAAATTCAGCACAACGCGCGTAAACGCATTCACGCGCAAACGGCCGTCGACCTCCGTCCAAGACAATTCCGGATGAAAGTAACCGCGCTCCAATTGCCGCCAAGCGTCGATCGCGTGCGACACGGCGAAGCACGCTGCCGTCGGCGCGGCGCCCAGCGCAACCAATTGCTCAATCAACCGCTTCTGCCGCGATTCTTGCGTCATCCACAGCCGAAATACCTTCGTAGCCTGGCTGAAATAGAACGGAATGTCGGCCAGCGTCAGATCGAGCATCGCCGGATACACCGCGAGCCGGCTGGAACTCGGCAGCCAGTCGGCGTGCTCAGGATGCTCCGCGAGAAACTTATACTCCGCCACATCAGCGAGCATTTCCGCGAGCACTGCCGAGAGCGCGATCGGCAACCGCTGACAAACCTCGGCGATGGCGAATGCGCGGAACTTCGCTTCGTCGAGTTGCAGCGCGTCGCCAGAACCAACAAAACACTCCGCGAGCCTGATGCGCACCGCGCTCGCCGTCGTGGCCGCTTCTTCCAATTCCAACGGCTCGGCGAAATCGGCGATCTGCTCGTACAGGTCGTCGAAGCGCAGCATGCTGGCCTGCCAGCCGTGCCCCCAAACGTCGTGGATCAGATACTTATCGATTTCCGCCAACGGCAGAATCGTCATCAGCCGCGGCAGCTCTGCGATGACGCTTGCCGTCGAGACCCGCGCGCGCTCGGCAATGCGTTCAATGAATTCCACATCCAGGCGTTGGCACTCGACGAGCCCGAACGCGGGAAAGCTCGCGAACCGCCGCTGCGTGAATCGCTTCTGTTCGTGCAAAAATCGCTGCACCGCGGCCTTCTCCGTGGGCGGCAGCGCTGCAAAGCGATCGGTGGTGAGCGCCTCGCCCTTCTTATCGAGCGGTAGACAGAAAAACACCAGCGTGCTGGTGACGACCAGTTCCACCTCCTCCGACGGGAGCGGGGCGCCGGGATAGATCGTTTGAAACAGCCGCGCAATCCCCGCGCGCAATCCGGCAGCGTCGGGCCAGAGATCAAACTCCTCGCGCAGCGCGCGGACAATCGCTTGCTTTCGCTCCGCGTCGACCAGATCGCCCGCCAACGCAACTTCCTCGCGCCGCACGTCCTCCGGCGAGAGTTCCAGGACCGAACGGACGCGTTCGACAAAGCCCGCCACCGTTTCTGGCGTGCCAAAGTAGTCGGCCTCAAAAAGCCCCAAGGTCCTGGAACCCGCGGTATCGAGTACCGACTGATCGGCGACGACCACTTGTTTCATCCGCACCAACGTCAAGGCCGCCCGAAGCAACAACCGATGAAGCGATTCGGCCGGCAAATCGTCCAAGGCCGCCGGTTCTAATAACTCGGCGGAGCGCTCAACCACGCGATCGTGCAGCGCCGTCAATTCCGCGGCGCTGACCGGCCCCGCCTGCGTTTTCAACTGCTGCTCCAACTCCAGAAACGCCCGTAAATCCTCCAACACGCCGCGCCAAGTTAGCGGCACGTGAGGATCAGCCAGGTGCGTATCCGTAAGTACTGCAGGCATGTTGCGAACCCATAGCGTTTGCGCACTGGCACCTACTTTACCCCGTTTTCTTACGTACGTCTTTGGCTGGTGACGGCTTTCGCTTGCGGGCTCGTATTTGGATTTCTAATACTCTTGCGCGGCACTGGACAAAAGCCCCGTTCTGTGCTGCGCATTCGTCCGCCAGTTCACGCGAAAAAAACATTGTGAAAATTTTCGCGAGTCGGCTTGCCTTGCTTCTTGCGCCGGGTTTAGGATGAAGCAAGTCGGTCAGCGCGAGTATTGCGTGACACGCGCCGGCGTCGACAAATGAATTCGTCCGGAAACCAACGATCATGATCCACTTCACGTGCGACCTCTGCGGACGCGACATGGATGCGGAGAACGAGTTGCGGTTCGTCGTGAAACTCGAAGTCTACGCGGCATTCGATCCCTTGCAGGACGACGTCGACGGCGATCGCGACCACTTGCAGGAAATCCACGAGATCCTGGAACGCGCTGATATCTCGGAGAACCCGGAAATCTCCGACGAGGTCTATCAGCAACTCCGTTACGACCTCTGCCCGGAGTGCCGTAAGCGTTTCATGAAGAATCCGCTGGGCCGCAAGCACACCGAGCAATTCGACTTCAGCCAGAACTGAGTCGTTCGCTCGTCGATCTTCCTGCGCACGTCGCCGTTTGAAGGCGGTTCCCGATGCGGTGGCAGACTGGTTCCCGTCGGCGCGTGCGCCCACCGCGAGTCGCCGCGGCGCTGATCCTGGTACTCCTGGCGATTCTCGCTGCGCGCTACGTCGGTGAATCGCCCCCGGCTGTTGCGCCGCCCGCCTCGTCCACGACGACGGAGACGCGGCGCGTGGAACGCGTCGTCGACGGCGATACGCTGCTGCTGGACGACCGCACGAGAGTGCGGTTGATCGGCGTCAACACTCCGGAGACGGTCAAGCCCGATACGCCGCCAGAGCCCTGGGGCGCCGAGGCTTCGCAGTTCACGCGCGATTTCGTCGCCGGCGGCGAAGTGCGGCTCGAGTTTGATGACGAACGCCTCGATCAATTCGGCCGCACGCTCGCGTTCGTCTGGGTCGGCGATCGTTTGCTCAATGAAGAACTGCTCCGCGCCGGCCTCGGCCACGCGGAAATGCACTTCCGGTATGACGACGCGAAAAAGTCGCGCTTACGTGCAGCCCAGCGCGAAGCCCGCCAGGCCAAACGCGGCATCTGGTCGAACGGCAAGCCGCGATCATCAACAAAGTAATCGGCGGGCCGGAAGCGTGATCGCCCCGTCTACGCGAACAGCCCGTCAATCGGCCCGTTCGAGTCGGCGAAGTGTTTCACAGGCACATCGACCGCTTGCAGCATCGTGAGCAACAGGTCCGCCATCGGGTTATCGCGCGTGGCGGCGATGTGCTGCCCCGGCGACAGCTTTCCTCCGGCCTTGCCGCCGAGCAGCAACGGCAGATCGTGCGGGCTGTGCGAATTGCCGTCGCGCAGTCCGGACCCAAACAGGATCGCGCTGTTATCGAGGACGTTGCTGTCCCCCTCGGGTAACGAGCGGAGTTTTTCGAGCAGATAGGCATACTGGGCCACATGCCAGCGCGTGATAATCTCGTACTGATCGAGCAGTTTGTCTTCATTCCGGTGATGCGACATCTCGTGGTGGCTCCCCTCGACTCCTTCCAGGAACGAGAAGTTGATGTCGCTCACCGAGTTGCCGAACATGAACGTGGCCACGCGCGTGATGTCGGCCTCGAAGGCCAGCGCGATCATGTCGAGCATCAACCGCGTCCGCTCGGCATGTTCCTGCGGATCGTTGGCGGGCGCCTCGCGCGTCGAAAAATCAACTCGCGAACGCCACGCGCTTTCGGTCCTCGTTTCCAACTGCGTCAGCCGCTGCTCGAGCGCATGCACCGAATCCAAGTATTGATTCAACCGCTGCTGATCGTTCTGGCCGAGCGTCTGACGCAAGCGTTTGGCGTCCTCACCCACGCGATCTAAGAGCGGGCGATTCGAACGTCCCGCCGGCTTGCCGCTGGCGATCATGGTCATGCGATCGAACACGAGCCGGGGATTGATTTCCTTGGCAAGCGGCTGCGTCGGCGTCCGCCAGGCGATGTGCGCCCCGTAAACGCGCGTGTAGCCGACAACTGCGTCGATGCCGGAGCGAATCGGCTCCGCGCCCAGTTCCAAAGACGGGAGCGGCGTGTACTTCCCCAAGGTCTGCGCGGCCACCTGGTCCATCGAGATGCCGCCGCTATTGAGGTCCACGCCGGTGGTCTTGGTAATCGTCGTCCCGGTGAGCCAAGCGGCGTCCTTCACGTAATGGCCGTCGCCGGTGTTCGTGGCCTGGTGCCAGAGCCCCGAAATCACCGAGACATCGTCGCGCCGCGCGGCGAGCGGTTCCAGCTGCGGCGTAAGCTGCCAATCGCGCCCGGTCTGCTCCGGCGTCCAGCGATCCTGCCGGCAGCCGTTCGGATAGAACAGCGCGGCGATGCGCAGCGGCTTCGACGCCGGATCGGCGCTCACCTCGCTGGCGAACGCGGAATGCATCGCTTCCAACCACGGCAGCGCCAAAACGGCGCCGGCGCCGCGCAACACGGTCCGTCGCGAAAGCCGGGCAGTGCTCATTCGCTGATCCTCTTATTGCGAAACGGTTCGCTTTCCACGATTCCCAGCACCAACTCTTGCGCGCGATAGTCGTTCGCTTCCAAGCGCTCGACGATCCGCTCCACGGTACACAAGTCGCTCGGCCGCAGTCCCCGCGCCAGCGCGTAACCTAACATCTTTTCCGTCAAGTGCCGAACGAAATCGCGTTTGTGCTCCAGCAGATAGCGCTTCAGGCCGTCGACCCCTTCGAGCGTCGCTCCGTCCGCCAGGTTGGCCGTGGCGTCAATCTCGCCCCCAGCGTCACGATTGCGCCACCGTCCCAATTCGTCGAAATTCTCGAGCGCAAAGCCAATCGGATCCATGCGATTGTGGCACGATGCGCAAGCCGGATCCGCCCGATGCTGCTCCAGTCGTTCCCGCAGCGTGCTGGCGACTGCCGCCGTTTCCGACTCATCCAGCTTGGGCACGTTCGGCGGCGGCGGAGGCATCTCCACGCCCAGCAACTTGTCCAGCACCCACGCGCCGCGCAGGACGGGACTGCTCCGCCGCGGATAAGAACTCACTCCCATCGCCGCGCCGGCGCCCAAGATGCCGCCGCGATAGCGATACTTGTCCGGCAGCTTCACGCGTACCAGGTGCTGCGCCAACCGCTCGGCCTCCACGTCCTCACGCTTGATTTTGTAAACTCGCAGCAACTCTTCGTTCAGAAACGTCCAATCGGAATCGATCAACGCCAGCAGTGATTCGTTCTCTTGCAGAATTTCCTCGAACACGTACACCGGCTGATTGCGCATTGCCGCCGTGTGGTGGTCTTGCACCCAATCGTGCTTTGCGGCGTCGGGCGCCTTGCCATGCCCCCAGTCGGCCGTGCCGAGCCACTGGCCGACAAACTGCACTAGGCTGTCATTCAGGTGCGTGTCGCGATCGGTAATCATCCGCACGGCCTGCCGCTTCAATTCCTCGACGTCGCTCAACTTGCCCGCGTCGGCGGCCTCACGCAGCTCCTGATCAGGCATCGAAGCCCACAGAAAATAACTCAGCCGCGTGGCCAGTTCATGATTGGTGAGCGGCTCCGTCACATTCGGCTGGGCCGGCGACGCCTCGCTCAGAAACAAGAACTGCGGCGCGATCAGAATCCCACGCATCGCGTAATAGCAAGCCTGGTCGAAGTCGAGTCCATCGCCGCGCGCGTCGTCGTAGAGCTTCAAGTAAGGGGCGATTTCCTCCTCGCGGACCGGCCGGCGAAACGCCCGATTCGCTAGCACGGTCAGGTTCGCCCGTGCTGCGTCGGCCTCGGTCATCGTGTCCGACGGTCGATTCGGAAACAGCCGCTCGCGTCCGCGCGTATCGCGCGACGCGTACGCAAGCGCCTCAGTCGCCGCCTCGACGTATTTCTCGGCGTGAATCGGCGAGATGGTCAACGTCTCCGTGGCGTTGTTGAAGCCTTCGCCCCCGGCCACGTCCTGCGGCAAACCGCTCCCCGCGTTGAAGTGAACGCCTAGCAGGTCGCGAATCGTGTTCGAGTACTCATGCGCCGCCATCCGCCGGAACATTGGCGGCCCCGCCTGCTCCCCTTGTTCGAGGACCGCTTTCCGCATCGCCGCGTCGAGGGCGTT
>CAZUBB010000200.1:7696-8523 GCA_964618485.1 uncultured Pirellulales bacterium
TCCGTCGGTGGCATCGAATGATCCGCCAGCCGCATCCTCACACGCGCCCAGGCGTCGTGCTCGCGCCCCAGGGACGCCTCGTCAGCCACCTTGGCGAGCGAAAACCCCCCTTCGCCCTCTTCGGCGCCGTGGCAATCCGCACAGCCTTTCGCTAACGCCGACTGCGCGGCGGCAAAATCGAGCGCCGCCGCAGCCTCGTTCGCGGCCTCCGTGGGCGCAGGAGATTCGTTCGCGCGAGCCGGCAAGGACAACAAAACGCCGCCGCAACCGAGCAGGAAGCTCGCCAACAACCAGTGCTGGGCGTGGGAAAAAGTGCGAACCACGGGCCACCAAGCGGGCGGGGAAATGCCAGGTGCAACGTCGGGCGGGAATAACTCATTCTACCCGAATTGCCCCTATCTGCCAGCGCCGTTCGGAATATCGCTGGCGATTTGGCTGCCGAAAGAACTCGGCGCGTTGACGCCCGACGAGCAGGAGCACATCAACCCTAAGCCTGGCGGAAGCCGCAGTAGCGAAGTTCTTCTTGGCACTCGTCGGTTCAGTTCGCCGCAGGCCTGGCGACCCTGTTCCTCCAAACCTATCTCCCAAGTGCATAACATACCTTAAGACGTTAGGCGCCTGAGGCAGGGTCGTTCGAGTTGGTTCATCGAAGTCCAACGGACTGGGGGTTCGTCGTTTTCTTTCGGAACACACCACGATGCCCCAGCACTGTCTGCTGGGATAGGTAAAACTTCGGCCCCAGCCTCAAGCCCCCGCCGCCGCTCATCGACGTAATTCGGTCGCGCTTCAAACTGTCTTCCTGCGACGCACCTTGCGCGGCGGTCGCG
>CAZUBB010000201.1:0-8502 GCA_964618485.1 uncultured Pirellulales bacterium
GTCGTCGCTAAAGATGGGCATGCCTTCGACGCAGATCACCGCCGCGTCATTCGCGCACTGCTCGAACCGTTTTCGGTCGCGCTCGACAACGACCATCGCGTTCACGAGCTCGCCGCCCTGCGCGAAACCGCTGAAGCAGAACGCCGCACGCTGCTCACGCGCCTCGGCCGCCGGGAGATGGACGAACCGGTCGTCGGAATCGAAACCGGACTCAAGCCCGTTATGGAGCGCGTGACCCTCGTCGCTCCCTCCGACGCCCCCGTGCTCATCCTCGGCGAGACCGGCACCGGCAAAGAAGTCATCGCGCGAGCGATCCACCAGCGATCGCCCCGGCACGCCAATCCGTTTATCCGCGTGAATTGCGGCGCTATCCCGGCGGAACTGATCGACTCGCAACTCTTCGGCCACGAGAAAGGAAGCTTCACCGGCGCCGGTGAGATGCGCCAAGGATGGTTCGAGCGCGCCGACGGCGGCACGCTGTTTCTCGACGAAATCGGCGAGCTTCCGCTCCAGGCCCAGGTGCGCTTCCTGCGCGTGTTACAGGACGGTTACTTAGAACGCGTCGGCGGTCAGCAGCCGATTCGCGTCGATGTCCGCATCGTCGCCGCCACGCACCGCGACCTGGCCGGCATGGTGCAACACAAAGAATTCCGCGAGGACCTCTGGTATCGCCTGGCTGTCTTCCCGCTCGTGTTGCCGCCGCTGCGCGAGCGCCTCGATGACATCACCGAGCTGGCAGAACATTTCGCCGAACGCGCCGCGACCCGCTTCGGGCTCACGCTGGCGCATCCGACCGAAGAAGATATCCGCCTGCTCCAGCAATACGACTGGCCCGGCAACATCCGCGAGCTGCGTACCGTGGTGGATCGCGCCGCGATCCTCGGGGACGGACGCCGCCTCGACGTCGCGAAAGCGCTTGGCGTGATCCCGAGTCGCCCCACCGCGCCTCCGCAACCAGGATCGAGCTTCGACCAGCCGTCGGTCGCAACCGCGCGCGAGCCTTCCCAACGCAACGGCTTCGCGACGCTCGATCAGGCCATGCGCGACCACATCGAAACGGCCCTTCGCCAAACCCGCGGCAAGATCGAAGGCCCCCGCGGCGCGGCGGCGCTCCTCGACATCAACCCCCACACGCTTCGCGCCAAAATGCGCAAACTAAATCTCGACTGGGCGACCTTCCGCGACTAGCGAGAACTCGCGCCTGCATTGCCCTCGGCGGAGCCGAAAGCGTCAGCGCCCGGAGCCATGGCCGCATCCGCCGCAAGCCGTCGAATGCGTTCCAATCGCGCAACTCACGGCTCATCACGCAGCCGGCGTTTCTGCTTGAGGACCGATTTGAAAAAACGGCCCATTTTCTGATCGCGCTGATGTCGTTCCGCGAGCGTCCTCGAGTTGCGCGCCTGCTCGGCGATCAGCTTCTGAAAGCTGATCAACCGCCGCTCGTCGAGTTCTCCGGCCTCGATGGCCGCCGCCACCGCACAGCCCGCATCGCCTTCGTGATTGCAGTTGGAAAAGCGACAGCCTGCGGCAATGCGGACCACATCATCGAACACGTCGAGCAGGCCGTCTTCGCACGCCGGCAATTGAAGTTCCCGAATTCCCGGGTTGTCCATCAGCACGCCGCCGCTCGGCAGTAGATGAAGCGAACGTGCCGTCGTGGTATGTCGCCCTTTGTCGTCTTTCTCGCGCACTTCGCAGGTGGCTAAATGGCCGGCGCCAAGCGAGTTCGCCAGAGTCGACTTCCCCACGCCGGAGGAACCCAGTAGCGCTACCGTCTGCCCGGGACCGCACCAGGCGGCAAGGAGCTCCGCCTGCGACGGCTGCCGTGCATCAAGCGTTTCCACTAGGAGTCCGGATTGCAGCCGCTCGACTTGTCGGCGCAAGGCAGCGGCATCGTTTGCGAGATCGGCCTTGGTCAAGACCACGACGGGCGTGGCGCCCGCTTGAATCGTGAGGGCCAGAAATCTCTCGATGCGCGATAAGCTGAAGTCCTCGTTGCAGGAGCTGACGATAAAAAAAGTATCGACGTTCGCCGCAATGGCCTGAGGCCTCACTTCCGCGCCGGATGCTTTTCGGTACAGCAACGTCCGGCGCTCCAGCCGCTGCACCGCCCGGTGATCAGCCGCGGAAAGCACGAGCCAATCGCCAACTGCGACTTCCCCGGCCGATTCCGCCAACTGCACAGGAATGCGGAACTCGCCGTCCGCGCCTAGCAACAGCACCTGGCTTCCATAATGCGCCGACACGCGCGCAATAATCGCGCCCCCCAGCACCTCAGCGGAGACCTGCTGCTCAAAAAATGGCTTCCATCCAACGGCGCGAAGCGTGTGGCAATCCATGGGTCTCGTCCTTGGCATTTGGAGTGGACGACACCATCGGGCGCGGAGAGGTTCGCGCTCCTGGACTGCGTTAAAGTGACCTTCGTTACCGCATGACACCCCTGCTACCGCAATCGGCGCAGCCCTGCCAGGCCGATGAGTCCGATGGCGGCCAAGCCATTAGTGCTTGGTTCCGGAACGGAACTTGCCCCGCCACCGAAGTTGTTCCGGACCGCGTTCAGATCGTCGAGATCGACGTCCCCATCAAAGGGGGCCGTGTCGCCGAGGCCGGCGCCGCCAAAGTTGTTGCGGACGTTGTTCAAGTCGCTCAGATCGACGTCGCCGTCGCCGTCCGTATCGCCGTTCTGCACGGCCGCAACGCTCGGATATAAGAACTGCCGCATCGCATAATCGTCGTTATGCAGCGTCGCCGGCAATCCGCCGGCATCATTCGATTCCATCAAGATCAGGGCGCCCGGCGCGTCCAAACCGGGATTCGCATCTGCGACCTGATAGAGGCTCAACCCAGCCGCGCTAATATTATCCGGATCCAGCGGATCGATGCGCCTCGCCCAGGAGTTCGTCAACGTCGCCGCCGCCGTCGAACTATTCGTGGCGTCGTAGTTGTCATCTAAGAACACCGCCGCTCCATCGGCCAACTCCACATCCGCCAGGCCAAGCGCATGCCCCAGTTCGTGCGTCAACAGGAGTTCGAACGTTTCGACGTTCGACTGCTGCGTGCTCAAGTGGATGTCCGCGCCGCTGATGGGGAAGTTGCCGTGGTAGTTCGCAACGCCCGACGTCAGCTCGACCCCCACGGCGCCGAACGCGGAGACTTGCGCAAACCCAGATCCCGCCGCCAGCGGCGTTGCGAAGAGGTCGATCTCTGATCCGAGCCGCAGGTTTTCGTAACCGAGCGTCGTCGAATTGCCTTCACTAACTTCTGTGCTGAAATCCTCCGTGAACGAAATGCTTGTTCCCAAGCCCGTCGCCGGATCAACCGCCAGCCAATGGTCGAAGGCCTTGGCAAACGCCTGGTTGAAGCTGTCCTGCGTCGGAGCAATGTCCCAAGTAAACTGTTCGAAAAAGCTCTCGAGCGAACCGCCTTCAACGGAATACCGCAGCCCACCGACTAACGACCTTTCAATTCTCCCTTCGCCGGGCGTGTAAACGCGCAAGGCGTCATCGGCATCCCACCGCCACTGGGGCGAGCCAAACTGGTAGCCAAACGTGACCCCAGCTTCCGCCACGCCAACGTGAAGCAGCCCAACGAGGATCAACGCAATACGAACCGCGTGCGTACCGGCAATTCGCGGATGGAAACAACGCATCCACTCACCTCTGGTCCATGCCCTGTCCGTAATGCAACGCTTTTTGCGGCCGAATCCCCACTCAAGCGAGCGTAAGTGGAGCTCAACGAAACGTCAAGTTTCAGCCTCGCGCTGGCGGTCCGGCCGGGCACGCAACCACTGGAACGCCCGGATTCTCGACAGCGCTCAGGCCAGGCGGCGGAGAATCCACTCCGTCGCGAGCAGCAACAGTAAGAACAAGAACAGCAGCTTGCGGTCCCACAGCGGCGTTTGCGTGATGATCGACTCGCCGCGCGTTTCCGGCAGCGACGCCAGCAGTTCTTGAAGAGCGGCGGAGCTATCTAACACCTTCCCGCCCGTGGCATCGGCAAGCTTCGCCAGCGTTTCCGGCGTCGACTTGGGAAAACGCAGTTCCGGCGAATCGGCCAGCAAGTTAATGGCGACGCGACCACGCGCAACGTCTTTCCCCGACTGCGACGCAATGACCTCCACCTCGCGCACCGCCAGCCCGTTCCGATCTTGCTGCGATCCATCTCCCGATTCCGCTTTCCAAGCCGCGGCCAGTTCGCCGCGATAGCCCTTCCCATTCGTCGCGGGGATCAATGGCGCAAGCGAATCGCGCGGCGCAGCGCGCTTCGCCTCCGCCGATTCATTTCCTGGAACACTCACGTGCGCGGTGAGATCGTAGGCGGTTGTTTCCGCAAGGTTGTCATCGAAGGCGATCACGCTCAGTTCGATCGGCTGGCCGGGCCGATAGATCTGCCGATCGGTTTCAATGTGCAACCGCTGTTCGCCATTGATGGAATTCTCTGCCAGCCAACGGACCGCGTTGCGCCAAAAACGCCGGAAGTAGCGATTGTCGCCGTCTTCGCCCCAAGAAGATTCAAAGTCGCGCCCCCAATCGACGGTCGTGTCGGACGCGAACGCGAAGGTGCGCCCGCGGCCGTACGATTCAACGGCGAAGACCGGCATGATGCCCACGCCAGGAATCGGCGTGGCGGAAACGCCGATCATCTTCGCCGCCGGCTTGAGACGCTCGATGTAGCACGTGCCGTGAAACGGCGGCATCATGCTCAGCACACGCCGGTTCTCCGCGGCATCGGGCACAATCCGCCAAATCGGATGATCCACGGCGTCCGCGGGAATCTCGACGTTGAACGAGTGATAAAGAAAACCCTGACCCAGCGCGCCGCCGCTCATGTCGACGGGGATGAGCTGATCCCAAACGGTCTGATCCCAGCCGCCGGCGCCAAAGGACGTGATCCCGCCGACCATGGCGAATCCGCCGCCGCGCTCAGAGACGAGTTCCACGGTCCAATCGAGTTGCTCCTTCGTAAACGCCCCCAGCGAAATGTCGCTGCAGATGACGACGTCGTAGCGGAGCAGTTCCTCGCGCGTGGCGGGGAAGCCGCGATAAGCGTCGTCCACGCGCATCATCCGCGGGCGCTCCACATATTGTTGATCGACCACCAGGCTGGTGCATTCGATCTCGGGATCTTCGAGTAACGCGTTTTGCAGCCATTGATATTCGGCGCCCGTCGTTCCCTCCATGTAGAGGACGCGAATCTTGCGCCCCTTCGCGCCCAATTGAAACGGCGCGCGATTGTTGCGCGTCGTGGCCTCGCCATCGAGCGGCGGGGCTTCAAGAACCAGCTCCTTCCAATCCGGATTCGCCTCGACCACGAGCTCGAACGGCTGCTCGCCCGACGTGAGCGTGAGCGGCAGCGTCGCCACCGGCGCGGAGTCCGAGCCGTCGAATCCTTCGCTCCGCACCACGCCGCGAATCGAAACCTTGCTATGCGCGTCCACGCGCCGCGGTACGACCAAATCCTGAATTGCCACGTCGCCGCGAATCCGCTCGTCGCCGACGGCGAATGCGTAAATCGGAATTCCCAGCCGCTGATAGCCCGCGGCCGTTTCCGCCAATGCCGCCGCGTCGGTGGCCGCTCCATCGGAGAAGACGACGATCGCCTTCGGAGCGTCGCGCGTGAACATGCCTGGTAGTTTTTCGAGCGCATCGCTCAATCGGCTGGCATCTTCGGCCGGCGCCAACTGCGCAAGATCCGGCACGGCGGCCAGTCGTTCCCCGAAGCGAAACAGCGTCAGCCCGGCCTGATGCGATTGAACCGGATCCGGCAATTCCTGAATGACCTGCCGCACGCGATCGATCCGGCTCTGCGGTTCGTCCAGCGACATGCTGCGGGAACAATCGACCAGGCCGATCGCCACGGCCTCGCGATCAGGCTGGCGAAACTCGCTGCGCCGGACGGGGTCGAAAAGGATCAGCAAAAGCGACGACAGCACTATTAACCGCGGCACGAAGAGGGACCAATGGCGCAAGCGCGGCGAGATCGCCCAGCGCCGCGCCAAGATCAGCAGCGCGAGGAGTGCGATCCCTAATAGGGCATACACCCCCAAAGAATATGGACGAGCCCATTCGATCATCGGAGATCGTCCGACAACGCTTGATAGTACTCATCGACGAGTTGCCGGTACTGCGGCGGCGCGGGTTCGTCTGCGTCTTGCAACGCAGCCGCGAGAATCGCCTCCTGAATCTTCACCTGCAATGCTTTGGCGACTCCCTTCAGTTCGCCGCCGCCTGGGCTCAAACGCATCAAGTAGTGTCCCGGCGCCATGTCGCCGTTCGCGGCGTTGGGCGCGCCATTTTGCGGTTGTCCATCTTGCGCTCGCTGATTGCCGGCGGAAGAGTTCGCGGATGCCGTCGATGGATTGCGCAACTGTTCGAGCGCGGCGCTCAGGCGTGCATCGCCCGAGGCCAGTTCATCGAGTCGCGGCTCAATCGCTTCGAACGCTTCGGCCAATTCCTGTCGCTCCGTGACGTTGCCGGAAGATCGCAGTCGGCGGAGCAGATCCGCCACTTTGGCTTCCAGCTCGAGCAGTTCCTCGAGTTGCGGCTGGGCCAATCCTGATTGAATACCACGTAGCGCCGTGGCCAAATGATCCAATTCGCTTGCTGCGTTGGCTGCGGATTCACGTGCCGATTCGGTATCGGCGGCGTCGAGTTGCTCGGCGGCCTCGTCCAATGTGTCGCCGATCTCTGCCGGCGAATTCTCACTCACGGCCTCGCCTAACGCGCGACTCATCTCGCCCGATTTGTCCAGGCCGCCGGCCTGCAGGCCGGCCAGCATTTCATGCAGCATCTGCGCTTGAGCCGAAAGCGCACGTTCGCGCCGCGCCGCGCCGGCGCGTTCGCCGTCCGAAAGCTCGCCGCCCGTCTTGGCCGATGAATTTCCCGATCCGGACGAACCTGATTGGCTGCCGGTTGACTCCTTACCCGCGGAAATCTGCTCGCTGACCTCCTTCTGTTCCGCGGCCAACTGGTCGGCAAGCTGTGTCGACCGTTTGAGCCGCTCGCCGGCGTCTTGCGCGTTCATATTCGCGAGGTGATTCGCGAGCTGCTCCAATTGCTCCGCCGCCTGACGTCCTGCTTCCGCGGCGGCGTCTGGATTTTGCTTACCCAGGTCATCGAGTCCGTCCTGCATCGCCTTCGCGGCTTCCTCAGCCGCTTGCTCGCCGGCGGGCGTATTCCCTTGCTGCGCCGCGAGTTTCTCACGCAACTCCTGTAACTTCTCCATCATCTGCTGTTGCGACGCCTGTTGGTGCGCACTGCTGCTCGACGAAGATGACGGCGATTGCGACGCGCTGCTTTTCTGCTGCTGTTGTTGCTGCTGCGATTGCTGATTCTGCTGTTGCAACGGGCTGCCGGAGTTGGACGGGCTCAACTCTTCCGACCACTTGCGTTGCTGCTGCGCGAGTTGCTCCAACTCTTTACGCGATTCCGACAGTTGCTGCTGGCGATCCTTCTTCACTTCTTCCGGCGTGCGCAACTTCTGCCGCATCTGCCGATCGAACTTCCGGCACGCGGAAGCGGTCGGGCTGCTGGAATTCGACAACATGCGGCGGATGTTCTGCCGGGCGCGGACCAGGTCGCGCAACGCACTTTGTTCCTTCTCAAGCGCCCCGTCCCAATCGTTCTTGGCGAACGCCGCTACCGCCTGGTTCATCGCCTGCGTAGCCATGAGCAACTCCGGCTGCAACGTCCCTTGAGCGATGAAGCCATCGGCCAATTCCTGCGTGGCCGTGGCGATTTCCCCCTCGTACTTCGAGAGCCGCTCGGCCATCCCGGACGAATGGTCGCCGTCGTTATGCGCGGCGAACGTCAGCGATAGATTCTGCCGTTGCCGAGCGATCAACTCCTCCAATGTCGTCGAGCACCCTTTGCAAGCGCCGCCCGATTCGACCAACTGGAACGTCAACTTGAACGGGCGGATATCGACAAACCGCAGCGGAGTCGTGGTGCGCCGTTCGTTCTCGAAATATTGATCGTCCGCAAAGGCGTAATACGTGACGCCGTCCTGGAAGGTAAGTTGGTAATCCTCGAGCGCGAGGATCGTTTCGCCGCGCATCTCATCGGTCGTGCCGCCCGTGATTTGTTGCTCCCAGATCGTTGTCAGCGGGCCGTCGCCCACTTGCGCGGCGATTCCGAAGCGCAGCAACGAAACGTCATCCGCCGCTTCGACGACGAGCGGCACCTCGGCCGTGGCAATCACGTCCAGCTGCTCGTCCGGCTCCACAAAGCGAATCTTCGCCCGGCCGTCCGGCAGCACGCGGATCGACTCTGGCGCAAGTCGGCGAAGGCGCCTCTTAAGTGATTGCCCTCGAAAGTCAGTGGAACCGGTTCCGAAGAAGCGTCCGACTCCTTATCCGCGACCGGTCTCAACGTGGCGGTCTCGGCCGCTCGGTTGAACTCGATATCAAACGTCACCCGCGAGCCCTCGGGAGCTTTGAAGCTCCAGTCGGTGAACGCCTCGGCCGGTTTCCGCGAGTAGGCGGGCGGCGTGGCTTCGGCCTGG
>CAZUBB010000202.1:0-4373 GCA_964618485.1 uncultured Pirellulales bacterium
AAATTCCCTACGCTGTTGACAGGAGACCTCAGATGTCTTCGGTCGGGCGGGTGGCTCGGTCGGGAGACCGGCCACAACAGTCCTAAGCTGTTGGACGGCCGAAGGCTTGTAGGCCGGCTTTCATGGCGTGGATGATGGCGCCGGTGTCGGAGCCGATGCTGATCATGCGGAAGCCTTGGTCGACGCGGCGCTGGCAGTCGGCCAGGTCGGTTCCGGCGATGCCGCAGGGGATGTGGCGGGCGAGGAGTTTTTCCTTCACTCCGAGCAATTGTGCGGCGACGCCGGGGCCTTCCCAGGCGCCGAGGTGGCCGGAGAAAGAGGAGAAGTCGCCGGGGCCGAAGTAGACGGCGTCGACGCCTGGCACGGCGGCGATGGCTTCGATGTTGGCCGCCGATTCAGGGGTTTCCATCATCGGGATGACCATCGTTTCGCGGTTGGCGGCGGCCAGGTAGCTGGCCTTGGTGAGTCCCCACCGCGTGGCGCGTTCGCCGCCTAGGCCGCGGATGCCCTGCGGCGGGTACTTTGCGAGACGCACGGCGAGCTCGGCTTCCGCGGCGGTGTTCACTTGCGGAACCATGATGCCGTCGGCGCCGAGGTCGAGGACGCGCTTGATGATTCCCGGCTGAATCTCGGTGATGCGCACCAGCACAGCCGTGTCGGAATGGCGCGCCGCGCGGAAGTGCTCGACGATCTCCTTGAGTTCCAGATGGCCGTGCTCGGCGTCGATGAGCACCCAGTCAAGCCCGAGCGTGGCGGCGATTTCGGTGATCGCGGGGGCCTCGAGCGAAATCCAGAATCCCAGGGCGGTCTCGCCGGCAGCCAACTTCTTGCGGAGGGGATTCGCAAAGTCTTTCATGCGGGGAGTATAGTGCTCGGGGCGTGAATTGGAATCGGACCGCGTCCCGCGGCGGACGGTTCCGCAGTTCGGCCCGGCACTTTCCTTCCGCCGGGCCGGCATTTACAGTGTCTGGAGGAATCCCACCGTCCGTTCGACGCCGGTTCCGCCCTTCCTCGCGTCCCACCCATCCGGTTCAAGGAATCGCTCCATGGCCTGCTTTGTCTCGCGGCCTCGTTTGGTAATTGTTGCCGCAACGTTGGCTTCCCTGTTCGCAGTTCCCGCGGCGTCTGCCGACGAGCGAACGGGGACATTACCCGTTGACGCGCAGAATAAGCCGTTGAACTTTGATTTCGAGACCGGCACGCTCGACGGCTGGAAGGCCGAAGGGGAAGCGTTTGCGGGGCAGCCGGTGAAGGGAGATATGGTCGCCGCGCGGCGCAGCGATATGCAGAGCCAGCATGCAGGCGACTACTGGGTCGGTAGCTACGAGGTTGACGGCGATGCTCCGCAGGGGACGCTCACCTCGCCGACGTTTACGGTCGCCGGGCCGTATTGTAGCTTCCTGATTGGCGGCGGAAGCACACCGGCGTCGTGTGTCGAGATTGTCAAGAAGGACGGCGACGAGGTGATCGCCCGCGTGGCGGGACGCGACACGGAAAACATGGAAGCGGTGGCGGTCGATCTGACGAAGGTGCTCGGGCAGGAGATTTACCTGCGGCTGGTGGACAAGTCGTCGGGCGGCTGGGGGCATGTGAACTTCGACGATTTCCGGCTGCATGCGGAGAAGCCTGACATTGCGGAACGGAATAGCGTCGCGGCGCTGGACGTGTATGCGCACGCCGGGCTCGATCCGGAGGCGGCGGCCAAGGCGATGACGGTTCCTGAGGGTTTTAACGTCACGCTGTTCGCGGGCGAGCCGGACGTGAAACAGCCGATCGCCATGGCGCTCGACGACCGCGGCCGGCTTTGGGTGGCGGAGGCGTTCTCGTATCCGATTCGCCAGCCGGAAGGCGAAGGCAAAGACCGTATTCTGATCTTTGAGGACACCAACGGCGACGGGCACTTCGACACGAGCAAGGTGTTCATGGACAACTTGAACCTGGTCTCCGGGTTGGAACTGGGTTTCGGCGGCGTGTGGGTCGGCGCGGCGCCGGAGTTTCTGTTCATTCCGGACGCTGACGGCGACGACAAGCCGGACGGCCCGCCGCAGGTGCTGCTCGACGGGTGGGGTTATCAAGACACGCACGAGACGTTAAACGCCTTCAACTGGGGGCCCGACGGTTGGCTGTATGGCTGCCATGGCGTGTTCACGCATTCGCGCGTCGGCAAGCCGGGCACGCCCGACGCGGAGCGGACGCCGATCAACGCGGGCGTCTGGCGCTATCATCCGACGAAGCACGAGTTCGAGGTCTTCGCCGAAGGGACGAGCAATCCGTGGGGCGTTGATTTCAACGACCACGGCCAGTGCTTCGTCACCGCGTGCGTGATTCCGCACTTGTATCACATGATCCAGAACGGGCGTTATCAGCGGCAGGCGGGGCAGCACTTCAATCCGTACACGTACGACGACATTCAGACGATCGCCAAGCACCGGCACTGGATCGGGGACACGCCGCACTCGGGGAACAACCGTTCCGACGCGGCCGGCGGCGGGCACGCGCACAGCGGCGCGATGTTTTACCTCGGCGGCGCGTGGCCGGAGGAGTATCGCGATCAGTTGTTCATGAATAACATTCACGGCGCGCGATTGAACGTCGATCAGATGGCGCGGGCGGGCTCGGGGTATTCCGGCGATCGTGCGCCGGACTTTTTGTTCGCGAACGATAGCTGGTCGCAGATTCTGTATTTCACCTACGGCCCGGACGGCCAGGTGTACATGATCGACTGGTATGACGCGAATCAGTGCCACCACGGCGACGTGCCGGGGCACGATCGCTCGAATGGTCGCATTTTCAAGATTAGCTACGGCGAGACGAAGCCGATTCAGGTGGATTTGAAGAAGGCGCCGGATGAAGAACTGATCAAGCTGTTGTCGCACAAGAACGATTACTTCGTGCGGCACGCGCGGCGCATTCTGCAAGAACGCGGCGGCAATGCCGCGGTGAATAAGCAGTTGGTGGAGATCGCCTTCGGCGACGGCGACGAAAAGCAACGGCTGCGGGCGTTGTGGGCGCTGCATGCCACGGGCGGGTTGAACGATAACCTGCTGGTGCGCGGGCTGCACAACACGAGCGAGTATTTCCGCGCGTGGTGCATTCAACTGGCCGCGGAGAATACGACCGTTTCGCCGACGGTGCAGCAAGAACTGGTCAAGCTGGCCGGGGCGGATGATTCGCCGGTCGTGCGGTTGTATCTGGCGAGCGCCGCGATTCGGTTGCCGATCGCGGAGGGCGCGCCGCTCGTGGCGCGGCTCGTGACGCATGCCGAGGACAGCGGGGACCACAATCTGCCGCTGATGTATTGGTACGCCGCAGAACGGATCGCCGCCGCGGATCCACAGCAAGGACTCAAGCTGTTGGCGCAGACGAAGATTCCGCTCGTGCGCGGGTATTTGATCCGCCGGCTGACGCAGATGCGCGATGACGGGCTGCTGGAGTCTGTGATTGGCGATACGTTGGCCGCGAAATCGGCGAGCGTGGAGAGCGATCGACTCGTGCTGGAAGCGCTGCGATTGGGATTGCAGGGCCGCCGGCAAGTCGCGATGCCGAAGGCGTGGAAGGACGTTTATGCGCGGCTGTTGAAGTCGAACGACACGACGGTGCGGGCCGACGCGGCGGCACTGGCGCTGTTGTTTGGGGACGCCGATCAACTCGCGATGCAGCGGAAGTTGCTGTTGAGCGACGATCAACCGGCCGAGGCTCGCGCTGCGGCGCTGCAGGCGCTCGTCGGCGTGCGGGCCGCAGGGTTGGCGAAGGATTTGCAGAAGCTCGTGGAACGGCCTGAGCTTTCCGAGGCGGTGCTGCGAGCGTTGGCCGCCTATGACGACGCCGAGACGCCGAAGGCGGTGCTCGGCGCGTACGGAAAACTGAGCCCTGCCGCAAAACGGGCGGCGTTGAATACGCTTGCCGCGCGGCCGGAATATGCCGTCGCGGCGCTCGACGCGGTGACGCGCCAGGAAGTACCGGCGAGCGATTTTTCGGCGGAGATTCTCCGGCAGTTGCGCAGCCACGAGGATCAACGCGTGCAGGATGCGATGGCGAAGATCTGGGGCGCGGTGCGCGATACTCCGGAGGACAAGGCCGATCTGATTGCGCACCTGAAAGAGCTGTTGAGCACGCCGGGTTCCTCGGCGAGCGTCGCCGATCCATTCCTGGGGCGCGCGATGTTCGACAAGACGTGCAAGCAGTGCCACACGCTGTTCGGGGCGGGGGCGAAGGTGGGGCCGGAATTGACTGGTTCGAATCGCGCCGATCTCGACTATCTGTTGTCGAACATCATCGATCCGAGCGCCGTGATCGGGAAGGCGTACCAGGTGCAGGTGTTTGAACTGGAAGACGGCCGGGTGGTGAACGGGATTATCTCCAACGAAGACGAC
>CAZUBB010000202.1:4383-8480 GCA_964618485.1 uncultured Pirellulales bacterium
CCGTGACCGTGGTCACGGCCGACGCGACGCTGGTGATGCCGAAAGATGAAATCGCCGAACGGGCGACGAGCGAAAAGTCGATGATGCCAGATGACCTGGTGTCGCAGCTTGGCGAGCGGGAGATTCGTTCACTCGTGGCGTATCTTGCTTCGCCAGCGCAGGTGCCCGCGGCGGCGACTCCGGAAAGCGCCAAGACGCTTTTCAACGGGAAGGATCTCACTGGCTGGACCGGCGACACTTCCGTGTGGTCGGTGGAGAACGGCGAGATCGTCGGCAAGACGGAAGGACTGGATCACAACACGTTCCTGGTGAGCGACATCGCTCCGGCCGATTTCCGGCTGTCGTTCTATATGAAACTGACGCCAAATGAGGCGAACTCCGGCGTGCAGATTCGCAGCAAGCCGCTGCCGGACGGCGAAATGCTCGGCTACCAGGCCGACGCCGGCGCCGGTTGGTGGGGCAAGCTGTACGAGGAGAGCGGGCGCGCACTCTTGTGGGATAAGCCTGGCGAGCAGCACGTGAAGCCGAACGACTGGAATCACTACGAGATCGTCGCCGTGGGGAGCCGCGTTCGCACGTGGATCAACGGGCAGCCTTGCGTTGACCTCGACGATCCCGTGGGGGCTCGCCGCGGCGTGATCGGCTTGCAGGTTCACTCCGGCGGCAAGACCGAGGTGCGATTCAAGAATCTGCAACTCGAGTTGCTCGATCCGCCGCATGGCGAGTACGTGCCTGGGAAGCCGTTTGGTTCGACGTCGAGCACGACGCCGCGCGACGTGAAGTTCAAGAAGACGGTGATCGAGGAGAAGTTCCGCAGCGAAGGCGTGGCGATGGGGGATTTCAATAATGACGGCCTGACAGACATCGCCGCGGGGAGTGTCTGGTACGAAGCGCCGGATTGGAAAATGCACTCGCTCTTGGCAAAGCCGAACGAATTCGACAAGACGACGTATGGCGATACGTTCTGCAACTGGGCCGAGGATCTCAACGCCGACGGTCGGCAGGATTTGATCGTCGTCGACTTCCCGGGCAAGCAGACGTGGTGGTTCGAGAATCCCGGATCAGCCGGCGGCGAATGGAAGCGGCATGAGATCGTGCCGGTCACGGGGAATGAAAGCCCGCAGTATCTGGACATCAACGGCGACGGCCGGCGGGAGCTAATTTACGGCGACGCCAATCATCAGCTTTGCGTGGCGTGGGAGGTGCATGCGATCTCCGCGCCGAATGCCCCCGGCACCGAGCAGTTTTCGCACGGGCTCGGGGTAGGCGACGTTGATCGCGATGGGCTGAACGATATTCTCGTGCCGCAAGGCTGGTGGAAGCGGCCGGCGGAATCGAGCGGGGAGCCATGGAAGTTCACCGACGCGCCGCTGGGCGAAGCGCAGGCGCATATGTACGTATACGATTTTGACGGCGACGGCGACCAGGACGTCGCGGGCAGCAGCGCCCATCGACGCGGCGTGTGGTGGTACGAGCAGACGCCGGAGGGGTGGAAGACGCACGAGATCGATAGCAGCATCGCACAGACGCATGCGATGTGCTTCGCCGACATGAACGGCGACGGGCTGCCCGATCTTGTGACCGGGAAGCGGTACTACGCCCACAACGGGCGCGATCCCGGCGAGGATGAGCCGGCGCTGCTGGCGTGGTACGAATTATCGCGCGACGGCGGCAAGGCCAACTGGCGGCAGCACGTCGTCGATCGCGACAGCGGCGTCGGCACGCACTTCGAAGTCTTCGATATGAACCGCGACGGCCTGATGGACATCATCGTGGCGAACAAGCGCGGCGTGTTCTACTTCGAGCAAGAAAAGTAGGAGAAGTATGAACGATGAATGATGAAGTATAAACGGGCATACGCTCTGTTCATCATTCTGCATTCATCATTCATGGTTCCTAATCCCGTCGGCTGTAGGCCTGGCTGATCGAGACGCGGGGGACGTGGATGGGGATGGGGCTCATGTCGAACGGGAGGCCGATGATCGTCTTGGGGAGCAAGTAAGCGCTCGCCTGGCCGTTCGACGTGCCGTCGCCGGAGATCGAGTTGTTGGAGCCGAAGCGCTTCATCAGCGAGTGGATCTCCGGATTGATCTCCGTTTTGCCGTCGGAACGCGGCGTGCCCATGGTGTTGAAGCTTCCGACGGTGACGATGCTGGCGTTGCGGTCGTGGAACTCGTAGGCCTCGTAGCCTTTGGCGCGAAGGGCGACGGTCATCTTGTGCGCTGCCTCGGTGGCCTTGTCGAGGCTGCCCCGGAATTCGGCTTCGCCTTTTTCGATCGCCTTGACTTTATCCTGGCGGATTTCCGATTTGCCGCGGAAAGTAGCCACCTGCAGCGTGAATTTGCCGGGGCACTTTAGCAGGCTGTGTTCGACCGGCTTGTTCCACTCGGCCACTTCGGGGTCGAGGCCCCCCTTGGGATTGAAGTATTCGTCCGGCAGGATGGGGTTCGTGGTCAGGAACGCCGTTCCCATCGGGCCGCGCTTCTTGTTGTTGGTCCCCCAGCGGCAGATTTCACGCCAGTTGGCCAATTGCAGGTTAGTGGTCTCGCCGTCTTTGATGGCGATTGATTCCGGCGTCATCGTCTTGACGCGGCGCAGGGCTTTCTGCGCCGTCTCATTCGAGGCGTCCGGGAAGTCGCCGACCAGAACGGCGTATTGAGCGCCGCCGTCGCGCTGGTACTTGAACTTGAGCGGCTCGCCGTAGCGGTCGACGCCGCGGCCTTCGGCGTCTTTGAATTCGAAGTCCATCTCGTGGATGTAGGCCGGCAACTTGTAGCGTTTGCGCAGTTCGAGCACCAATTCTTGGGCCTGTTTCTCAGCGCCGTCGCCGGCGAAAGAGGCCGCCATGATCAGCCAGGGGCCGTCGTTTTCGGTGAGGCGGTAAACCTTTTCGGGGTCGGCGTCGGGGCGGTGCGTCGCCAGGAGGCGCGTCCAGGGGGGATCCGCGATCGCGGAGTTTCCGACTGACCAAACGCCCACGCCCACCAAGCAGGCCAACCAGATCCGCAGCATGGCAATCGCAGCTCCCGTGCCCGTATAGCCAGGAAAATTTGCAGGGGCGAGACGGTAGCAAAACGCACGGCGGCGCGAAAGGCGAGTTCGCGCATGTTCGCGAAGCCATCTCGCGACAATAGGAAATCTGCGTTGACTGAAACGGTCCCGAAGGGTTTGCGGATTGTTTCGGATGTATCAGCGGGCGGGCTTTGGGCCGAAATCTTTGGACAATTCGTCACAATCCGCCGATTAGGAATCGTGAGAAGAAGCGGCGCTTCCCGCGTTGCCGCTTCTTTCGTCAGGACCCAACGAACCCACATTGAGGCTCGATCATGTCAACCCCAACCACCGCATGGCTTAGGAGGGTGAGCCTTGCATGCGCTTGCGGAGTCACGTCCGCGGCGCTGGGACAGGCGCCGCAGGCATTTACGCCGCCGCCGAACCCCATTCCCATCGCTTCTCCGCCGGTCGCCGCCGGCGGTCAGGCGACCGTGGCCTTCCGGCCGGTGCAACAGGGGGCGCCCCAGTCTCGCCAGCCGCAGCAGCTGCAGCCGGTCCACCAGCCCGTTCAGCCGCAACCGGCTCAACAGGCGTACTACCAGGCTGCTCCGGGGCAAGCGCAGCAAGCGGTCCAGCAGACGTCGGCGACCAGCCAGGCGGCTTTAGTACAGCGTTATGATCAATTCGTGCGGCAACTGCCGCCGGGACAGAAAGCGGCACCGCCCGCCGCGCCTGCGGTATCGCAGTACCCGCTGGAGCGCGCCGCGCAGGTCGTGCCGGTGAGCTTGCAGGACGAGCCGGGACCCGCGCCGCTGCCGGGGCAACCGCTCGACGCCGTTACGCCCGGTGCGCCGACGGCGGATGAATCGACGCTGTCGCAGGGAACGGCCCGTGAGTCGGCCCACATGCACGCCGGCGCGGACTGCAACGATTGCGGCAAGGACTGCGGCGCTTGCAGTTGCAAGAAGTCGACGGGCGGAATCCTGTGGGTCCGTGGCGACTATCTGCTGTGGTGGACCAAGGGAAGTCCGCTGCCGCCGCTCGTGACGAGCAGCCCGGACACCACGCCGCTTTCGCAAGCCGGCGTGCTGGGTCAGCCGAAC
>CAZUBB010000203.1:0-2731 GCA_964618485.1 uncultured Pirellulales bacterium
ATCACAATCACGCCGCGCGACAGCCCGGAGATGAGGCGGTTGCGCTGCGGGAAGAGCGTTCGGTGCGGGCCCATCTTGAGAGGCGCTTCGCTTAATAGCGCTCCGGATTTGGTCACTTCGTGCGCGAGCTCGGCGTGCTCCGGCGGATAGAGGTTGAGCAGCCCGCTGCCGAGGACAGCGATCGTCCGGCCGCCAGCCAACAGTGCAGCGCGATGCGCCGCGGCGTCGATGCCGCGTGCGAGTCCGGAGACGATCGTGAAGCCGGCGCGTGCGAGCGAGCCGGCGAGGCGTTCCGCTTGCGAGATGCCGTACGTGCTCGCATGCCGCGAGCCGACGATGCCGATCGCCATCGCGTCTTGCGGCACGATGGTTCCGCGGCGATAGAGGATTCCCGGCGGGTCGGGAATCTCTAGCAGCGGCGCGGGATAGCCTTCGCCACGGGCGAAGAGAATTTCGATATCGTGTTTCTTACAAAGCTCCAGCTCCGCTTCGGCGTCGATCTCGTGACGTGCGCGAGCAATGGCTTGACTGAGCTTGGGGCCTATGCCGTCGACGGCCTGCAACTCGCTCGGCATCGCGTCAAGCACGCGCGTGGGCGATCCAAAGGCCGTTAATAATTCCTGCCACGCCCGCGGCCCCACGCCGCTGACGAGCGAAAGACGAAGCGCGTCGAGCTCGGACATGGGCAGGCTGGAGGGGGGAGGCTGGAGGCTGTAGTGAGGAGTCAGGAGCTTTGCGAGCCGGAAGCGTTAGCGCCCGGAGTTACGGCCGCTTTTGCGACCGGACGGTTTCGCTCATTATTAGGTTGAACTCAGCCCGTCGGCAATTCGAAGCCGGCGCGGCGAGGGCGAGTGAGATGTTGGTTCGCTTCTTCGTCACCCTCGAATTGTTCCTGTTCGGGGTTCCAGCGCAGCGGGCGGCCGACGGCGCGGGTGATGTTGGCGAGGTGGCAGACGCTGATCGAGCGATGGCCGACTTCGACGTCGGCGATCGGCAGTTCTCGGCTGCGCATACAGCCGAGCCAGTTCTGCATGTGCCATTTGGCCTGCCAGAGCGCAAGCTCGTCGCTCCATTTACGCTCCTCTTCGACGAGGTCGACCTTCTTGGACAGCTCGGCGGCGATCTCCGGCGGGTTGGACGAGAACTTGTTGCGGTTGATTTCGAGCTTCCCCTTTTCGCAGACGAAGACCGCGCCCCCCATCGGACCTTTGCCGGGCTCGATGACGAAATTCACATCCACGCCGCTGGCATAGCGCATCGAGACCGCGCCGTTGGAACCTTCGGTGAGCGGTTTCATTTCTACGGGGCCCGTGCCATCCGCGCCGAGCGCCCATTGAATCTGGTCGACGCCGTGAGCGCCCCAGTTGGTCATCTCGCCGCCGGCGAAGTCGCGCCAGCCCATCCAGCCCATCCAGGCGCCGTTATAAGGACGAGCCGCGGCCTGATTGAGCCACAGGTTCCAATCGAGCCCGGCGGGAACCGGCTCTTCGGGAAGTCCATCGGCGGGCGAGGCGTTCGCGCCAGGGTAGTTGATCGCGCGGACTTCGAGCACCTTGCCGAGCCCGCCGGAGCGAATCAGCTCGCAGGCCACGCGGTTCATTTCCATCGAACGCTGTTGCGACCCGACCTGCAGAATGCGCTTATGGCGGCGGACCGCGTCGACGAGCGCTCGGCCTTCCTGGATGTAGAGCGTGAGCGGCTTTTCGGCGTAGACATCCTTGCCGGCCTGGCAGGCGTGGATGCACGGCACGACGCGTTGGAATTCGCCCGTGGCGACGATCACGGCGTCGATATCCTGGCGATCGAGGATCTGGTGATAGTCCTGGTAGACCGGGTAGTCGCCCTGGTGGTCGGCTTTGAACTTCTCGGCCCGCGGCAGATTGCAATCGGAGAGCGCGACAATCTGGGCCGACTCCGGCAACTGCTGCAAGAGCAACGTGGCGCGTCCGCCCACGCCAATCGCCCCCACGGTGATGCGGTCATTCGCCCCCGGCTTGCCCGGCGCGGCCAGCGCGCTGCGCGGGATGATCATCGGCGCGCCGATCGCACTGGCGGCCAGCGTGGCGCCGGCGGCGCCGAGGAACTGACGTCGCGTGGGGCGAAAGGTCGATGCCGTAGGTGCGCGAGATGTCATTGAGTTCATCCTCAGTGCAGTGGCGTCTTGAAATTCGCTTTGTAGCCTGCGCGGCGCATTGTAACCGCCGACGCGACGTATTGCACGCGAGGCAAGTTCGTCGTCGAACGACAATGCAGACTGCGGTATTTACGGCAAAGGATCATCATCATCCCCCGCCAGTTTGATCGGCGGGAGGTCCGGCACCAGCGGGCGCGGTGGCAACGGCGGTTGGTTCACGGGGATGGCCGCGGGCGGTGCGCTGGAGGCGCTCGAGGCCGATCGATACGAGCCGCTCGACTCGCCTGCCGCCCGTTTGCCGCGGCGCTGTTGCTTGAGCTCCGCGGCCGCGGCTTCGGCCAGCGATTCGCTCGGTAGTACGACCGTGAGCTCGTTGTCGTGCACGACGAGGTCGGGGGGCTGCAGTTCTTCGGTATGCTCAGCGCACGCGAATAGCCGCAGCCGGACGTCTTCGACCCAGCTCTTGAGCAAGAGCAAAGCGCTGGCGACGGCGACGATGAACGCGGCGATCGCCAGAAGCGAGAACAGAATGGTGTAGGAAAGGAGCGAAGACGCCAGGAAAGCCAGGAACAGGATGCCGCCGGACATCAGCGCAGC
>CAZUBB010000203.1:2741-7019 GCA_964618485.1 uncultured Pirellulales bacterium
ACGGGTAGTCGAAGACGCGGATCGACTGTTTGAATTCCTGGCTCTTGAGGCCGTCGGTCGTGCCGCAGCGACAGCATTGCCGCGGGAGGGCGACGTCCCAAAAGAGTCCCGTGCGACAATCGTTGGGGGAGTAGCGCACTTGCCGCGCCCGGCGGTTCGGCGTATCGAAGAACGGCAGCCACACCCGCAGGTTGGACCAGGCCTGATAGACGCGCGGGCGGAGGAAGTTGACGCTTTTCTGGGTCGCTTCCGCGGCGTTGCGCCGCATCGCTTCGGCACGTTCCTGGGATGGGGTTCGGCGTTCATCGTCGGGCGTGGCGGCGTTCGAGCTCATGTCCTTAATCGTAAGTCGCGGCGGGCGTTCAGGGAAGCTACAAGGGGGATTCGCCGCATCGTACGGAATGTCGGGGCGGCAGAAACCACCTGGCTGGCGCGGGGTTTATGAGGGGGGTGGCTCGATCGGCTGGTTCGGGGAACGACCGACGACTACATTGAACTGGGACGAAACGTCGCGCGGGCGGCTTGACCGCCGACGGCAGTCCGATCCACCCCTGCGGGCGATGTCCATGGGAGCCGTCTTGGCGACGAGCGAACCGAGCGGTCAGAGTTACGAACAGCGCGACCCCGATGTGCGGCTGATGCTCGATGTGCGCGCGGACAACGCGGCGGCGTTCGAGGAATTGGTTCTGCGCTACCAGAACCGACTCGTGACGGTGCTCGAGCACCTGGTCGGACGGCGGGAAGTAGCGGAAGACCTGGCCCAGGAGACGTTCCTGCGGGTCTACCGAAATCGAAAATCGTATGTGCCGCTGTCGAAGTTTTCGACGTGGCTCTTCACGATCGCCAATAACGTCGCCTCGAACTCGATGCGGTCGCAACGCCGCCGTCGCGAGGTGCATTGGGAAGGGAAAATGGGGGGAGACTCGGGCGCCACGATCGGGTTCGACCAGCTCGCACAAGCGGCGAGCGGGCAGATGCCGACGCGGCTGCTCGACAAGGCCGAAATGCGGGATGTCGTGCGTCTGGCGGTCGAGGCCCTCGGCGAGCGGCAGCGGATGGCGGTCTTGCTCAATAAGTTCGAGGGGATGAGCTACGAAGAAATCGCCCAGACGATGCGGATGACCACGAAGGCGGTGAAGTCGCTGTTGACACGCGCCCGAGTGAACCTGAGGGAAGTGCTTGAGCCGTACCTGGAGCGGGGCGAACACCCGGACCAGTCATGAAGCCGTCGACGGGACGCGAACACGATCCGAGCGCGCTCGAAGAAGAACTGGTCGCCTATCTGGACGACGAGTTGGACGAAGAAGCGCGCCGCCGATTAGAACGACGCCTGACCGAAGAGCCGACGGTCCGCGAATCGCTGCGGAAGCTGACGCGCGTGTGGGACGCCCTTGAAACACTGCCGCGGGCCGAGGTGAGCGACTCATTCGCCACGACGACGGTCGAGGCGGTCGTACTCAAAGAACAGGAGTCGCAGGCCAACACCTTCGGCGGTCGCTGGCGCAAGAGCCGCGACTGGTGGTTGAAGGCCGGCGTTGCCTTGGCGGCGTGCGCGTTGGTGAGTTTCGTCGCCGTGCGGCTGATCTTTCCCGACCCAAACGCGCAGCTCGCGGCCGACCTGCCGATTCTGGAGAACTACGAGGCCTATCGTTCGGTTGAATCGATTGAATTCGCGCGGATGCTGGCGAAGGAGAATTTGTTCCCGCCGGCGACTGCCGCCGCCGCGCCTGCGGAGAGCTCCGCGGCCACCGCCAAAACCATCGCGGCTCGTTTGACCGCGATGACGGCTGAGGAAAAGGCCGCCGTGGCGAGCACCTGGCAGAAGTTTGAAGGGGTGATCGGCGAAAGCGAGCGGGAACGGCTACGGGCCTTCGAGCAAGCCTTGCAAAGGGACCCTGACCAAGCCGAGTTGCGTCGCGTGATGGTGCGTTACCACGAATGGCTGGGAAGCCTCAAACTACCGCAACAACAGGCTCTCCGCGATCTCAGCGATCCGCAAGCCAGGCTCAAGCGGATGCGGGAGATGATCCTGGCCGACCTTCCGGACGATGATCGCCGCATCGTGCATGAGTGGATCGAAGAGTACGCCCATAATCATGAGGACGAGCTCGTTAAGCGCGCCGAGCTCGATCCGAAGCTACGGGATTTTCCGCGAGTCAAGAACGTCGACGACATGGTTCGGCACTGGAAGGCAATGGGGACGATCGTGCAGTGCCTCATGGAGCCGAAGGGGCGCGAGGACGAGTTGCCGTTTACGCAGTTCGATTTCGCGCAGCTCGAGAATCGCCTGTCCGCGGAGCCGAGCAAACGACTACGCGAACTGGAGGACCTGGAGCTGAAGAAACTCGCACTGGCCGAATGGTGGCGCACCATGATGCGAGACAACTTCGATCGCCCCTTCCGCGGTTTTGATTCGCGGCCCGATGCGCGCGGCAAGTACACGCAGTTGTTTGACGGCGAGGAAGGGGGACTGCGCGACGAGGATAAGAACCGCATCTTCATGTTGCCGCCGGACGAAGCCGCGAAGGAGCTCGCCCGGGAATGGGCCATGCGCTTCGGCGGAGAGTCGTTCGGTCGTCGCGGCGGATTCGGTCCGCCGGGACCACCGCCGGATGATCGCGGAGGCCGGCGCGGCGGGGGTCGCGGCCCACGTAGCGACCGCCCCTGGGACGATGAACAAGATGATCGGCGTGGAGGCAATTACGAACGGCGCAAGAGTGAGGAGAAATCGTCGCCTGTTGAAAAACCAGACACGTCGCAGGATGGCGGCCCGTGAGCTCGGACCTACGCGGCGGCAACGCGGTGGAAATTCCCCGGACGTTGGAGTGGATCGGGGAATTGCCCGGCGCGTTGCGCTTGCTCGATCAAACGCGTCTGCCGCTGGAGACGGCGTTCGTCGACTATCGATCCGTTGACGAACTGGTGCTGGCCATTCGACGCCTCGTAGTCCGCGGCGCGCCGGCCATCGGTTGCGCTGCGGCCTACGGCGTGTGCCTGGGAATCCAAGAGGAAACCAGCTCAGGCGAAGCGCAATTCTTCGCAGCTCTCGATAGCGCCATCGAACGCCTCGCGGCGAGCCGCCCCACGGCTGTGAATCTTTTTTGGGCGCTCGCTCGCATGCGCCGGACCGCGGAAGCCTTGCGCGGCCGCACGTCCGAGACTGCCATCGCGGCCTCGCTGTTGGCCGAGGCCAGGGCGATCGAAAACGAAGATCGCGCCATGTGCCGCGCGATCGGACGGCATGGCGCGGCGCTCCTGCAGGACGGCGATGGCGTGCTTACGCACTGCAACGCCGGCGGGTTGGCCACCTCGGACTTCGGCACGGCGCTGGCGGTGATCTTTCAGGCCCACGAGGAGGGGAAGCGGCTCCACGTCTGGGTTGACGAGACACGGCCGCTCCTGCAAGGTGCGCGGCTGACCGCGTGGGAACTCGCGCAGCGCGGAGTGCCCGCCACGCTGATTTGCGACAATATGGCCGCACACGTGATGCAGTCGGGCCGCGTGCAGGCGGTCGTGGTCGGGGCCGACAGAATCGCGGCCAACGGCGACACTGCCAACAAGATCGGCACGTACGGCGTGGCGGTGCTCGCCGTTTCGCACGGAATCCCGTTTTACGTGGCCGCACCCACGAGCACCTTTGATCTGAGCCTGCCCGACGGCGACGCCATTCCCATTGAGCAACGAGCCGCGGAGGAAATTACCGAAGGCTTCGGCCGCCGCACCGCGCCGGAGGGCGTCGCGGTGTATAATCCCGCCTTCGACGTCACACCCGGCAATCTGATTCGCGGAATCATCTGCGAACACGGCGTTTATACAGCCGATCAGCTGCGAAACGTCTCCGCGGCGCGAATTGGGTAGGCTGGGACGTCGGGGCAATTGGCGGCCCCCGCGCGTAATGCCCAGATTCGTCTGGCTCGCGCTGGCGTGAACGATACAATCTGCCCGCCGGACATTCCGGCGATGCGTTTTCCTGCCGACGGTAATGGTTACCGATGCCTTGGGCCGAGCTTTGCCGACCGATCGAGTTGATCCTGTCCGACGTGGACGGCGTGTTCACCGATGGCGGCGTGATTTTTGATAACCAGGGGATCGAGTCGAAGCGATTTCACATCCGCGATGGGCTGGGCGTGAAGCTTTGGCGTCGTGCGGGAGGGAAGTTCGGCATCGTCACCGGCCGCACGTCGCATGTCGTCAGCGTCCGCGCGGCGGAACTGGGAATCGACATCGTCCGTCAGGGGACCGACCGCGATCCGACTCAGCAGCGACACGGTCGGCAGG
>CAZUBB010000203.1:7029-8367 GCA_964618485.1 uncultured Pirellulales bacterium
CCGACCAGAAATTGGCGGTCGTGCGCGAGATCATGAATCAACTGCAGCTCGGGCCCGAGCAGATCTGTTACATCGGCGACGACCTCCCCGACCTGCCGGCGATCCGTTATGTCGGCCTGGGCGTCACGGTAGCCGACGCCCCCGACGAACTCCGCGCCGCCGCCTCGTACACAACGCAAGCCCGCGGCGGCGACGGAGCGGTGAGGGAAACGATTGAAGTGATTCTCAAAGCGCAGCGCCGGTGGGAGGAACTGGTGCGGAAGTACGAGTGAGGAGTTGGGAGCTTGGAGTACGGAGCACGGAGTCAGAAATTGCTCGCGCATCGTAACAACTGAACACTGAAAACCGAAAACTGAACACTCCCCTTCTTTTCTTCTATTCTCCTTTTCTCCTCTCACTGAACACCGAAAACGAATCTCTCCCCCCCATGCCTTCCCTTGCCGCCTTTCACCGCTTTCGCGCTCGTTGGGATGCTTGGACGCCTGAGCGGTATCCGCGGATGGCTCGGGGGAAGCATGCGGCGCTGGCCTTTACGTTGTGCCTGGTGACGTTCGTTGCGTATCGCGTGGCGGCTGTGCCGTTTATTGAGCCGGCGAGTACGAAGAAGGAACGCAATGTCATCACGGTGGCCGATCCGAATCTCCCGGCGCTCGAGGAACAGAAGCGGCGGCTGGCGGTGTATTTTCAGCCGGGCGATTGGGAACTCAACAATGCCAAGGTGCTCGAAACCAGCCAGGGGATGTTGATTCTGAAGGACTATCAAACCCTGGGAGACGGGCGCGTCGAACTGAAACCTTGCACCGTGCTGCTGTTGCCCGAGGGGCACGAATTGCTCAGCGACGAAGAGAAGGCCCGCCGCGCCGTGGTCATGCGCGCTCCGGAAGGAGCCCTGCTGCAGTTCGACGAATTCAACATCCGCATGGCCCGCGTCGGCAAGTTGATTGGTGGCGAGTTGAACGGCGAGATCGTCATCCAGAGCCAGCAGCGCGATCCCGGGCCGGAAGACGACTTGCTAATTCACACCCGCGACGTCGAGATGGCCGATAACGCGGTTCACAGCAACGCGCCGGTCGACTTCCGGCTGGGCAACTCGCACGGGACTGGGCGCGAGATGTGGATGGAACTGCTTCCCGATCGTTCTGCGGACGGCGGAAAGCGCGGGCCGAGCATCGGCGGCATTCGCAGCTTTTCGCTGAAACGCGACGTGAAGCTGCACCTGGCGCTCGAGGGGCTGAAGAAACCGGACGCGGAAGCGGCGCCATCTCAGGAAACGAAAGAACCGGAGCCGCCGGTCGAGATTTCCAGCCGCGGCCCGTTCAAATTCGACGTGGAAACGTA
>CAZUBB010000204.1:0-8247 GCA_964618485.1 uncultured Pirellulales bacterium
TTCGTTGTGCAGGAGCGGCATCTTGACGTTCGCCCGTTGCGGCAAATGGCAGCCATAACAGCTCGGGTTCCAACTGCTGTGGCAAGCGATGCAGTTCATCGTCTCGTTGTCATGCGCGCAGCGCTCGCCGGCGCCCTGGGGTAGATCGCCGTAGACGAAATTCCCCTGCGCGTCGAATCGCACCGTCTTGGCGAGCTGCGCGTTGGCGTTGAAATGCTTACTCACCGGGTTGATCGTGTCGCAAACCTGTGTGACTTCCCAGCAGAGGTTTTCTTCAACCATCGAATTCTGAATGATCACGTCGCCGCGATCCTCGAATCTCGGCTTGCCGAACGGCGTGCGGAACTTGCGCAGATTCGTACCGCCTAGCGGCGCGGCTGGGCCTGTGGTAATCAATTTCGCGCGCTCTTTCACGGTCCCGTGGCAATCGATGCACGAGATTTCAATGGCCGCGCGCACTTCTCCATACAGTTTCGTGTTGCCGTGCACGTCCTGGTGAAAATGACAATCGACGCAGTGCATTCCTTTTTCCAGGTGAATGTCCATCAAGTGCACCGGGACGCCGTCGCGCTGTTTGCCGCATTGGCGTTCCAAGTCGCTCGGCGGACACATCGCGGCCTGCAGTTTCGGCGTATCAGGCTGGGCGATCACTTCGTCGCGATGGTCGAGCAAGTGTCCGTGACGATCTTTTTTGAACACCGCGCGATAGATCCACCCGTGGCCGTGGAAGTCGGCGAACTGCGTGTGCTTCAGGTAAGGATTCAATTCGCTCGTTTGTTCCAGGAATCTCGGGTCGGACCAGTTGCCGCGCAGCGACGCCTCTTCCGGGTTGTTCATCATCGCCTGCACTTGCTCTTCCGAACTCGGCCGTCGCTGCCGCGCAGGGTACATCAACTCGCCGTCGACTTCGTTGTCCCACCACGTGAAGCCGAGATAACTGTTCATCACGCTCGTGCCGGGATGAACGTGGCATGTGATGCACTGGCTTGTCGGCACGCCGGTGGTGAACTTGTGATCGATCGGATGCCCGCGCTCGCCTTTGGGGATCATCGGATCGGGGTTTTGCGTCATCCCCAAATGTCCTGCCTTGTGATACGGCCCGGAATGGACCGGCGAGCGATCGTTCGCGTACACCATGTGGCAGGCGGTACAACCGCTGGAACGATAGTCGCCAGGATGATCGTTCGTTCCCATGAAGTTGAGCGTCGGATCGAGCAGCCGCGTTTTTTGCAGGCCGACGAACACGGGGTCGGTGCGGTTTTCGGTCCCCAAACCTCGGGTGCTCAAACGTTCCCGCGGGCGGCCGGGTTCTTCCAGGCGTTCCGGAATGCCGGTTTCCGCGCGAAAGCGCCCGCCGCGTTCAAAGATACGCAGCACGTTGCCGGGCTGCGTGATTTCGTAGCGCGGCAATGGATCGAGATACGGCACCACGCCCTTCGTGGCGATCTCCTCCGGCGTTGGGGGCGGGTACGTCTGCAAACGCTGCCCGACGCCGAACATGCTGTAGCTTTCGCCGTAGCGCGGCGTCTTGTGCGGGACCGAGCCGTTGTTGTAGAGCGCGGCGCCCCAGAGCATTGCGCCATGTGTCATCATGCTCTTTCGCGAGGCCAACGTTTCGTTCGGATGGCAATTCGTCGTGCCGCAACTCAGGTGCGCGATCCGCAGGTCGCCGGGGTTGACGAAGCGTACGAACTCCGGCCGTTCGTGATTCAACAGCGTGTAAGAGCGCACCGGATTTGCTGAGGTCAGCCAACCCTGCGGGAACATCGGCGCTACGTGCGCGAGTTCTTTGGAAGTCGCCGACGGATCGCCGCCATGGCAATCGATGCAACCCAGACGCACGGTCGCTTTGCCGTGCGGATCGCCGGTGTGTTGATGGCATTGCATGCAGCCCCAACTCTTGGCCATCGCTTCGTCTGCTGTTTGCCGCGAGAGATCAATCCCCTGCAATTCAGGGGGAATCGGATACGCCTCGCAATGTTCCAGCCCCGGTTTATAAGGCTGCGTGGGCGCAGCCGGAAGAGCCACGGGCGTTTCGAGTCGCCGCTCCAACGCCGCGGGGCGCACGTGCACGTCGCGTCGCGCAGGCTCGCGCCCCCAGACGACGGCGGCCAGCATCGACACGCTCACCATGAGCAGGGCGATATGAAAATATCTTCGCTGAACGGAAGGTTGCATCATTGCATTTCGATGGGGCGTTATGACTTGGGACTCGCTTGCGCGGTGGCAGCGCTTAACTCCGGGCGCTAACGCTTCCGGCTCGCTGTTTCACTTCGCTACTGCTCACTTCTTTTCTCCTTTTCTTCTCTTCTCCTTTTCTCCTCCCGCTCAATACGTCAACGCCACATCAATAAAGCTCGCAAACATCCCCTCGGCGTCGCCGCGCAAGGGGCTATAGAGATCCTCGAAGCCGGCGCCGGGGATGATTCCCGAGACACCGGCGATGATGAGCACGTTGTTGTTGAGCAACGGCCGCCATTCAACGCCTGTGCTTAAGTCGGTGCCGATTTCCTGATCGATATGGTCCTGAAACACGAACTGCTGCAGCACTTCGGTTTCCTGGAACCACAGGAAGTTGACGTTCGTGACGAGCTTGAGCTTGGGCGTCAGATCGGCGTCGTAACCGAAGTTCAGCAGATACAGCCCGGGGTTGACGAAGTTCGACTGCCCTTGCGTCTTACTCGAACGCAAGTCGGGCAGCAGGCTCAACCGGTTGGTGAGATTCACGCCGAAGAGTTGAATCGCCTGGCGATTCCAGTAGCTGAACTCGCCGCCGGCGAAGTTGGGGTTATCGAAGATCGCATCAAAACCCTCGGCCTCCTGGTCGAACACGTCGTTGTCGCCGGAAGCCCAAAACGCCGACGCCCGGAAGCGCGACCAGTCCCGGTCGTACGAGAGTTCCAGCGCCGCCATCTGCGCATTGATATCCTGCGGCGCACCGGCGATGGGGTTCATCGAATCGCGGCCGAGCACCTGGTAGAACGCATGACTGATGTTAAAGCGGCTGATATGCCCGTTGCCGGCCCAGCCGATGTAATAAGCGGTCACTTCGTGCTTCTGAAACACGCCCGCAGGATCGGGCCGGACGAGAAAGTCGTTGTCGTCGAACTTCATGCTCGGCTTGTCGCGGTTGTAATGAAAGCTGACTTGCGCCGTGTAGCCGGGCCAGATGAAATCCTGGCGATAGTAATTGGCGATGAACACGTTCTGATGGCGATCCTCGAACGTGTTCAGTTGGCTGATGGTGTCTTTTTCGGTTTCGTCGAACCAGATCAGGTTGAATTGGTCGCGATTCGAGAGCCGCGTCCCGAAGAGCCGCACGCCGCGGTTGATGTCGGAAAAGACGAAGCCGCGGAAATCGCTGACGAACGGCTGCGAGCCGGCGCGGACCGACATGAAGTCATAGTTCGCGCTTAAGTCAGCGATCTTCGTCTCGAAGAACCACTCCTCGAGCGACCAATCGTCGCGCCCGCGGAAACGCCCCTTGCGCACATCGGGATCGGTCACGGCGAGCTCGTTCACATCGAGGTAGTTGGCATTGAACACCGGCGTCAACTTGATCTGCCAATCGAGCGGCTTGAACGACGTGTCGCCGTGGAAGATGTTCAGCGACAACCGCGCGTATTGCTGGAAGAAGAACTGATTCGGATTGCCGAAGAACTCTTCTTGATACGGGTCGTGCGTGCTTTCAAACGGCGTCGTGGCGGTCGGCACCTGGCGGCGCTCCAGCAGCGTCAGGCTGGCCGCCGTGATGTTCATGAACGTGTGCTGGCCCCACAGCGGGTAGTCCCCCTTGAGCGCATTCTGGTTGTACGGATCCCACCAGTAGCCTTCCATGTAAGGGTAGTCATCCACCAGCGGATGCCCGCGCCCATAACGATCCCAAGGCATGAAGCCCGCGCGCCAGCGATCCTCCACCGGCACAAAGTGGTTCGACTGTTGATACTCGCTCGGCAACACGCCCGAGGGCCCGGTAAACCCCAGCGGCACGTCGCGCGGAGTCGCCAACAGCGCCGCGTCAAAGTCGACCGATTCCTCAACCGGCGCCGGCAACGGAGAGACATCCGGCGCGCGCAACCACGTCGGCGCCGGCGGAATCACCTCGGGCGCGACGATCTCCGGGGACGGTAACTCCTGCGAAGTGACTTCCGCTGACGCAATCTCAGGACCGACAAGCTCCCCTCCCTTCCAGGGAGGGGCTGGGGGAGGGGCGACGCGCGAGGTCTGCGCATCAACTTCGGATTCAGTTTCTAGGTAGGCCGTTTGAATCCCTTCGTACTGCGGCGACTCAACGCTTCTACCCTCCTCCTGCCCGCTCCCTGCAAGGGAGGGGAGTTCGTTGGGGACGGCAACTGAATCTTGCTGCAGCGGCTCGGCCGTTTCGCTGCGCGAGAAAATGCGGTCGAACCATGTCGCCGTCGGCGCACCAGAGATTGTTGACGAAAGCAGAGTTCCGGCCAGCAGACAGCCCAGCGCGCAGGTAAAGCGCTGACTCCGGCGTCGGCGATGGAACCGGCTTGCGTTCACGACTTCGACTTCAAGAAAACCGCCGCGCAGGGGGCCACCCAGTCGTGGCGGTACGCGGCACAATCCACCTATCGGTCAAAGTCGCGTTAAACGTAAGAGTCGCCTGAAGTTTTCTCGTTTGCGGAACCGAGAAACACGATGCGACCCAAAATCTTTTCCCAGAACTCCAACTTGATCGTTGGTCTGGGCAATCCAGGGAACTCGCGCAGGAGACCGCAGGATGTGGTCGAAACTCTGGTCGAAGCCCGCCAAACGCCCGGCGCCCGCCGCGCGTCCTGCGCCGGAGCCGCTCGAAAACCGCGTCCTCTTGGCCGCCTCGAGTATCGTCGCGGTGACCGGCGATTGGCTGGGCACGGGAACCGACACCGCGGGACTGTACAACCAGACGACCGGCGAGTTCTTCATCGCCACGGGGAACACGGCCGGCTTCGCACAGATCGCCGGCAGCTACGGACCTGACGGAAACAACTGGCTACCGCTCGCCGGCGACTGGGATGGCGACGGCGACGACTCGCTCGCGCTTTACGACCCTGCCAGCGGCCGCTTCTTCGTCAAGAACGAGCTCAACTCGGGCGTCGCCGACCAGGTGTTTCGCTTCGGTCCCGGCGGCGCGAACTGGATACCGATCGCCGGCGACTGGGACGGCAACGGCAGCGACTCGGTCGGCCTTTATGACGCCACGACCGGTAAGTTTTTTCTGAAGAACATGCTGGCGGCTGGCGGGGCCGACATCACGTTTCAATTCGGGCCCAAGCCGACCAACTGGTCGCCTATCGCCGGCGATTGGGATGGCAACGGCGTCGACGGCATCGGCCTGTACGACGGCGCGCAGGGGCGCGTTTACCTGCGCAATGCGCTCAGCAATGGTCCGGCCGACACCGTATTCTCCTTCGGACCAAGTCCGGTCGCCTGGCAACCGCTTGCCGGAGATTGGGACGGCAACGGTACGGAAACCGTGGGTCTCTATAATCCGGGCTCTGACAAGTTCTTCCTCCGCAATACGAACACCTCGGGCCCGGCGAATAGCGTGTTTTACGTCGTGCCGGCGCTCAACAGCATTGCGTCCACGCCTCTCACATCGCAGATCATCGCTGCGCAATTGACGGCCCCCGAGGTGACCACGCTTCTGGACCGCGCCTCGGCCGCCACGGCGAGTGAAGATTACATCATCGCCATCGTCGATCGCGGCGGGAACATTCTCGGCGTGCGGGTCGAAGATAATGTGCTCGGCGCTTATGCCGGCCGCACTGAGGATCTGGTCTTCGCCATCGATGGCGCCATCGCCAAGGCGCGCACCGCCGCGTTTTTCGCCAACGGCGACAACACCTCCGGCAACACGACTCCGCTCACCTCGCGTACCGTACGCTTCATCAGCCAATCGACGATCACCGAGCGTGAAGTCGAGGCCAATCCCAACAGCGCCGACCCCGCGGTGCGCGGACCGGGCTTCGTCGCGCCGATCGGACTCGGCGGCCATTTCCCGCCGGAGATCGAGCATACGCCCCCCGTTGACTTGTTCGCCATCGAACACACCAATCGCGATAGTTTGATTCATCCCGGCGCGGATGGCATCAAGGGCACCGCGGACGACATCAATCTTGCTTCGCGCTTTAACATCGACCCAGCCTATATCCCCGACGGCCAAGGCATTTTTGCGCCGGAGTCGTACGGTTTCGTTTCCGGGTTGATGCCTGACGCGCAGGCCCGCGGCATTGCTACGTTACCGGGCGGCATTCCCATCTTTCGGGATACCGACGGCAACGGCGGCGGCGATACGTTGATCGGCGGCATCGGTGTCTTCTATCCCGGCATCGACGGCTACGCCACGCATGAGCAAGGCTTCGTCCCCGGCGTCGGCCAAACGGAGGCCGATCGCACCAACGCGCCGCGCGTGCTCGAAGCGGAGTACATCGCCTTCGCAACACTTGGCGGCGTAGCCTTGCCAGGGGCATCGATTGGCGCTCTCGGCGGCGTTGCTGCGATTCCGAGTATCAGTCTGCCGGTTGGTCGCATCGATCTCGTCGGCATCACGCTGGAAATCTACGGACCCAATCCCCAAGGCGTCGATCGCCTCGTCGGCTTCGGCCGTGCGCTCGGCGAAGGCGTCGTCAATGGAACCGATCAACCGGTGAACACGAGCGGCGACCTGGCGATCGCCGGAACGCCGGTGCCGCAAGGTTGGCTCGCGTTACCGCACGCGGGCGGTAATCTCTCGGCAGCCGACGTGCTACAGATCATCGACCAGGCGGTCGACGAAGCGATGCAAGTCCGCGCTGCGATTCGCCTGCCGCTCGGCAGTCGCACCAAGATGGTCCTCTCGGTCTCTGACACTGACGGCAACGTACTGGGGCTGTTCCGCATGCCCGACGCCACCTATTTCTCCATCGACGTCGCAGTCGCTAAGGCCCGCAACGTGGCGTATTATTCCGACCCGCTGGCGATCCTCGACGTCGATCGCATCGACAGCAACGGCGACGGCATCCCCGACGTTCCGCGCGGCGTGGCGATGACGAATCGCACGTTTCGGTTCCTCGCGGAGTCGCGTTTCCCCTCCGGCGTGGACGGTACCGTGGCCGGCCCCTTCTCGACATTGCTCACGCCGGGCGTCGATCCGCGTACGGCGGAGAACGTCGATCAAAACGCCCCGCCCCCGGAGAGCGCGTTCACCACGGCGCTCGGTTTCGACGCCTTCCATCCGGGCCGCAACTTTCACGATCCGCTAAACATCGCCAATCAGAATGGCGTGGTGTTCTTCCCGGGCAGCGCACCACTTTATAGCGGCGGCACAATTCTCGGCGGCCTCGGCGTCAGCGGCGACGGCGTCGATCAGGACGACGTCGTCACCGCGTTCGGCGCCGTCGGCTTCAAACCCGACACGACGATCAAGCGCGCCGACCAGGTCTTCGTCCGCGGCGTGCGACTGCCGTATCAGAAATTCAACCGCAATCCGGAAGGCTAACTCGCATGATCCAATCCCTCCGCTGGTTACTCGTCGCAGCCGCGCTGATTTCGTGCATCGGTCTTAATTCGAGCGCTTGGGCGCAAAAACCTTGGAACCAGAAGCCGCGCGGCGTCGTCATCGAGAACGACTACATCCGCTCCGGCTTCCCCTGGGAGGTGCGGCGGTTCGCCCAATCGACGCGGACGCCGGCGTATGACTACGGCTACGTCGGCGGCGGCGCAGCGTTCAACTGGGGCCAGCCGCGCACGCTGGAACAAGGCACGTGGGGCCGCGACTACGTCGGCGTCGCGTACCCCCGCGCGGTGTGGTTGAATTACTGGGGCTCGAGACGCTACCAAGGCGGAACGGGCGGATACAAGACGGACGGGCCGAAGCTGTTTGGTAAGTGAGGTGTTCCCCATACTAGCCCGCAACGCCAGCGAGGGAGAGGCGACGCTGATTCAATGCAACGCATCGAACATGAATCGGCGTCCACTCTCCCTCGCTTCCGCTACGGGCTAGTGAAACAGCGCAACTCTCCTTCGGGGCTTTTGGCACGCTGCGAACGACTCGATTACTGCCTACAATGCGCTGGTCTTCATCTTTTCAAGGAGCACCCGTCATGAAGATCAAACGCACCGGTTCCGCCGCCTGGCAAGGGGGCATCAAGGATGGCAAAGGGACCATCTCCACCGAGAGCGGCGCGTTGAGCGCCTATCCCTACGGCTTCGCCAGCCGCTTTGAAGGCGTCCGCGGCAGCAATCCCGAGGAACTGATCG
>CAZUBB010000205.1:0-4093 GCA_964618485.1 uncultured Pirellulales bacterium
AACCCCGCCGTCGACCGTGCGCGTGGCGAAGCGAATCGCGGTCCACGCTCGGAAGTGGCGTCTCGTGGTCAACTCAACCTGCCGCCGACCGACCGCACGCGTACGCCGAGCCCTCGAGGTCGTAACGATCAGCGGCAGGTGGAGCGTGCGGCAATCGATCGCTCGCAGCTCGATCGTTCGCAAGTGAATCGCTCGCGCGATGATCGATCGCAAATCGATCGTCCTCAAATCGATCGCGGCGGGCGCATCGCGGGTCAGGAGCGCAGCAACCGCAACGCGCGAACTCCGCGGGAGTTCACCAATCAACCGCCGCGAACACGTGAAGGGTCGAATCCGCCCAGTACGCAAAGCTTCCGGGCGAACCCCAATAGTGGTCGCGGCGAATCGGCAATTCCGCGCGAGCTGCAAACGCGCGATCGTTCCGGCGGCGACCGCGGTTCGCGCAGTGAGTTCCAGCCGCGCACGCCGGCGCCGGATGGGCGCACACGCATCGATCGTTCGCCGGCGGTGCGCAGCAACCCCGGCAGCGCTTCATCGCGTGCAACGCAGGAGTTTCAAAGCCGCGCCCGCAATAGTGTTCCGGCCGCGCGGACTGCGCCGCCGTCACGATCGTTCGAATCCCGCGCTCGCAGCGGCGGCGGGGAAGCGCGCAGCAGTCGGGCGCCGCAGAATTCGTTTCGATCGGCGCCAAGCTCCGGTGATCGCGGCGGCGGAGCGCGTAGTACGCCGAACTTTTCCTCTCCGCGCGGCGGTGGCGGTTCGCCTGCCGCCCGAGCGCCCAGCGGCGGCGGTGGTGGAGGTGGCGGGAACCGCGGCGGCGGGAACCAGGGCGGTGGCGGAGGCGGCCGACGCGGAGGGCGCTAACGCCTCGGAATCACGAAATCGGCCCAACGTTATAATGGCTGGGACGAAGTCACATGGCTTCGCTCCCAGCTATTCTTGTTCGGGCGACTCGATGCGGTAGAGCGCCGCATCGGTGCGGATAAAGAGAGCTCCCGGCGCCGTCGCGAAGGAAGCCAACGTGCGTTCGGCCAGGTCGTTGACGGCCAACTCTTGGTACTCCACTCCCGGGGCGATCACCGTCGTCTTGCCGAGTTCGTCAGTAAAGAAGATCTTTCCGTCGGCATAGAGCAACGACGACGAGTAGTTGCCGCCCAGCCGCTTTTGCCAATGTTTTTCGCCCGTAGCGGCATCGACGCAGGTGGCGACGCCGTTGTCGGACACCATGTAGAGTTCATCGCCGACAATCAGCATCGAGGGCGTATTGGGTGCGCCCTTGTCGACTCGCCACGCCAGATGCGTTTCGGTGACGTCGCCGGTTCCGTCCGGACGGATCGCCAGCAGTTCAGGGGAATCGTATCCGGTCGACAGATAAATCAGATCGTGCGAAAACAGCGGCCGCGGCACCACCGAATAACCTTCGTAATGATAACTCCAAATCGGCGCGCCGTTCTCCGGGTCGAGGGCGCTGACGACATTCGCTCCGGGAACGATGACCTGATCGCGCCCGGCGACGTTGATCACGAGCGGCGTGCAAAACGAAAACGTCTTTGGCGCCGGGATGCCCCGTTCGTGCTTCCAAAGGAGTTCGCCGTTGGATTTGGAGATCGCGGCGACGAACGCCCCTTCGCCGCCGTCGCAGGTCAAGATGATGCGATCGCGCCAGAGCACCGGCGAGGGGCCTCCGCCATGCACCGGCGGGTAGCGCAGCTCCTGGGTGCTCCAGATGATATTGCCGTCCAGGTCGAGGCACGCTGAACCTTCGTGGCCGAAATGAACGTAGAGCCGGTCCCCTTCGATCACCGGCGTCGGGCTGGCGTGGCTGTTCTTCTGGTGGATGCCCGGCGCGGTCGCGGCGTCTTCCAGAAACACTTCGGTGTTCCAGATCAGCTCCCCCGTCGTGGCGCTGTAGCACAGTGTGCGCAGCGAGAGATTACTTTTCTCTGCGGTTTCATCCACCGGTACGGCGCTTGTGAGGAACACACGGTCCCCGGCCACGACCGGCGATGACCAGCCGTTCCCGGGCACGGCCACGCGCCATTTGACGTTTTCCGTGGCGCTCCACGTGGTGGGGATGCCTGTCTCGGTGGAATGCCCTTGCTTTCCGGCGCCGCGGAACTCAGTCCAATCTTCGGCGGCGACCCATGGCGAAAAACCGCCGACGAACAGGCACAACGCGAACGCGAGTGAACGATACAGAGCCATGGCAGAATTGCACTGGTTGGAAAAATGGGAAGTCTAGGCGCTGCCTGGACGTTCCCCATCATAGTCGCCGCCATCTGCCGACGGCAATCCGCCGGAGGGGTTGCCCGCGAAACACGCGAAACATGCGAAAGGAGAGGAGAATTGTCCACGGAACACACGGAAAGACACGGAATGAGAAGTGGCAGAAGGGCCGAAACCTGCGAACGAAGCGCTATGGTCGCTCCAACTCGCATCGCCGCCCTTCTTCTCCTATTTCCGTGTCGTTCCGTGTGTTCCGTGGAAAAACCCAACATCCTCACCCTTTCGGGACTTTCGCGTGTTTCGCGGGCAAACTCCTCCATCCGCGGCGGTCGCTGGACGATCTGCGGGCGATGTTCTACCCTTGAGCCGTGTGGCGGGGGCACAGAATTTGAAGTGGCTGCCCGGGTTCCTTCTCGATTCCGCTGAAACACCAGCCGTCAGCGTCTGGTATTACTGCGGTTGAGCAGACAATTCCGGGGGGCGGTGCGCCGTGTCGTCCGAGGACGACGCGCGACTCGCGTCCCGAGATGGTATTTCTTTCGCACAACTCATGAGGAGAAATTGATGTTCCGAAAACTGTGCCGGGGCGCCGCGGCGGTGATCGTGCTGATCGCCGCTCCCATCGCTTGCCTGGCCCAAGAGACCGCCAGCAAGCCGGTTCTCACGGTCTCCGTGAGCGGCCTGCAAGAGTTGCTGGATGACGTCAGCTATTTGGGCGACCTCGGCGGTCAGCCGGGCGCCGGGCAGCAGATCGAAGCGATCGCCACCTTCGCGACGCAAGGTCACGGCCTGGAGGGGATCGATCGCAAGCGTCCGTGGGGCGCCACGGTCAACGCCTCGGAGGACGGCCAGTTCCAAGTGCTGGTGTTCGTTCCGGTCAGCAAGTTCGACAAGGTCAAAGCCACGATCTCGGCACTCGCCGGAGAGGCCGACGACGCCGGCGACGGCGTGTGGGAAATCGCCACCGATCGGCAGAGCGTGTTCCTGAAGGAGCATGCGCAGTTCGCCTTCTTCGCGCAATCGAAGGAAGCCCTGGAAAACCTGCCGGAAGATCCCACGAAGACGCTCGGCGGCTTGAACACCCGGTATGACATCGCCGCGGAAGTGCACGTGCAGAACCTGCCTGAGCCGATTCGCGAGATGTTCATTGACCAGCTCCGCACCGGCATGGAAGCGGGCATGCAACAAGAAGAAGGCGAGTCGGACGAGCAGTACCAGGCTCGCCGCGCCGTGGCCGAGCAACAGCTCGACAACATGTCGCAGATGCTGACCGAAATTGACCAGGTCACGCTCGGCTGGAACGTCGATCAGGCCGCCAAGCAGCTTTATCTCGACATCGCGACGACCGCGGTGCCGGGCACGAAGGCGGCCCAGCAGTTCGCTGCGAATCAATCCAACGCGACGCCTTCCCGCTTCGCCGGATTTATCTCGCCGGAAGCAATCGTCTCGCTGCACGCCCACAGCGTGCTGAGCGACGCGGACCGCGCTAACGCCGATCAGTCGGTCGCCGCGATGCGCCAACAAGCGGAAGCCGCGCTGGCGAACGACGATAGCCTGGGCGACGACGAACGCAAGCTGGCCGAACAACTGATTGAAGACCTGCTCGAAATCGCCGGCGCCCAATTGAAGGACGGCACGATTTCGATGGGAGCCACCGTGCAGGGGGAAGGCCCGATCAATGCGGTCGTCGGCGGCGCGGTCGCCGATGGCGCGATGGTCGAAGAGAAATTCAAGAAGTGGGTGGGCCTCGCCTCGCAGGCGGAAGAGTTCCCCAAGGTGAAGTACAACGTCGCCGAGCATGAAGGCGTGAAGTTCCATACCGCCGCCGTGCCGGTCCCGAAGGACGCGGAAAATCGTGACAAAGTCG
>CAZUBB010000205.1:4103-6408 GCA_964618485.1 uncultured Pirellulales bacterium
CGATCGACGTCACCGTCGGCATCGGCAAGGACTCCGCCTTCCTGGCCATCGGCCCCGGCGGGACCGATTCGATCAAGAAGGTGATCGACGGCTCGAAGAAGTCGGAAGGCGCTGCGTCAAAGGAACCGGTCAACATGTCGCTGGCCGTCGGCAAGTTGCTGGGCGTGATCTCGAAGGCCGACGATGAGAACGGCGCCGCGCTCGCCAAGGTGGCCGACTCGCTCAAGTCGTCCGGTGACGATCATTTCCGCATCCAAACGGTGATGATCGAGAACGGCGCTCAGTACCGCTTCCTCGCGGAAGAGGGCGTCATCAAGGGCCTGGCCGCGATCGGCAAAATGCAGCAGCAACGCCAGCAGAATGCCTTCGAGGAGGACGACGACGACGGAGACGACGACTCCGGAGACGACGAAGACTCCGACGAGGATGAGGACGAAGAGGACGACGAGTAAGCTTGTAGTCCGCGATCGCAAGAAGAAGTAACCCAGCGGCGTCGAACGAGGAAACTTGTTCGACGCCGCTTTTTTGCGCCCTTTCCCGGGAAAACGCCACATGAGAATCGCGCGCACGCACTTAGCACTTGGCCGGAATGAACCGCGTCATTGCCGGCCGCGTAATTCCCGATGCGGGGCGTTCAGTTTGGTCGTCCAGCGCGCAAGTGAGCGGGAACGCACGTCGATTCGCTGTTCGATGATTTCCTGCGAATCGGCGCATTCTCTCCCTCGCTGGCGCTTCGGACTAGTGCCGTGATTTCTACGATTCAAAACGTGCCTTCCGCCCCGCCGTTAGGTGGGGTCGCCCGCTTGCCCGGCGGGGGCTTTCTCCGTATTCTGAAAGGGCCTGGTAACTCTCGCCTGACCCGCGTAATCTGCCCACCTGCGAGTCGATCATGACGCTGTCGCTCCCGGTCTTGCGGACCGGTTTTCGTTTTTCGTTGGCACTGTCGCTAGCTGTTTTGGTCGGTCGCTGCGCCTGGGCGGTCGATGCGATGGATTGGCCTTCGTGGCGCGGTCCGGAGCAGAACGGCGTCTCGCGCGAAGTGAACGTCCCCGTCGAGTGGGACGAGTTCACCGATCTCTGGTCGAGTACGGAAGCGCCGACCCGTTCCACGCCGCTGGTGATGAACGGCAAGCTCTACGTACTGGCGATCCAGGAACCGCTCACCGAACGCCAGCGCGAGAAGGTTGTCTGCCTCGACGCGGTGACCGGCGAAAAGAAATGGGAGAACATTTTTAATGTTTTCCTCTGCGATGTGCCCGACACTCGCGTGAGCTGGTCGTACTGCGTCGGCGATCCCGAGACCGGCAACGTCTACGCGCTCGGCGTGCAAGGCACGTTTCAGTGCATTAACGGCGAGACCGGCGAAACGATCTGGTCCCGCTCGCTGGGCGAAGAGTTCGGCATGGTCAACGTCTACGGCGGACGGACCAACGTGCCGGTGATCTTCGACGACCTGGCGATCATCAGCGCGGTCACCACCGGCTGGGGCGACCAGGCGCGGCCGACGCACCGCTTCATGGCCTTCGACAAGAACACCGGCGAATGCCGCTGGATCAACGGCACGCGTCCGCAGCCAGAAGACACCACGTACAGCGTGCCGCAGTTGGCGGTGATTCAAGGCCAGGCGCAAATGATCTTCGGCTCGTCCGACGGCGGCGTCTGGTCGTTTCAGCCGCGGACCGGCAAGCCGCTCTGGAACTACACGCTCTCGCCGCGCGGATTGAATTGCTCGCCGATGGTCATCGGCGAAACCGTTTACATGGGCTCCAGCGAAGAGAATCGCGACGATTCCTCGATGGGCGCCATCTGCGCGATCAACGCCACGCTCTCCGGCGACATCACGCAGACCGGCGAACTTTGGCGCACCAAGGAAATCGCCGTTGGCCGCAGCTCGCCGATTCTGTTGGACGACAAGCTGTACTTCGCCGAAGACACCGGCACCATGCATGTCGTTGACGCCAAGACCGGCGAGAGCCTCTCGAAAACGCGACTCGTCGGCTCGATGTTGCGGTCGAGTTTGCTTTACGCGGACGGACATATCTATGCCCCCTCGACGAGCGCCTGGAACGTCGTGCAACCCAACGGCGATCGGCTCAAGGTCGTGCAGCGGAAGCGGCTCGAAGGGGAAGAGATTTACGGTTCTCCGGTGATCTCGCACGGCCGGTTGTACATTCCCACGACGACCCGCGTCGTTTGCCTCGCGAAACCGGACGCGGGCGAGCCGAAGTCGACCGGGATTCCCGAACCCGCGGTCGAGGCCGATGTCGCGCTCGATACGAAGCCCGCGCAATTGCAGCTCGTTCCC
>CAZUBB010000205.1:6439-8225 GCA_964618485.1 uncultured Pirellulales bacterium
AAGCCGGGCGAGACCGTGCAATTCAAGACGCGCGTGTTTAACGCGAAGGGACAGCTTCTCAAAGAAGAGAAGTCGACTTACACCGTTGACGCCGCAGGCAAAATCGACGAAGCGGGACTTTACACCGCAGACGCATTGCCAGCGCATCGCGCGTCGATCGTCACGGCGAAGCAGGGCGAGCTGACCGCCACGGGGCGCGTCCGCGTGGTGCCGGAACTGCCCTGGAAGTTTGATTTCAGCGACGGCGTCGTGCCGGTCACTTGGGTCGGCTTGCGCCATCGGCATATTGGGATCGACGTCGATTTGTACGACAAACTGAAGGCCCGCGATCCTCAAGCGGCGATGCTGTACGTCTTCCTACTCGGCGAGTTCGCCGCGGCGCAGCAGCCGACGGCGAAGATCGACGACGCGACGCCGCAAAAGAAGTGGACGACGCTGAGTCGCAAGCTGGAATTGATCGACAAGTTCACGAAGCCGGAAGAATTCAAAGCGGCGCTCGACCCGAGCCTCAAACTCCTCGCGGATGAGAAGGTGCTTGCCAAGTGGACGTGGGGGCTCACATCGCAGGGCGGCCCACAGTTGGAAGTGCAGCGCGGCCCGCGCAAGGTGGAAGGCAACGGCGCGATGGTGAAGATCACGACGATCCCCAAGGGACACAATCCAGGCCGATTTCCGCGGCGCTGTCGTGAACGGCAAGGTGCCGGATATGGGCGTGATCGGCCAGCGCTACAAGCTCTTTTTGATGGGCGCGAGCCAACAGGTGATGCTCCACACCTGGACGCCGCAGCCGCAACAAACCTGGACGACGCCCTTCGCCTGGCAGCCGGACGTCTGGTACACCGTGAAACTGCAAACGAAAAACGCCGACGGCAAAGCGATCTTGCGCGGCAAGATCTGGCCGCGCGATGAGCAAGAGCCGGAGGCCTGGACGATCGAAGCGGAAGACAGCATTCCGAATCTCGTCGGCAGCCCCGGCCTCTACGGCGACGCCACGAACGCGGAAGTGTTTGTGGACAACGTGCGAGTGGAAGTTCAATAGGTGTGGAGGAGAAAAGGAGAAGAGAAGAAAAGTAGAAAAGAAGTAATACAGGAGCGCACTTGCTCCTCCCTTCTTTTCTCCTCTTCTCTTTTTCTTCTTTTCTCCTCAAGAATAATCATCCTCCTCAGTTCGAGGCGTCCCTACATGAAACGTACGTGGTCCATTCTTTCGTTGGCCTTTATCGCCGGCTGTGTGGTGTCGGTGGCTTCACAGTTGCTCGCGCAGCAGAACGCTCGCAAGCCGTCTCCCGCCTCGGCGCCGGCCAAGGTGCGCACCGTCGCCGCGCCCGCGAAGCCCGCGCAACCCGCGAAGGAAGCGGCCCTTGTGGGCCCGGGCGATTGGAACCAATGGGGCGGCGGTCCGTCGCGCAATAATACGCCCGAAGCGACGAACATCCCGGCGGAATGGGAAGTCGGCAAGTTCGACAAGAAAACCGGCGAGTGGGATCGCGCTTCGAGCAAGAACATCAAATGGGTCGCGCGCCTTGGTTCGCAGAGCTACGGGAACCCGGTGATCGCCAACGGCAAGGTCTACGTCGGCACCAACAACGGCGGCGGTTATCTGAAACGCTATCCGGCCGCGACCGACTTGGGCTGCCTGCTGGCGTTCAACGACGCTGACGGCTCGTTCCTCTGGCAAGATAGCAGCGAGAAACTTCCCACCGGCTTCGTGAACGACTGGCCGTTGATGGGCATCTGCTGCGCGCCTTATATCGAAGGCAACCGGGGATGGTTCGTCACCAGCCGC